>NZ_NTGZ01000174.1 GCF_002551245.1 Streptomyces sp. rh34
CCTCACCCCCGACGTCGAGCGCCTCCGGGACCGTCCCGCCCCCGCCAGCGTCGTCGTCGGCGACAGCGAGGACCGGGTGGAGCTCCAGTCGCTGGGCACCGGCCGCCGGGCCCGCGGCGCGCTGGCCGTCGGCACCGGTGCCGCGCTGGGCACCGCCGAGCGTTACGCCGTGCACTCCGCCGTCGCCCTGCTCACCCTGACCACCGCCCGCTCCCGAGCCCTCCAGGGCGCCGAGCAACGCCTGGGCGCCGCCGTCCTGCGCATGCTGCTCGCCGGACAGCCCGACCACGCGCGCGCGGTCGCCGGAGACCTCTACGGCGGGCTGCTCGACGCCCCGTTCCGGCTGCTCATCGCCGAGGCCTCCGCACCCGCGGGGCCCGAGCTGCTCACCGAGACGATGGAGGCCGCCGCCGCCCGTACCGGCGAGGCGCTGCTCCTGGTCCCCGAGGGGGAGCGGGTCGTCGTGCTCGCCGCGGACGGCGGTTCCGCCGTCGCCGCCTGCGCCGCCTACGCCGAGGCCCAGGACGACCGCGCCCCGCGCGAGGGCGGTGCCGAGGACAGCGACGTCGTGGTCGGCCTCTCCGCCCCCTCCGGCCCGATCGCCGTCTCCGCCGCGTACAAGCAGGCCGAACAGGCCCTCTCCGTCGCCCGCCGCCGCGGCAGGGCCCTGGTGGAGCACGAGGAGCTGGCCGCCGGCTCGGTGCTGCCGCTGCTCGCCGACGACGCGGTACGGGCCTTCGCCGACGGCATGCTCCGCGCGCTGTACGAGCACGACGCCAAGGGCCGGGGTGACCTCGTGGCCTCCCTGCGCGCCTGGCTCTCCCGCCACGGCCAGTGGGACGCCGCCGCCGCCGACCTGGGCGTGCACCGGCACACGCTGCGCTACCGGATGCGCCGGGTGGAGGAGATCCTGGGCCGCTCGCTGGACGACCCGGACGTCCGCATGGAGCTGTGGCTCGCCCTCAAGGCGACCGAGGCGGCGACGCCCGCCGAGGGGTGAGCGCCGGACACGGCCCGTATTGCATCGAGCAGTACAAAACCCTAGAGTGCTGGCATGGCCCGACCGAGACAGTTCGACGAGGAGCGGGCCCTGGACGCCGCGATGCGCACCTTCTGGGAGTACGGCTACGAGGCCACCTCCACCCAGGACCTGTGCGACGTCACCGGGCTGGGGCGCAGCAGCATCTACAACACCTTCCAGAGCAAGCGCGAGCTGTTCGCACGCTCGCTGGCGCGCTACCTGGACGCCATGGCCGACGCTCAGGACGCCGTACTCGAGGACGAGTCCCTCGCGCCCGGCGAGCGGGTGCGCGCCCTGCTCGACAAGGTCGTGGCCGACGAGTTCGACCACCGCCCCGACGGTCGCAGCCTGGGCTGCCTGGGGGTCAACTCCACGGTCGAGCTGGCGTCCCGCGATCCGGAGGCCGCCCGGCTCCTGGAGCGGGACGCCGCCCGCAGGCTGCGGGGCCTGTCCGGCGTCATCGCCGCCGGACAGCGCGACGGCTCCATCGCCTCCGCGCGTGGCTCCGACGCCCTCGCCCGTTACGTCAACGCCGTCATCGGCGGCATGCGCGTCACGGCCCAGGGCGGAGCCGACCGCGCGGCCGTCCAGGCCGTCGCCGACACCGCGCTGGACGCCCTGATCCGCTGAACGCTCCCGCCTCGCCGCGCCCTCGGGTGCGGCTGCCTGCTCATGCTCAAGTTTTGAACCGTTCGATACAAAACCTCATCGCACCCACAAAGGGGGCCCCACCGTGCCTCGTGCCGTCCACGTACTGGCCTTCGGCATCTTCGCCATGGTCACCAGTGAATTCGTCGTCGCGGGACTGATGCCGCAGATGGCCGAGGGGCTGGGCGTCACCGTCCCGCAGATCGGCTACCTGATCACCGTCTTCGCCCTGTCGATGGCGCTCGGCGGACCACTGCTCTCCGTCGCCCTGCTGCGTCTTCCGCCCAAGACCGCGCTCATGGTCCTCTTCCCGGTCTTCCTGGCCGGCAACGTGCTGGCCGCCACCGCATCCGGCTACCCGGCCATGGTGGTCGCACGGGTCATCACCGGGGTCGCCTCGCAGGCCTTCTTCGGCGTCGCGATCTCGCTCGGCTCCCAGCTCACCCGCCCCGAGACACGCGGCCGGGCCGTGGCGGTCATCCTCAACGGGCTGATGCTCGGCACCCTGCTCGGGCTGCCGCTGGCCACCCTGACCGGCGAACGGTACGGCTGGCGCGCCGCGTTCTGGGTCATCTCCGCACTGACGGCCGCCGCCGCCCTGTGCACGCTGATCGGCGTGGAACGGGCGGATCGGCCGGAGGGCAGCGGCACGTTCCGCACCGAACTGACGGTCTTCCGCGCCCCTCGGCTCTGGCTCACGCTCCTCACCAGCACCATGGTCATCGGGGCCACCTTCTCCGCCTTCAGCTACCTCAACCCGATCCTCACCGAGGTCACCGGGTTCTCCTCGGGCACGGTCCCGCTGCTGCTCCTGGCCTACGGCGCCGCCACGGTGATCGGCAACACCGTCGTCGGCCGCCTCGCCGACCGGTACGCCCTCCCGGTCCTGCTCGGCGGCCTGTCCCTGAACGTGGTGTTCCTGGCCGGGTTCGCCCTGCTGGCCGGATTCGGGATCTGGGCGGTGCTCTGCATGCTGGGCATCGGCCTCGTCGGGGTCACCATGAACCCGGCCCTGGTCACGCGGGTGCAGCGCAGGGGCAACGCCCGGCCGCTCGTCAACACCGTGCACAGCTCCTTCATCACCTTCGGCGTGGTCCTCGGCTCGGCACTGGGCGGCGTGGGCGTCGACCGGTTCGGCCTGCGGGCTCCCCTCTGGCTGGGCGCGGGACTCGCGGTGGCCGGCCTGCTCACCCTCGTACCGGATCTCGTCCGGCGTACGGGGAGCCCCGGGGCGGCCGTGCCGGAGCGATCCGGTGGCGCCGCCTCCGCCAATTCGGAGCACCCGCCGCCCGCTCCGCTCCACGCCGGACAAACGCCCTGAGCGCCTCCCCGCCCTACCGTGGGACCGGGGAGGGGAGCCTTCCGGGCGCCACGACCTTCACCACGACCCCCGTCACGACCTCGCCATGACTTCCTCACGACCTCCGAAGGGCCGGAACCTCCATGACTTCGCCCCACGCCTTCTGGGTGGCCGGCCGCCAGGCCACCGGTGCCGACAGCTTCGACGTCACCAACCCGTACGACGGACGCCTCGTCGGCACCGTCAGCGTGCCGACCGACGCCCAGGTCGAGGAGGCCGTCGCCGCCGCCCACGCGGTGCGCGACGAGTTCGCGGCCACCCCGGCACACGTACGGGCCGCCGCGCTCGACCACGTCGTACGGCGGCTGACGGAGCGCACCGAGGAAATCGCCCAGCTGATCTCGGCGGAGAACGGCAAGCCGATCAAGTGGGCGCGCGGCGAGGTCGGCCGGGCCGTGTCCGTGTTCCGGTTCGCCGCCGAGGAGGCCCGCCGCTTCAACGGCGGCGAGGCCCAGCGGCTCGACACCGACCTCGGCGGCACCGGCCGCCTCGGCCTGACCCGGCGCTTCCCGCGCGGCGCCGTCCTCGGCATCGCGCCCTTCAACTTCCCGCTGAACCTCAGCGCCCACAAGGTCGCCCCGGCCATCGCCGTCGGCGCTCCGATCATCCTCAAGCCGGCCCCGGCCACCCCGATCTCCTCGCTGATCCTGGGCGAGCTGCTGGCCGAGACCGACCTGCCGGCCGGCTCCTGGTCCGTCCTGACGGTCCCGAACGACAGGATGCCCGCCCTCGTCCAGGACGAGCGGCTGCCGGTCATCTCCTTCACCGGCTCGGGCCCGGTCGGCTACGCGATCATGGAGTCGGTGCCCCGCAAGCACTGCACCCTGGAGCTCGGCGGCAACGGCGCGGCGGTCGTCCTCGGCGACTACGCGTCGGAGGCGGACCTCGACTGGGCCGCCACCCGGATCGCCACCTTCTCCAACTACCAGGGCGGCCAGTCCTGCATCTCCGTGCAGCGCGTCATCGCCGACGCCGCCGTCTACGACCGGCTCGTCCCCAAGATCGTCGCCGCCGTCGAGGCACTGGTCACCGGTGACCCGGCCGACGCCGCCACCGATGTCGGCCCCCTCGTCAGCGAGGACGCCGCGAAGCGCGTCGAGTCCTGGGTCGACGAGGCCGTCCAGGGCGGCGCCGAGCTGCTCACCGGCGGCAAGCGCGACGGGGCCACCTACGCCCCGACCGTCCTCGCCGGCCTCCCCGACGACGTGAAGCTCTCCTGCGAAGAGGTCTTCGGCCCGGTCATGTCCCTCCAGAAGGTGGACGGCGAGGCCGAGGCGTTCGCCGCCGTCAACTCCTCCCCGTACGGCCTCCAGGCAGGCGTCTTCACCCACGACCTCCAGACCGCCTTCCGCGCCCACCGCGCCCTGGAGGTCGGCGGCGTGATCATCGGCGACGTCCCCTCGTACCGCGCCGACCAGATGCCGTACGGCGGCGCCAAGCAGTCCGGCGTCGGCCGCGAGGGCGTGCGCTACGCCATGGACGACTACACCTACGAGCGCGTCCTGGTCCTCACCGGCCTCGCCCTGTAACACCCCGGACGACCCCGCCCGCGCCCCCGCCTGGACAGCGGGTGCGGGCGGGGGCGCGGCGGGCGGCCCGAACCCACTGTGCGGGGGTTCGGGCCGCCCGTGTCTTCGCGCGCGGGCACCGGTGCGGGTGCCGAACCACGGGTACGCGGGTTACATACGGACCAGTAAGCAGCGACTAGCAGTCCGTGCGTCCAGGTCCGGGTGCCCATCCGTCCGGTGGCGCGCGGCGAGGTGAGGTCCCTCATGTCCGCACCACACAACACCCCTCGGGCCCCCGGGGCGCCCAAGGTCACCGAACGCGAGGCGCGACGGGTCGCCGAGGCCGCCCGGGAGCAGGACTGGCGCAAGCCCAGCTTCGCCAAGGAACTGTTCCTGGGGCGCCTCCGCCTGGATCTGATCCATCCGCACCCCTTGCCGCCGCCCGACGACATCCGGCGCGGCGAGGAGTTCCTGGCGCGGCTGCGCACGTTCTGCGAGACGCGCGTCGACAGCGCGCGGATCGAGCGGGAGGCGAAGATCCCCGACGAGGTGATCGCCGGTCTCAAGGAGCTCGGCGCCCTCGGGATGAAGATCGAGACCAAGTACGGCGGGCTCGGCCTCACCCAGGTGTACTACAACAAGGCGCTCGCCCTGGCCGGCTCGGCCAGCCCCGCGATCGGCGCCCTGCTCTCCGCGCATCAGTCGATCGGCGTACCGCAGCCCCTGAAGATCTTCGGTACCCAGGAGCAGAAGAACGTCTTCCTGCCCCGGCTGGCCACCACCGACATCTCCGCGTTCCTGCTGACCGAGCCGGACGTCGGCTCGGACCCGGCCCGCCTCGCCACCTCCGCGGTGCCCGACGGGCCGGACTACGTCCTCGACGGGGTGAAGCTCTGGACCACCAACGGCGTCGTCGCCGACCTCCTGGTCGTCATGGCCCGGGTCCCCGTCTCCGAGGGCCACCCCGGCGGCATCACCGCCTTCGTCGTCGAGGCCGACGCCCCCGGCGTCACCGTGGAGCACCGCAACGCGTTCATGGGCCTGCGCGGCATCGAGAACGGCGTCACCCGCTTCCACCGGGTCCGGGTGTCCGGCGCCTGCCGGATCGGGCCCGAGGGGGCCGGTCTGAAGATCGCCCTGACCACCCTCAACACCGGCCGCCTCTCGCTGCCCGCGATGTGCGTGGGCGTGGGCAAGTGGTCCCTGAAGATCGCCCGCGAATGGTCCGGCGTCCGGGAACAGTGGGGCAGGCCCGTCGCCCGGCACGAGGCGGTCGGCGCGAAGGTCTCGTTCATCGCGGCCACCACCTTCGCCCTGGAGGCCATCGTCGACCTCTCCTCGCAGATGGCCGACGAGGACCGCAACGACATCCGCATCGAGGCCGCCCTCGCCAAGCTCTACGGCTCCGAGATGGGCTGGCTGATCGCCGACGAACTGGTCCAGATCCGCGGTGGCCGAGGCTTCGAGACCGCCGCGTCGCTGGCCGCCCGCGGCGAACGGGCCGTGCCCGCCGAGCAGATGCTCCGGGACATGCGGATCAACCGGATCTTCGAGGGCTCCACCGAGATCATGCACCTGCTGATCGCCCGCGAGGCCGTCGACGCCCACCTCAAGGTCGCGGGGGACATCATCGACCCCGACAAGCCGTTCTCCGCCAAGGCCAGGGCGGGTGCGAACGCCGCCGGCTTCTACGCCCGCTGGCTGCCCCAACTGGTCACGGGAGCCGGGCAACTCCCGGGTACGTACGCCGAGTTCCACCCCTCCGGCCACCGCGATCTCTCCGGGCACCTCCGGTACGTCGAGCGGTCGTCGCGCAAGCTCGCCCGGTCCACGTTCTACGCCATGTCCCGCTGGCAGGGGCGGATGGAGACGAAGCAGGGCTTCCTCGGCCGGATCGTCGACATCGGGGCGGAACTCTTCGCGATGAGCGCCGCCTGCGTCCGCGCCGAGCACCTGCGCGGGACGGGAGAGCACGGCCGCGAGGCCTACCAGCTCGCGGACGCCTTCTGCCGGCAGGCCCGCATCCGGGTCGAGGAGCTGTTCGCCCGTCTGTGGTCCAACACCGACGACCTCGACCGGCGCGTCGTCGACGGCGTCCTGTCGGGGACGTACGCCTGGCTGGAGGAGGGCGTCGTCGACCCCAGTGGCGAGGGGCCCTGGATCGCGGACGCCACCCCGGGGCCCTCCGTCCGGGAGAACCAGCACCGCCCGGTGCGCTGAGCCGCGCCGGGCGGGCGGGGCGCGTCCACGCACCCGAGGCACCCCACCCGGCCCGCCCGCCGCCCAGGGCGACCCGCGCTTCGTCGACGTCCCGCGCGCCATGGGCGCCGAGGTGGAGGCGGGCGCCGACGCCACCACCGTCCGCTCCACCGGCCGGCTGCGCGGACTCGCCGTCAACATGCGCGACATCTCCGACACCATGCCGACCCTCGCCGCCATCGCCCCTACGCGACGGGGACCTCGCGGCCCGCTGACGTACCAGCTCGTGGCCCGGTGACGTACCACCGCGCGGCGCGGTGACGCGACCTCGAAGAGCGCCGGGGGAAGCCGCCAACGCGCCCCACCGGGACGCGCTGTCCCCGCACACAGCCGGAGCGGCAACAATGGGGGGCATGAGCGACAGCCCCGCCCCCCTCGCCGATCCGCATCTCGTCTTCGACGCCGCGGACGGCCGCCGGGATCTCGTGATCCTCGGCTCCACCGGGTCCATCGGCACCCAGGCCATCGACCTGGTCCTGCGCAACCCCGACCGTTTCCGGGTCACGGCGCTCTCGGCCGCCGGCGGCCGGGTCGCCCTGCTGGCCGAGCAGGCCCGCCGGCTGCGGGTCGACACGGTCGCGGTCGCCGCCGAGGACGCGGTCCCCGCCCTGCGCGCGGCGCTGCGGGAGAGTTACGGGCCCGGCGAGCCGCTCCCCGAGATCCTGGCCGGACCCGACGCGGCCACCACCCTCGCCGCGAGCGCCTGCCACACCGTGCTCAACGGCATCACCGGTTCCATCGGACTCGCCCCGACCCTGGCCGCGCTGAAGGCGGGCCGCACGCTCGCCCTCGCCAACAAGGAGTCGCTGATCGTCGGCGGCCCGCTGGTGAAGGCGCTCGCCGCCCCCGGCCAGATCATCCCGGTCGACTCCGAGCACGCCGCGCTCTTCCAGGCGCTGGCCGCGGGCACCCGCGCCGACGTCCGCAGGCTCGTCGTCACCGCCTCCGGCGGACCCTTCCGGGGCCGTACGCGCGACGAACTGGCCGACGTCACCCGGGAGCAGGCGCTCGCCCACCCGACCTGGGCGATGGGACCGGTCATCACCATCAACTCCGCGACCCTGGTCAACAAGGGCCTGGAGGTCATCGAGGCGCACCTCCTCTACGACATCCCGTTCGACCGGATCGAGGTCGTGGTCCACCCGCAGTCCTACGTGCACTCCATGGTCGAGTTCAGCGACGGCTCCACGCTCGCCCAGGCCACCCCGCCGGACATGGGCGGCCCCATCGCGATCGGGCTCGGCTGGCCCCAGCGCGTCCCGGACGCCGCCCCCGCCTTCGACTGGACGAAGGCCTCCAGCTGGGAGTTCTTCCCGCTGGACACCGAGGCCTTCCCGTCGGTCGGCCTCGCCCGCCACGTGGGCGCGCTCGGAGGCACCGCGCCGGCCGTCTTCAACGCGGCGAACGAGGAGTGCGTGGACGCTTTCCTCGCCGGACAGCTGCCCTTCAACGGAATCATGGATACGGTCACCGCTGTGGTGTCCGAACACGGCACCCCCGCCCCGGGAACCTCGCTCAGCGTCGCGGACGTCCTCGAAGCGGAAACGTGGGCCCGCGCACGGGCCCGGGAACTCTCGGCGAAAGCGACAGCGGAGGCGCGCGCATGAGTCTGACCTCGGTCCTGCTGACGGTCGTGGGGATCGCCGTCTTCGTCGTGGGCCTGCTCTTCTCCATCGCCTGGCACGAGCTGGGCCACCTCTCCACGGCCAAGATGTTCGGCATCCGGGTCCCGCAGTACATGGTCGGCTTCGGCCCGACGATCTGGTCGAAGAAGAAGGGCGACACGGAGTACGGCATCAAGGCCATCCCGGCCGGCGGCTACATCCGCATGATCGGGATGTTCCCGCCAGGACCCGACGGCCGCCTCGAAGCCCGTTCCACCTCACCGTGGCGGGGCATGATCGAGGACGCCCGCTCCGCCGCCTTCGAGGAGCTGGAACCGGGCGACGAGAAGCGGCTCTTCTACACGCGCAAGCCGTGGAAGCGCGTCATCGTGATGTTTGCCGGCCCCTTCATGAACCTGATCCTCGCGGTCGCCATCTTCATGGGCGTCGCGATGACCTTCGGCTTCCAGACGCAGACCACGGAGGTCGCCGGCGTCCAGCAGTGCGTCATCTCGCAGAGCGACAAGCGTGAGACCTGCAAGGACAGCGACCCGGTCTCACCCGCCAAGGCCGCCGGACTCCGGGAGGGCGACAAGATCATCGCCTTCGACGGGAAGAAGGTCGACGACTGGGCGACGCTCTCGGACCGCATCCGCGAGACCATCGGCCCCGCCACCCTCGTCGTCGAGCGCGACGGCAAGGAAGTGACCCTCGACGCCGTCCTGCGCGAGAACGCCGTCGCGAAGAAGGACGGCAACGGCCAGGTCGTCCCGGACCAGTTCGTCAAGGCGGGCTACCTGGGCTTTGCCGCGCAGACCGAGATCGTGCCGCTCTCCTTCGTCGACTCCACCGTCCGCATGGGCGACATGATCGAGAACGGCGTCGACTCGATCATCGCCCTGCCGTCCAAGATCCCGGCCCTCTGGGACGCCGCCTTCAGCGACGGCCAACGGGCCGACGACTCGCCGGTCGGCGTCGTGGGCGCGGCCCGGATCGGCGGCGAGGTGATGAACCTCGACATCCCGGCGCAGAACCAGGTCGCGATGATGCTGTTCCTGCTCGCGGGCTTCAACCTCTCGCTGTTCCTGTTCAACATGCTGCCGCTGCTCCCGCTGGACGGCGGGCACATCGCGGGCGCGCTCTGGGAGTCCCTCCGGCGCAATGTGGCCAAGGTCTTCCGGCGCCCCGACCCGGGCCCCTTCGACGTGGCCCGGCTGATGCCGGTCGCCTACGTGGTCGCCGGACTCTTCATCTGCTTCACGCTGCTGGTCCTGGTGGCCGACATCGTGAACCCCGTCAAGATCTCCTGATCGCCCCTCCCGCCGCACAGGTGTCGGCCGGGCACACCCTCCGTGTCCGGCCGCCCACCAATGGGTGGACTTGTCGACACGGTGCTTCCGTCCAGCCTCCCGTGCCGTAACCTCGAAGGCTGGAGCCCGCCGATCTCGGGACCTTGATCCACACCTTGGGGATGCACAGCGCATGACTGCGATTTCTCTCGGAATGCCGGCCGTTCCGACCAAGCTCGCCGACCGAAGGGTCAGCCGACAGATCCAGGTCGGCTCGGTCGCGGTCGGCGGCGACGCGCCCGTCTCCGTGCAGTCGATGACGACGACCCGCACGTCCGACATCGGCGCCACGCTCCAGCAGATCGCCGAGCTGACGGCGTCCGGCTGCCAGATCGTCCGGGTCGCGTGCCCGACGCAGGACGACGCCGACGCGCTCGCCACGATCGCCCGGAAATCACAGATCCCGGTGATCGCCGACATCCACTTCCAGCCGAAGTACGTCTTCGCCGCGATCGACGCCGGCTGCGCCGCGGTCCGGGTGAACCCGGGCAACATCAAGCAGTTCGACGACAAGGTCAAGGAGATCGCGAAGGCGGCCGCCGAGACCCGCACCCCGATCCGGATCGGCGTCAACGCCGGCTCCCTGGACGCGCGGCTCCTGAAGAAGTACGGCAAGGCCACCCCCGAGGCCCTCGTCGAGTCCGCCCTGTGGGAGGCGTCCCTCTTCGAGGAGCACGGCTTCGGCGACATCAAGATCTCGGTCAAGCACAACGACCCGGTCGTGATGGTCAACGCCTACCGCCAGCTCGCCGCCCAGAGCGACTACCCGCTGCACCTCGGCGTCACCGAGGCCGGACCGGCGTTCCAGGGCACCATCAAGTCGGCCGTCGCGTTCGGCGCGCTCCTCTCCGAGGGCATCGGCGACACCATCCGCGTCTCCCTCTCGGCCCCGCCGGCCGAGGAGGTCAAGGTCGGCCTGCAGATCCTGGAGGCGCTCAACCTCAAGCAGCGCCGCCTGGAGATCGTCTCCTGCCCGTCCTGCGGCCGCGCCCAGGTCGACGTCTACAAGCTCGCCGACCAGGTCAGCGCCGGCCTGGAGGGCATGGAGGTCCCGCTCCGCGTCGCGGTCATGGGCTGCGTCGTCAACGGCCCCGGCGAGGCCCGCGAGGCCGACCTCGGCGTCGCCTCCGGCAACGGCAAGGGCCAGATTTTCGTGAAGGGCGAGGTCATCAAGACCGTCCCCGAGTCGAAGATCGTCGAGACCCTCATCGAAGAGGCCATGAAGATCGCCGAACAGATGGAGAAGGACGGCATCACGTCCGGCGAGCCCGAGGTCTCCATCAGCTGACCCGCGCCCTCCCCGCTCACCGCCGCCCCACCGGGCCCCGCGCCCGGTGGGGCGGCGGCGTGTCCGGGCACCGGCTCCCGCCCGCACCACCGCCCTGCCCGGAGGCCGTCTTCCGGACTCGAGCGGCGTTCGACAGGTTCGTCGGTTAAAGTGCGGAAATCAGCAGACCGCATGGTGAGGCCCCCTCGTGTTGACGCAGACCACCACCCGGGTCCTCGAACCCAGCGACCTCCAAGCAGCGCTCGCCATCCTGGAGAGCCAGCCGGTGGCCAACGCCTTCGTGACGTCCCGCGTGCAGGTCGCCGGGCTCGACCCCTGGCGCCTCGGCGGCGAGATGTGGGGCTGGTACGCCGACGGCATGCTCCGTTCCCTGTGCTACTCCGGCGCCAACCTCGTCCCCATCTGCGCCGGACCCGAGGCCGTCCGCGCCTTCGCCGACCGGGCCCGCAGGGCCGGCCGCCGCTGCTCCTCCATCGTCGGCCCCGCCGAACCCACCACCCAACTCTGGCGGCTCCTCGAACCCAGCTGGGGGCCCGCCCGCGAGGTCCGCGCCAACCAGCCCCTCATGGTCACCGAGAGCCTCTCCGCCGACGTCACGCCCGACCCGCTCGTCCGCCGCATCCGCAAGGACGAGACCGAGGTCCTGATGCCGGCCTGTGTGGCGATGTTCACCGAGGAGGTCGGCATCTCCCCGCTCGCCGGCGACGGCGGACTCCTCTACCAGGCCCGCGTCGCCGAACTCATCGGCACCGGCCGCTCCTTCGCCCGCATCGACGACGGCAAGGTCGTCTTCAAGGCGGAGATCGGCGCGGCCACCCCGCAGGCCTGCCAGATCCAGGGCGTCTGGGTCGCCCCCGAACACCGGGGCAAGGGCCTCTCCGAATCAGGCATGGCCGCCGTCCTGCGCTACGCCCTGGCCGACGTCGCCCCCGTCGTCAGCCTGTACGTGAACGACTACAACACCCCCGCCCGCAAGGCCTACCGCCGTGTCGGCTTCCGCGAGGTCGGCGCGTTCATGAGCGTGCTGTTCTGAACCGCCACGCGCGTCCTGTCCCGCACCGCCCCGCGCGCGTGCCCCCGGAACTCGCGGTTCTGACCGCCCTCCCCGGCCAGTAGGGTTCCCGCATGGCAGCAGCAGTCTCCGAAGAAGGTTCCGCGGCCCCCGACGCCGAGATCGGCCCCGTCGACCTGGCCGCCCGCGTCGACGAAGCCCTGCGCGTCCAGGCGGCGGCCTTCGGACTGAGCCAGGACGAGATCGACGTACGCCGTCACATCGTCCTCAGGCACCTGGAACACCCCCACGCCCGCGCCCTCGGCGCCATCGCCCCCGACGGACGGCTCGTCGGCTTCGTCTACGGGCTGCCCAACGACCGCACCCAGTGGTGGTCCACCGTCGTCGAGCCCTATCTGCGGGCCACCGGCTCCGACGGCTGGCTCGACGACTCCTTCGTCATCACCGAACTCCACGTCCACCCGGACCACCAGCAGCGCGGCATCGGCCGCACCCTGATCACCGACATCACCGACGCCGCCGGTCTTCCCCGGTCGATCCTCTCGGCGATCGACAAGGACAGCCCGGCCCGCACGCTGTACCGCTCGCTGGGCTACCGCGATCTGGCCCGCCAGGTCGTCTTCCCGAGCGCCCCGCAGCCGTACGCGGTCATGGGCGCGAGCCTGCCGCTGCTGCGCGCGAGGCCCGGGGCCTGAATCGATTTCCGCCAGCCCGCACCGCCCGGTTAACCTCGGGCTCACCACCCTTGCGAGCAGGAGTTCACCATGGCCCAGGTCCAGCGCATGTCCCGATTGATGGTCAAGACACTGCGCGACGACCCGGCGGACGCGGAGACGCTCAGCCACAAGCTGCTGGTCCGCGCCGGGTACGTCCGCCGCAACGCGGCCGGCATCTGGTCCTGGCTGCCGCTCGGCAAGAAGGTCCTGGACAACATCTCGAACGTGGTCCGCGAGGAGATGGACGCCATCGGCGCCCAGGAGGTCCTGCTGCCCGCCCTGCTGCCGAGGGAGCCCTACGAGGCGTCCGGCCGCTGGGAGGAGTACGGCGACCTGCTCTTCCGCCTCAAGGACCGCAAGGGCGGCGACTACCTCCTCGGCCCGACCCACGAGGAGATCTTCACCCAGACCGTCAAGGACCAGTGCACGTCCTACAAGGACCTGCCGGTGATGCTCTACCAGATCCAGACGAAGTACCGCGACGAGGCCCGCCCCCGCTCCGGCGTGCTCCGCGGCCGCGAGTTCCAGATGAAGGACTCGTACAGCTTCGACACCACCGACGAGGGCCTCGCGCACTCCTACGCCCTGCACCGGGCCGCGTACATCAAGATCTTCGAGCGTCTCGGCCTGGACCACCGCGTCGTCTCCGCCGTCTCCGGCGCGATGGGCGGCTCCGCCTCCGAGGAGTTCCTCGCCCCCGCCGCCGCCGGCGAGGACACCTTCGCGGACTGCCCGAACTGCGACTACGCCGCCAACACCGAGGCCGTGACCTTCGCCCTCGCCCCGGTCGACGGCTCGGCGCACGGCGCGGTCGAGGAGCTGGACACCCCCGACACCCCGACCATCGAGACGCTCGCCGCGCACCTGGGCGTCCCCGCCTCCGCCACCCTGAAGAACCTGCTGGTCAAGGTGGACGGCGAGATCGTGGCCGTCGGCGTCCCCGGCCACCGCGAGGTCGACCTCGGCAAGCTCGGCGAGCACCTGGCCCCCGCCGTCGTCGAGCTGGTCACCGCCGAGGACTTCGTCGGCCGCGACGACCTCGTACGCGGCTACGTCGGCCCCCAGGGCCTGGAGAAGGTCCGCTACCTCGCCGACCCCCGCGTCGCCCCCGGCACCTCCTGGGTCACCGGCGCCAACCAGGAGGGCAAGCACGCGAGGAACGTCGTCGCGGGCCGCGACTTCGAGGTCGACCAGTACCTCGACGTCGTCGTGGTCGAGGAGGGCGACCCCTGCCCGAAGTGCGGCACCGGCCTGACCCTGGACCGCGCCATCGAGATCGGCCACATCTTCCAGCTCGGCCGCAAGTACGCCGACACCTTCCAGCTCGACGTGCTCGGCCAGCAGGGCAAGCCCGTCCGGGTCACGATGGGCTCGTACGGCATCGGCGTCTCCCGCGCCGTGGCCGCCCTCGCCGAGCAGTCCGCCGACGACAAGGGCCTGTGCTGGCCCCGCGAGGTCGCCCCGGCCGACGTCCACGTCGTCGCCGCGGGCAAGGCCCTCCAGACGGAGCTGGCCCTCGACGTCTCGGAGAAGCTCAACGCGGCGGGCCTGCGGGTCCTGGTCGACGACCGCCCCGGCGTCTCGCCCGGGGTGAAGTTCACCGACTCCGAGCTGATCGGCGTGCCCAAGATCCTGGTCGCCGGCCGCCGCTCCGCCGACGGCGTCCTGGAGCTGAAGGACCGCCGCACCGGCGAGCGCGAGGAGCTGACCGTCGACGAGGCGATCGCCCGCCTGACGGCCGACCTGGCCTGATCACGCACAACGCCGACGAGGAGGGCCCCCGCGCACAGCGCGGGGGCCCTCCTCGTCGGACGGCGAAACGCTACAGCCAGCCCGCGAACTCCAGATTGACCTCGCCCATCTGCCGCCGCCCCTCCGCCAGCGCGCGGGTGCCCGACTCCACGGCCCGGAACAGCGTCCAGCCGTGCAGCCGCGCCTGTTCCACCTCCAGCGACTCCGCCAGCCTCTTGACCCGTCGTCGGGCCGTCATCGGGCCGCCGGGGGAGGCGATCAGATCCTCCACCCGGTCCCGCACCAGCCGCGCCAGGTCATAGGCGCGCTCGCCCACCAGCGGTTCCGGCCCCACCGTCAGCCACGGCGCCCGCTCCCCGGCGAACACCTTGCTCTGCCGGAAGTTGCCGTGCAGCAGCAGGAGTTCGGGCGATCCCGCCACCAGCTCCGCCCGCGCCGCGAGCGCCGCGTCCACCAGCGGCGCCAGCTCCGGATCGGCCTCGGCGGCCGCCCGCATCCCGGCGCTCTGGCGATCGGTCCGCCCGGCCACGCTCTCGAAGGCGTGCCCGGCCGGCGGGTCCACCCACAGCCGCCGCAGCGTGCCCGCCGCCTCCAGCAGCGCCTTCGCCTCCGGCAGCGAGCGCAGCGACACCTCGTGGTGCAGCCGCTCCAGCAGCAGCGCGCCGGACGCGTCGAGCTCCGGCGCGTCCAGGGGCTTCACCGCGCCCCACCCGTTCCAGTGCTCCAGCGCCGCCCGCTCCAGCCCGGGTCCGGCGACCGGCGGGGCGATCTTCAACGCTGCCGGGGTCCCGTCGGACCGCCGCACCAGGACCACCAGGGAGCTGCGCCCGCCGGGGGCGGCCACCCGCTCCACGGTGAGGCCGTCCCCGGCGGTGAGCGCTTGTCCGGTCAGCGCGGGGAGCGCGTCCAGCCAGTCGGCCGCCGCGGCGTCCCCGTACATCTCACCGAGCGCGCGCACCAGGCGCTGCGGCGGTTCGAAACCCATACGTCGTGTGTTCCCTTTCCGGAATCTTCGTATCAGCGCGCGCCGTCCGCGCCGGCGGCCTCCACCGGGCCCGTCGCGGCCGGATCCGCACCGGCGGCCCGCTCGGCGAGCCCCGGAAAGGCTACGTTGCCGCCCCGCCAGCGGGCCGACCGCACCGCGGCCTCCCGCAGCG
>NZ_NTGZ01000175.1 GCF_002551245.1 Streptomyces sp. rh34
CTGGTGCAGGAGAGCCCGCCGGCGGAACGGCCGGGCCGGCTGCGGCTGGTCGGCACGGTCGCCGCTCCGCCGAGCACCGCCTCGCTGGCCCGATTCTGGCGTGCTTGGCTGCCGCCCCGCATGCCCGCCCGGTCCGTCACCGCGTTCCTGGAAGCGGCGGTGCCGCACCCGCCCGACGCCCCGCGGCCGACCCAGGTCCTCGCCTTCGCCCGGCTGCACGCCTACGTGACCCGTCCGTGCGACGGCGGGGGCCGCGACTCCTGCCAGCCCCGGGCGCACGGCGTCGCGGGGGCCCGTGCGTCGGCCGTGCTGTACGCGGGTCTCGCCGAGGCGTACGACCTGGCGGGCGGGGAACTGCGCCGTGGTGCGGAGCCCTCTCCCGGCGAGGCGCTGGACGCGTTCGTGGACGTGTACGCGAGCACGTACGGCGCCCACGACACGCCCGCCTTCCGCCGCGTGCTGGCGGGCCGGCTCGCGGCTGATCCGCGCATCGACCGGTACTGGGACCTGACGGCCGAGGTGATCAGCGCTCCCGGCGGCCGTCCCGAGCCGACTCCGGGCTCCGCGCACGACTGGCTTCTGGCTTCCCTGGAAGCTCAGTTGGAGGCGACGGACGGCCGGGGCGGTGCGCGGAGCGTGGCCACGGGTGAGGGGCCGGGTTCCGCCGCCATCTCTCCCGGACATGGGGCACCGGACGGGGCGGGGGCCGTTTCACCCCGGTGAGCGGGATGTTCGCGCTCCACGACCGCCCGTGCGGGAACTTGCGCGGGGTCAGGGCCGCCGGGAGCGGTGTGTCGGGTCCTGTGCAGGTCGAAGCGGTCAGCGGGCGGCGTGGGGGCCGAAGCGCCCGGGATCGAGAGTCGCCAGCAGTGAGGTGATCACGAGATCGGTCGATGCGGCCATGTCCACGGATTCCGGTGACAGGAGCCACTGGACCTGCAGGCCGTCCATGACCGCGATGATGGCGTTGGCCGCGTTGTCGGTCAGGTCCACCCGGCCGTCGGGCGGTTCGCAGGCCTCGCGCAGGGCGTCGGCGACGAAGGCACGCAGCCCGTGGTAGCGATCTCGGAAGTAGTCCTGGGCGGGGTGGTCGTCGGTGACGGACTCCGCCGAGAGCACCGCGTACAGCCGGACGATGCCCTCGCGCTCCGCGTTGCGCAGTGCGGTGTTCACCAGGTGGCGCAGGAAGTCCAGCCCCTGGGGGCGATCGGGGCCGAGGTGCTCGATGTCTCTCTGGTCGCGCAGTTCGAGGACGCTGGTGAGGAGAAGGGCCTTGGAGCGGAAGTAGTGCAGCACCCCCGCCTGCGTGAGGCCGACCCGGTCCGCGATCTCGGCGAGCGAGGCGTTGTTGTAGCCACGGGCGGCGAAGGTGTCCATGGCGATGGCCAGGATGTCCTGCTGTCGCTGCCGGGCTTCCGGGCTGCGCGGCGTACGGGGCTTGGCCGGACCGCGCGTCGGCCTGCCCACTGACTGGTTGCTCACCGGTTCACCTTAAGCCTGCCGGAGGCCCGGTGAAGATCTTCCGGGCAGCGGGGAAGAACACGGGGGCAGACTACTTACTAACCACTTAGTCGGTGTGCTTTCATGCCGTTGTCCCGCCCTCTTGTGACCGGCACGCCCGGAGCGAGGCGTCCGCCGCGCCCTCCGTCGGCCGGGGTGCAACCTGTCAGCAGGTACGAACCCAAGGAGAGCCGCAACCATGCCAAGCTCCACTCCCCCACGTTCCGGAGCGCACGCGGCAGCCGCCGCGCTCGTCCTCGCCGTGGCCGCCCTCGGCGTCGACGGCGCCGTCGGTACCGCCCGGGCGGCCGACCCGGCCGCGCAGGTGTGGGTCACCACTCCCGACGGCTCCAAGAAGCTCACCCCGGAAGGGAACGTCCCCTTCACCGGGGCTCCGCAGGCGGTCGACATCCGCGTCGACGCCGCCGACAAGGGCCAGAAGTTCACCGGCGCGGGGGCGTCGGTGACGGGCGCGTCCGCCCATCTCCTCCAGAGCCTCCCCCAGGCTCAGCGCACCACGGTGCTGCGGTCACTCTTCTCCACCGAGGGCGACGGCATCGGGCTCAACTACCTTCGTCAGCCCCTGGGAAGCACCGACTTCGACAGAGACGGAAACGCGTACACGTACGAGGACACCCGGGGCGCCTTCTCCATCGACCGGGACCGGAGCCAGATCATCCCGGTCCTGAAGCAGGCCACGGCCATCAACCCGGCCATCCGCTTCATGGGCTCCCCGTGGTCGCCGCCGGCCTGGATGAAGACCAACAACGCGCTCAACGGCGGCAGTCTGCGGCCCGAGCACTATCAGGCCTACGCCGACTACCTCGTCAAGGCGATCAGGGCGTACGGCCAGGAGGGCATCGCCCTCACCGATCTCACGGCACAGAACGAGCCGGAATTCGCGACCAGTTATCCGTCCATGAGCATGACCTCGGCCCAACAGGCGGACTTCCTGCGGGTGCTGGACGGTGCGCTCACCGCGGCGAACCTGCCGACGAACATCCTGGCCTACGACCACAACTGGGACCATCCGACCTACCCGCTCGACGTGTTCGCACGGACGGGTGGCATCCAGCGGATCATCGGCGCCGCGTTCCACTGCTACGGCGGAACGCCCGAGGCACAGAAGCAGATCGCCGACGCCGGGAAGCGGGTCTTCTTCACGGAGTGCTCGGGCACCGACAGCGCGAACCCGGCGACGACGTTCGGCGACACACTCACGTGGCACGCCGAGAACCTCGTGGTGCAGAACATGCGTCACGGCGGTGAGACGGTCATCAACTGGAACCTCGCCCTAGATCAGAACGGCGGCCCCCACCAGGGTCACTGCACCAACCGCTGCAACGGCGTCGTCGAGATCAACGGCGGCCAGGTCACCCGCAACGCCGAGTTCTACGTTCTGGGCCATGTCTCCAAGTTCGTCGAGGCGGGCGCGACACGGATCGGCTCCACCAGCCAGGGCGCCGGAGGGGTGCGAAACGTCGCCTTCCAGAACAGCGACGGCAGTCGCGCGGCCGTGGTCGTCAACACCGCTTCCGGAGCGCAGCGCTTCTCCCTGACCGACAACGGGAAGTCGCTCGCTTACACCCTGCCCGCCGGGGCTGTCGCCACCTTCGTATGGGACGGGACCGGCGGAACGACGGACCCGCCCGCGGGCTCCATCGACCCCGCCGCGTGGTACCAGGTGCGGAACGGCCACAGCGGAGCCTGCCTCGACGCGGCCGACTGGGGTACGGGCAACGGCACCGCGCTGCAGCAGTGGGCCTGTGGGGCCGGGGCCAACCAGGGCTGGCAGTTCCGGCCGACCGGCGGCGGGCACTACCAGGTGGTGAACCGGCACAACGCGAAGGCCTGGGACGTCGACGGCGGTTCGGGGGCGACCGCCGACGGCGTCAGGGTCCACCTGTGGTCCTACGAGGGCGGCCTCAATCAGCAGTGGCGGCCGGAGACCCTGGCCGGCGGTGCGCGGTACCGCTTCGTCGCCCGCCACAGCGGCAAGTGCCTCGCTGTCGACAACTCCTCGACAGCCGACGGGGCCAGGCTCTCGCAGCAGCCCTGCTCCGGCTCCCCGGCCCAGGCGTTCACCCTGACCCGCTGACGCGGGCGACCGCAACGCGGCGGCCCTCCTTCCGGAGGGACGGGGGCCGCCGCGGCGCGTGTCCTCAGCGGCTCCCCGGGCCCGGCGGGCCGCCATCCCGGCGAGGTCGACGGCGCCCTGGAGCGGCGCATCGGCCCCGACCGCGACACCGACACCGACAGGCTCGGGCGCGCCGTACACCGTCCACGGCCGACGCGCCCTCATATGCTTCGCCTTCTGCCAGTTCGCCCGCTTCAGGAGGTCCCGTGCCGGCCCGCGCCATGTACTGCTACACGTGCGATTCCGACGAGCAGCACCGTTCGCTCACCCCCGACGAGAAGACCTGGCTCCGCGGCCGGACGGGCCGCCGGAGCGTCGACGAGTTCTTCATGTGCCAGGCGCCGGGCTGCCGCAATGTGCGCAGCGGTTTCAACAAGCACCCGTTCACCCCCGTGATCCGCGTTCCCCTGCCGGCCTGAGGCGGCTCGGCTCGTGGTGGCCTCTTCAGGCCCGGCGGCGCGGCCCTTGTCAGTATCCAGAATCCTGTTTACTGTCTGATGCGTGAACGACCTCGACGACCGTCTCCTCACGCGCAACGGCCTCGCCGCCCGGCAGCTGGCCGTCCTGCTCCTGCATCACGAGCCGGACACTCGCCTGCCCCGCGTGCGCGACTTCGCCCAGGAGCTGGGCTGCGGGAACGGAACCGTCCAGGCAGCCCTCCAGCTGCTGGAGGAGGCCGGAGCGATCTCCACGACCGCGCGCGGCCACCTGGGGACCTTCCTGGTCCGCTCGGACCGCACCGTCCTGTGGCGGCTGTCCGGGCTGGGGACCCTGCTCGCGGCCATGCCGCTCCCCTACTCACGCAGGTACGAGGGGCTGGCGACCGGACTGCGCAGCGCCTTCGAGGAGGCGGGCGCACCGTTCGCGATCACGTTCATGCGGGGCGCCGGAGCCCGCACCGCCGCCCTGCTGGAGGGCAAGGTCGATCTCGTGGTGCTGTCGCGCTTCGCCGCCGACCAGCTGATCGCCGAGCATCCGGTGGAGCTGGTGGCCGACCTCGGCCCCGCCACCTACGTCGGCGCGCACGGCATGCTCGTACGGCACGGGGCGGACCTGGCCGCACCGGGGCTCCGCGTGGCGATCGACCACGCCTCGGAGGATCTGCGCATGCTCGTGGAGCGGGTGTTCGCCGGCCGGGACGACATCGAGTGGCGGGAGGCCTCCTACATGCAGCTGCACGACCTGTTCGCACGGAACGAGGTGGACGCGACCGTCTGGAACCTCGACGAGGCGCAGGACCGGCTCGGGCTCGGCGTCGACGTGGTGCCGCTCGGCAACGAGGTCACCCGGGAGCTGGCCCTGCGCAACTCCACCGCCGCAGTGATCGGCCGGACCGAGGGAGCGAAGTCGCTCGCCGCCGTCCGCGAGTCGCTCGACCTGTCGACGGTGACACGGCTGCAGAGTGAGGTGCTGCGGGGGGAGCGCGTCCCCTCGTACTGACCCGCGGGCCCGGCCGCCGCGACACGGAGGTTCCGGAGCGCCGCACAGCCTGAAAATACAGAATCCTGGTTATTGTTGATTGAGGAGGATCGTCATGGACGACCAGCTCGCGCTGCGGATCCAGCTGTTCCGCGAAGGCGGTCAGGTCAAACCCGAGGTGGCCGATTTCGTCGCCGCCGAACTCGCCGCCCTGGAAGCCGAGGGGCACCTGATCACCGAGGCGACGGCCGCCATGCTGACCAGCCATCTCATGATGGCCATCGGCCGCCTGCTGAACGGTGAGCCGATCGAGCAGTTCCTCACCGACGACCAGGTCGCCGCCGAACTGGCGGACCATCCTGAAGCGGTCGCCCGCGCCCGGGCGGTCGCCGCACGGGCCGAGCGGGAGCTGGGGGCGGCGCTCCCCGGATCAGAGATCAACTTTCTCGGCATGCACCTGGCCGTTCTGGCCCGGCAGTCCCCGCCCGCCCCCGCGTCCTGACCGGCCGCCGAGCCCTTCCCCCCGTACGCACCCTCTCCTCGTACGCCCCGCAGGAACACGTAGAAAGCAGGACAGCCATGACGAAGATCCTCACCGGTGGAGTCGGCAAGGTCGAGGTCACCCAGGCCATCGGCAAGCTCGGCATCGACTCCCTCGATGTCGTTCCCTCCAGCGACATGGACGCCGCGATGAAGCTGCGGGTCGGTCAGGCCGACTACTACCTGGGCACCTGCCACACCGGCGCGGGCGCGTCGCTGGGCGTGCTCGTCGGCCTCCTGGGCAGCGCCTCCTGCCACACCTTCGGCCGGAGCGTCCCCACCGAGGACGCCATCGCCGCCCTGCTCGCCGACGGCAAGAAGGCCTTCGGCTTCTCGATGGACCAGATCGACGTCATCGCCCCGCTGATGGCCCGTGCCATCGCGGCCCGCGGCTGATCACAGCCGCCTTCTCATCGTCCCGGGCACCAAGGAGTGACTCGTGAGCACCACCCTCGCCGCCGGCGCGGAACTCGACTTCTCGCTGGCCCAGCAACTGACCGTGATAGCCCTCTGCGCGCTCACGGCGTTCATCGCGCACATGGCGCTTGCCGTATTCAACGACGGTGTGCGCCCCTTCCTGCTGGACTTCATCCAGGGGCGCACCACCCGCAGCGCGACGACGGCCGTCTCGTTCGGGCTCTCCGCCGGGTTCATCTTCGGGCTCGGCGCGCCGATGGCCCTGTCCACCGGCGTGCTGAACCCGTGGCTGCTCTTCCTGCCCACGGACATCCTCGGGATGCTGTCACCGAAGAAGTGGCTCGCCCCGGTCCTCGGCGGCGCGTGGGGCGCGGTGGTGGTCTTCGGACTGAACGGCGCCAACAACGTCGCCCATGACCTCCCGGTCGACTTCCTGACCGCCATGCAGCAGATGTCGACGCCGATCCTGTTCCTGTTCACGCTCTTCCCGGTGCTCGCCATCACCAAGCAGTTCGGCCGCAGGTGGGGCGGCATCGCGGGCGTCCTCGAACTGGCTCTGGTCGTCATGACGATGAAGCTGTGGCCCAACATGTTCGCCGGGGCGCTGGCCATGGCGGTGGGCGTGCTGATGCTCATCGGCCTCGCCGTCTCCAAGGACCTGCGGCAGCGCCGGGCCGACCGGGCGGCGGGCGTCGTGGAGGAGGTGGGCGGGGACGACCCGATGGCGTCCCTCTTCAGCGCCAGCGCGGCCCGGCTGCGGAAGTACCTGCCGCTGTTCATGCTGCTGGGCGCGGGTGTGTGCGTCCTCGCCCAGATGCACGTGTTCGGCGGCGGCGAGGCGACCAGTTTCCTGATCGCGAAGGGGCAGTACGCCGAGGCGGCACAGGTCGACTTCTACCGGGTCTTCGGCTTCATCCCGCTGATCGCGACCACCGCCCTGGCGTCCGGCGCGTACGGCATCGCGGGCTTCACCCTGGTGTACCCGATCGGGTACCTCATGCCCAACCCGTTCCTTGCCGCCGTCGTCGGTGCGCTCGTGTTCGCCGTCGAGGTACTGGCCCTCTCCTGGATCGGCAAGGTGCTCGGCAAGCTGCCGAGCGTCCGGGACTCCTCGGAGCATCTGCGCAGCGCCATCGGGGACACCCTCCAGCTCGCGATCCTCTTCGGTTCGCTGATGGCCGCCAACGCCATGGGCGGCGGGCTCGGCATCCTCGTCGTCGGCGGGCTCTACCTGCTGAACGAGTCGATGGGCCGGCCCGTCGTGAGGATGGCGGCGGCCCCGGCGGCCGTGATCGTCGGTGGCGTCCTCCTCAACATCCTGTACTGGCTCGACCTGTTCACCCCGGTCAAGGGCTGAGGTCCGACCGGATCCGGCCGTGCCGTACACGCAGAAGGCCGCGCCGCACAGGGAGCAGGAGGCCCCACGATGAACCACCCCGCACCGCACACCCTGCACACCGTCACCGGAGAGCTCCGGGCCGCTTCGGTACGCGGCCCCGCCCTCGCCCACGAACACCTCGTCCTCGATCTGGACCGGGTGGGCGACGGCGCGGCCGTCCTCGGACCGGAACGCCACGCGGCGGCCGTGACCGCCGAACTCGCCACGCTGCGCGAGGAGTACGGCCTCGCCCTGGTCGTCGAGCTGACCTGCCGGGGCATGGGACGCGACATCCGCGCGCTGTCCCGGATCGCCCGGGAGACCGGCGTCGCCGTCGTCGCCGCGACCGGTTGGTACTACGAGCCGTTCCACACGGCGGAGATCGACGCCCTGGACGTGGCGGCGCTCACCGGCATCCTCGTCCGGGAGATCGAGGACGGCATCGACGGGAGCGGCGTCCGGCCCGGCGTCCTCGGGGAGATCGGCAGCCACGGCGACGTACCCACCGCCGCCGAGGCCAAGGTGCTGCGGGCCGGCGCACGCGCCGCGCTGGCCACCGGCCTCTCCGTCGCCACCCACGCCCAGCTCGGCCGGGGCGGCCTCGCCCAGCTGGAGCTGCTCACCGGTGAGGGCCTGCCCGCCCACCGCGTGAGCATCGGGCACCAGGACCTCCTGGACGACCCCGGCGTCCACCGGGAGCTGGCGGCGAGCGGGGCGTACGTCGCGTTCGACACCGTGGGCAAAACCGCGTACCAGAGCGAGGAGACCCGACTGCGGCTGCTGCTCGCGCTGCTGGAGGCGGGCCACGCCGACCGGGCCCTGCTCAGCTGTGACATCTCCCGCCACGGCTATCTGCGCGACGAGGGCGGCCAGGGGTACGGGCACCTCTTCGCGAGCTTCCTGCCCCGGCTGCGGGCGGCCGGGGCCGACGACGACCTGATCGACCTGCTGACCCGCCGCAATCCGGTGCGCTTCCTGACCGGCGCGACCGTGGAGGAGAACTGACATGAGCCCCGCACCCCCACCCGCGCTCCCCGTGACCTTTCCGCTGCCGACGGTGGCTCTGGAGGACGCCGCGGCCCGGCAGTTCCGGCTGCTGGAGGCCACCGCCGCGCACTTCGAGGGCGAGCAGCTGTTCTCCGCCGACGCGGGAGTCGTCCCCGGCCTCGGCCGGCCCCGGACCACCGCCCGCGTCGAGTCGGTCCTCGCCGACTTCTTCGGCGCCGAGGACGCCGCCCTCGTACAGGGCGCGGGCACCGGAGCGATCCGGGCCGCGCTCAACGCCGTCGTCCGGGCGGGCGACGACCTGCTCATCCACCGGGCCCCGGTCTACCGCACCACCGAGGTCACTTTCCGAGGCATCGGCGTACGCACCACGGAGGCGGACTTCAACGACCGGGCGGCGCTCGACACCGCTCTGGCGTCCGGGCGGTTCCGGTGGGCGTACGTCCAGCACACCCGGCAGCGGCTGGCCGACTCCTACGATCCTGCCGAGGTCATCGCCGCCTGCCGGGCGGCCGGGGTCCGCACGATCGTGGACGACAACTACGCCGTCATGCGCACCCCCGCCGCCGGGGTCGAACTGGGCGCCGACGCCTCCTGCTTCTCGCTGTTCAAACTCCACGGGCCCGAGGGCGTCGGCCTGGTCGTGGGCGCGCGCGATGTGGTCGAGGGAGTCCGCCACGACAACTACTCCGGCGGCGGGCAGGTCCAGGGCCACCAGGCGCTGGACGCGCTGCGCGCC
This sequence comes from Streptomyces sp. rh34, assembly GCF_002551245.1. Taxonomy (GTDB): domain Bacteria; phylum Actinomycetota; class Actinomycetes; order Streptomycetales; family Streptomycetaceae; genus Streptomyces. The sequence continues at coordinate 9,136 of NZ_NTGZ01000175.1, forward strand.
CTCACCCACGTACCGCTCCTGTGGGCCGTGCAGTCCCGGGTGGGGACCGAGGTCGCCGAACGGCTCGCGGCCGGTGAGGTGGCCGGGGTGGCGGAGGTACGCGTCGCCAACGCCCAGGACCGCTGCCTGCTGATCCGCCTGGACCGGCCCATCGCCGCTGAACTGCCGTCCGTCGCCGCACGGTTCGGCGCCGCGCCCTACCCCGTCGGCTCCAACTCGCGCTACGAGATCGCACCGCTCTTCTACCGGATGTCCAGCTCCGCCCTGGACGACGCCCCGGAGCTGGCCGACTGGACCGTACGCGTCAACCCGATGCGGGCCGGCGCGGACCTCGTCATCGACATCCTGCGCCGCTCGCTCGCCGCGATGGCCGACCCGAAGGGCCACTGACCGTGTTTCTCGACACCGTGCTCACCCGCAACCCCGAGCTCGTCGACGCCGCGGCCACCCTGCACCGGCGGGGCGAGATCCCGCCCGACACGTATGTGATGGATCTCGACGCCGTGGAGTCCAACGCCGCGCTGCTGGCGGCGGAGGCCGAACACCTCGGCCTCGGCCTGTGGTTCGTCGTCAAACAGGTCGGCCGCAACCCGGAACTGATCCGGGCCGTCGCCCGGCACATCCCCCGCTCCGCCGCCATCGACCCGGCCGAGGCCCGGACCCTGCACGCGGCCGGGGCGAGGCCGGGCAACCTCGGCCACCTCGTGCAGATCCCCCGGCGGGACCTGCCCGGCATGCTGGCGTGGCGGCCTGAGAACGTCACGGTCTTCGACCTGGCCAACGCCCGTGCCGTCTCGGACGCGGCCCGGGAGCTGGGCTTCGTCCAGGACGTCCTGATCCGGCTCGAAGGCGCCGGGGGCGTCGTCCACCCGGGGCAGGAGGGCGGGGTTCCGGTGGAGCGGCTGGACGCCTTCGCCGAGGCGGCCGAGGCGCTGCCGGGCATCCGGCTCGCCGGCGTCACCGCCTTCCCGTGCGTGCTGTGCGACCCGGCGACGGGTCTGCCCACCGCGACGGCCACCTTCGACCTGGCGCTCAAGGCCCGTGACCTGCTGGCGGCGCGCGGGCACCGGGACCTGAGGCTGAGCGCGCCCAGCGCCACCTCGATGGCGTCCCTTCCGCTGCTCGCCGAGCGCGGGGCCACGCACGGGGAGCCAGGTCACGCCCTCACCGGCACCACTCCGCTGCACGCCCTCGACCCGGCCCAGCCCGAGAAGCCCGCGTACGTGTACGTCAGCGAGGTCGCCCACACCCTCGACGACGGCCGCCCGGCCCTGTTCGGCGGCGGCTTCTACGCGCGCTCCCACATCCGCGGCGCCCTCCTGCCACGCACCGGCGCGCGTCTGGGCGTGCAGGACGCCCCCGCCGAGAACATCGACTACTACCGGCTGCTCGACGCGCCCCCGCCCGGCTCGGACGTCCGGCTGGGCGACACCGCGCTGCTCGCCTTCCGCACCCAGATCTTCGTCACCCGCTCGACCGTCGCCGTCGTCTCCGGACTCGCCTCCGGCAGGCCCCGTCTGAACGGGCTCTACGACGCCCACGGCCGAGCCCTGTAAGGAGCGATCTCATGGCCAGGACCGTCATCGTCGTCATCGACGGATTCGGCGTCGGCGCCATGCCCGACGCGGGCGTGCTGCGCCCCGGCGACCGCGCCGCCGACACCTGCGGGCATGTCCTCGACCACGCCCGCGCCGCGTTCGGGCGGCCGCTGCGGCTCCCGGTGCTCGGGGCGCTGGGTCTCGGTCTGGTCCATCCGCACCGGGACCTGGCGCGGAGCACCCGGCTGCCGGTGGCGGCGGGCCGGGCCGGGCTCGGCTACCCCGGCGCGGACACCTTCGCGGGCCACCAGACCATGATGGGCGCGGACTTCAGCCGGGTGACCGTGGCCCGGCTCGCCGACCACCTCGACGAGGTGGCCGAGGCGCTCACGGCAGCCGGCCACCGGGCCGAACGGCTCGACGGGAAGCCGCTGCTGCTGGTCGACGGGACGGTGCTGGTCCACGACAACCTGGAGGCCGACCCCGGGATCAACTGGAACGCCTCGGGGCGCCTTCAGGATCTGCCGTTCGACGGTCCGGGCGGGATTCTCGCGGTCGCCCGTGCGGTGCGGGCGGTCGCCCCGGTCGCCCGGGTCATCGCGGTGGGCGGGCATGCCGACGGCCCGCTGGGCTCCTACGTGCGGCGCGGGGACGGGGGCACGGTCGGGCTGGACACCCCGGCCACCGGCTTCTACCGCAACGGCGGCCTGGAGGTTCAGCACCTGGGCGCCCCGCTCGACCACACCCGCCAGCTCCCCGCTCTCGCGGCGCGGGCCGGCATCCCGGTCACCCTGGTGGGGAAGGCCGCCGACATCCTGGTGTGCGAACAGGCGGACCGGCGGCCGGCCGTGGGCACCGCCGACGTCCTGGCGCATACCCTGGACGCGGTGCGCACCGGGGGCGACGCCCTGGTGGTCGCGAACGTCCAGGAGACGGATCTGGCGGGGCACCAGCAGGACAGCGGGCGCTACGGGCAGGTGCTGGAACAGGTGGATTCGGGGCTCGCCGGGCTCCTGGCGCTGCTCACGGACTCCGGCGACCGGCTGATCGTCACCGGCGACCACGGCAACGACCCGGCGATCGGGCACGCGCACCACACCCGGGAGTACGTGCCGGTGCTGATCCACCGCCCCGACAGTGCCGGGGTGGAGCTGCTGCCGGACGCGCGGAGTCTCGCCGACGTGGGAGCGACCGCCGCGCGGTCGCTGGCGCTCTCCCCCCGGGACCTGGCGGCCGGAACGCCGATCGGCACGGACGGGGAGCCGCGGGCCACCGCGCTCCGGACGTAGTCGCCGGGCACGAAGAATCCCCGGACCGTAATTGCGGTCCGGGGATTGCCTCGCGTATATTGAATTCTTCTGCGCTCATGCAGAAAGGCCCCGCTCGGGGGCCTTATGAGTACGAATATATCTGGCGGGGAGCCGTTTTGTCAAACCGGGAAAGCGACGAATTGCGGGAAGAGCAGGAATTCATCGACCGGCTCCATGCCCGGGTCGACGCCCTGCGCGGGGTGGCCGCCGACGGCGTCGAGCACGCGCTGACGCCGGTCGGTACGGGCCAGCAGGCGCGGCTGGAGCGCGACATCCTCGTCGCGGAGCGCTCGGGTCTGCTCGCCGCGCTCAACGCGGTGGACGGCTCACTGTGTTTCGGCCGCATCGACCGCTCCGACGGGCTCGCGCACCATATCGGCCGTATCGGGATCCGTGAGGACGACGCCGAGCACACCCCTGTTCTGATCGACTGGCGTGCGCCGGTGGCGCGTCCTTTCTATCTCGCCACGGGGCACACGCCGATGGGGCTGCGCCGGCGACGGCACATCACCACCGAGGGCCGCACGGTCACCGAACTCCATGACGAGATCCTGGATCTCGGCGACCGCGACCGCACCGGTTTCGAGGATCCGAACGGCGACGCCGTGCTGCTCTCGGCACTCAATTCCGCGCGCACCGGCCGCATGGGCGACATCGTGCGGACCATCCAGGCCGAGCAGGACGGCATCATCCGGGCCCCGCACCGGGGCGTCCTCGTCGTCGAGGGCGGACCCGGCACCGGCAAGACGGCCGTCGCGCTGCACCGGGCCGCCTTCCTGCTGTACGAGCACCGCGAGCTGCTCGCCAAGCGGGCCGTGCTCATCGTGGGACCGAACCCGGCGTTCCTGCGCTACATCGCGGAGGTGCTTCCCGCGCTCGGCGAGACCGGGGTGCTGCTGGCGACGCAGGCGGAGCTGTTCCCCGGGGTGCACGCCACCGGCACGGACTCGCCGCGCGCCGCGGCCGTCAAGGGCGGCGAGCCGATGGCCGAGGCGCTCGCCCTGGCCGTACGCGACCGGCAGCGGCTGCCCGAGCCCGGGGCGGCGATGATCATCCCGCACGAGGACGGCGGGGACCTGGTCCTGGACTGGGAGATCGCGTACGAGGCCCGTCAGGCGGCCAGGGACACACGTCTGCCGCACAATCTCGCCCGCCCCCACTTCGTCTTCCGGGTCATCGACGCGCTCACCGCGCAGCTCGTCGAGCGCATCGGCGCGGACCCCTACGGCGGGCCCAACTTCCTCGGCCCCGACGACGTGGCCCAGCTCGGCCGGGACGTCGCGCTGAGCAAGGAGGTGCACGCGGCCGTGGACGAGCTGTGGCCGCCGCTGACCCCCGAGGATTTCCTCGCCGGCTATCTGGCCGACCCGGTGTACGTACCGGACGAGGACGCCGACGCGATCCGACGCCCGCCCGCCACCGGAGCGTGGACGCCCGCCGACGTACCGCTGCTCGACGAGGCCGCCGAGTTGCTCGGCATCGACGACAGCGCGGAGAAGGCGGCTGCCGAGGCCGCCCGTCAGGAGCGGGTCGGCTACGCGCAGGGCGTGCTGGAGCTGTCGCGCGGTTCGGAGAGCTACGAGTTCGAGGACGAGGAGTCCGAGGTCCTCGCCGCCCACGACGTCATCGACGCCGAGCGGATGGCGGAGCGGCACGAGGAGGCCGACCACCGCACCGCCGCCGAGCGGGCCGCCGCCGACCGCACCTGGGCGTTCGGGCACATCATCGTCGACGAGGCGCAGGAGCTCTCGCCGATGGCGTGGCGACTGCTGATGCGCCGGGCACCGGCCCGCTCACTGACGCTGGTCGGCGACCCGGCGCAGACCTCGGAGGAGGCCGGTGTCGGGTCGTGGGAGAAGATTCTCCGGCCGTACGTCGGGGACCGCTTCGAGCACGTCACGCTGGAGGTCAACTACCGTACGCCCGCGGAGATCATGGAGCTGGCCGCCGGGGTCCTGCGGGAGAAGGACCCCTCGTTCACCGCCCCCGTCTCGGTTCGGTCGACCGGCGAGAAGCCGTGGACGCGGGATGCCGGAGAGGACCTGGCGGGCGAGGTGGCCCGGGCCGTCGTGGAGTTGACGCCCCGGGAGGGACGCCTCGCGGTGATCGCGCCGCGTGCGCTGCACGAGGAGATCGCCGCCCCGCTGGAGGGCGTCACGGCAGGCGAGGCACCCGACCTCACGCGCCCGGTGGTGCTGCTGGATCCGCGCCAGGCCAAGGGGCTCGAATTCGACCATGTGCTGGTCGTGGAGCCCGCCCGGTTCGGCACGAGCGATCTGTACGTGGCGCTCACCCGCGCCACCCAGCGCCTGGGCATCGTCCATCGGGAGGAACTGCCCCCGGCGTTGCGCTGACGGGGCCGGGCGGCCCGCCCTCGTGACGCTCGGCGTCGGCGGGGAGCGGGCGTGGCCGGAACACGGTCGGCGAAGCCATAGGGTGACGCCATGTCTTCGCCATTGAGTTCGACAAAGACCGCGGCTGCTCTCCGCACGTCGGCACGGGTCTCCGCAGAGGTGCTGCTGGTGCTCGTGGCGGCGGCGGTCGCGCTGTGGGTGCTGGGCCGGATGTGGTCGGTCGTGTGGCCGCTGATAGTCGGCCTTTTCCTCACCACGCTGACCTGGCCGCTCGCCCGTTTCCTGCGCCGGCTCGGGTGGTGGCCCTCGCTCGCCGCTTCGGTGGTGACGCTGTTCTCCCTGCTCGTGGGGGCGGGCATCGTGGCGCTGATCGCGGTGCCGGTGGCGGGTGAGTCCGGGGAGCTGGCCGACGGGGTGGTCGAGGGCATCGACAAGGTCCGTGAGTGGGCGGCGGGTCCGCCACTGAACATCGGCGACGACCAGATCACCGGCGCCCTGGACACCGCGACCGCTCAACTCCAGGACAGTGTCGGCAGCGTGGTCACCACCGCCGTCACCGGGGTGAGCACCGTGGTCAACGGGCTGGTCACGGCGGTTCTGGCGATCTTCCTGATGTTCTTCTTCCTCAAGGACGGCCCGCGCTTCCTGCCGTGGCTCACCCGTCAGCTTCCCGGCCGGCTCGCCACCGACATCCCCGAGGTGGCCTCGCGCTGTTGGGACACCCTGGGCGCCTTCGTACGGTCCCAGGCGTTCGTCGGCCTGCTGGACGCGGTCTTCATCGGGCTCGGCCTGTGGATCCTGGGGGTGCCGCTGGTGCTGCCGCTGGCGGTCCTGACCTTCGTCTGCGCGTTCGTGCCGATCGTGGGGGCGCTGTTCGCCGGATTCGTGGCGGTGGTCATCGCGTTGGTCTCGAACGGACCGATGGACGCCCTGATCGTGCTGGCGATCATCGTCGTGGTGCAGCAGTTGGAGGGCAATGTGTTCCAGCCCATGATCCAGAGCCGCGGGCTGGGACTGCACGCGGCCACGATCCTGCTCGCCGTGACGCTGGGCGGCAGCCTGGCCGGCGTGGTGGGGAGCCTGCTCGCCGTGCCGGTGGCGGCGCTGCTCGGGGTGGTCTGGAACTACCTCCGCGAGCAGCTCGTGGAGGAGCCGCGTCAGCCGGAACCGGAGGACCTGGCCGACGGCGCCGGCGGCACGCCGAGCCCGGCGTAGCCTGCCCCGCCCACGGCGCACTCGTCGCCCGAGGCCGCGCAGCAGCGCCGGCGG
>NZ_NTGZ01000176.1 GCF_002551245.1 Streptomyces sp. rh34
AGCGGGGCCCGGCGCGCCGGCGGTGGGCGGCGCCTCCGTTGGGGGCACCACCTCCGCGGTGGACCGTGTCCCGGGGATGGTCGACTCGCTCATCCGTCAGTTCTCCAGCACCGCGCGCAGGTCCCACAGGGCACGCCAGGTGGCCGACCCCTGCTCGGCACGCCTGCGCACCGGGCCGTCCCAGTACCCCAGCAGCCGTGCCGCGTCGGCGGGGTCGTCCTTTCGGACGACGCCGAGGATATGGCCGGGCAGGAGGGAGAGCACGTCCCGGTCGCCGGGGAAGTAGGCGGCGGCCAGGCCCAGGGAGCCCGCGACGGAGACCGCCTCCGCCGTGCTCATCACCGTGGAGGGGCGCTCGACCTCCCAGCCTTCCACGGAGCGGCCCTCGCGCAGGTCCCGGAAGGCGGTGACCAGCGCTTCGAGGACCGCGTCGTCCACCTGGTAGGCGGCGCCCACACGTTCGACGGCTGCCCGCGACTGGCGCCGTACGAGCGCGGTCTCGGCGTCCACGTCCCCGATGGGGCCCACCGTCTCGAAGTTGAAGCGCCGCTTCAGCGCGGCGGACATCTCCGAGACTCCCTTGTCCCGCAGGTTGGCGGTGGCGATGAGCGTGAACCCGGGGGCCGCGTGCACCTGGGCGCCCTCGCTGCCCGCGAGCTCGGGGACAGCGATCCGCCGTTCGGAGAGCAGCGACACGAGAGCGTCCTGGACCTCCGGCAGGCAGCGGGTGACCTCCTCGACGCGCGCGACGGCCCCACGGGTCATGGCGGCGAGGACCGGGGAGGGCACCAGGGCCTGCTCGGTGGGTCCCTGGGCCAGCAGCAGCGCGTAGTTCCAGCCGTACTTGAGCTGGTCCTCGGTGGTGCCCGCGGTGCCCTGCACGGTGAGCGCGCTGGTCCCGCAGACGGCCGCCGACAGCAGTTCGGAGAGCATGGACTTGGCGGTGCCGGGTTCACCCACGAGGAGAAGTCCGCGCTCTCCGGCGAGGGTGACCACGCACCGTTCGACCAGGGCGCGTTCGCCGACGAACTTCTGCTCGATCACCAGGCGGCGCGGCACCCCGGCGCCGGGCCCGGCGCCCTTCGGCAGGCCCAGTGCCTCGCCCGCGCTGCCCGTCACGAAGGTGACGACGGCGCGCGGGGTGAGCAGCCAGCCCGGCGGCCGGGGCCCGGGGTCGTGGGCGGCGAGGAAGGCCAGCTCGGTGGCGTACCGGTCCTCGGGGAGCGTGATCTGGCGGTGCTCCCGGCCGGGCGCCGTCGCCTGGCCCGGGATGCCGCCCGTGGTGCTGTCCGGGGTGGTGCTGTCCGGGGTGATCGTGGTGTCGTTCGTCATCGGCGGCGGCCCTTCCGGGTTGCGCGGGTGTCCAGTTCTTCGAAGGCGGGGGCGTCGCCACCGCGCGCCCGTGCCCAGGCGGCCGCGAACAGCGCGGACACCGGGAGGTGGGGCAGGGTCCGGGTGGACCCGGCCACGGGGTACAGGCGTTCCTTCCAGGTCTCCAACGGCAGTCCGGGAGCGCGGCGTTCCAGCCAGCCGCAGGGGAGGAACAACGTGCGACCGGCGCGGGCGCGCTTCGCCTCCACGACGAGGTCGGTGGCGGCGAGTTCCGCCCGGGCCCTCTTGACCCGTGCCGGCTTCCACTCGGTCCAGCGGACGCAGTTGCGGTCCGTGGGGTCGGGCAGGGCGAGCAGCATCAGGTAGAGCGCGGAGGCGTCCGCGCTCAGGCCGAGGGCGTCGGCTGCCTCGGCCACCAGGTCCGGCACCGCACGCGTCGGGTCCTGCCCCGGGTGGTGCGGGGAGCCGTCGGGGGCGCCCGCCGAGGCCAGCAGGTCGGTCTCCTCGCCCAGCAGTGCGCGCAGGGCGAGCAGATCGCCGGTGCCGTGGCTGCTGACGGTGCCCTCGACGAGGCCGAACACCGGGTCGTCGGAGCCCGCCAGGCCGGCCGGGCGAATCAGCAGCTTCTCGTTGTTGCCGTAACCGGGAGCGAGGAGCAGCGCCGTGCCGACCCTGACCAGCCCGTCGGCGTCGGCGCCGCCGGACTCGGGGAGTCCGTGGGCGGCGCGGACCACGGCGCCGATCGGGCCCCCCGACTCGGTCCAGTGCAGACCGAAATCCAGCACCAGGTCCGGGTCGGCGAGGCGGCTGCGCAGGGCCGCGAGCCCGATGGGCAGGTGCGCCCGCAGCGGGTGCCCGTACGGCAGCGTGTAGGCGAGGGTGTGCAGGGCGGTCAGGGCGGAGGCGACCGTGCCGCGTGCGCCCGTCACGCGCGGGCCCGGGCGGCCTGTGCCGTCCTGGACGGCGGCGCCGTGGGCGAGCCAGGTCCGGGAGCCCGCGTTGAGGACCAGGTCGACGGCGCCCGGGGTGGTGCCCGAGAGGTCGAGGTCCAGCTCTTCGGGTACGCGTACGAGGGAGGCCAGGCGCTCCTGCCAGACCTCGGCGGCAGCCCGGACGTCGGGGCCCGTGGACCACAGCTCGGCCGGGTCCTCGGGCAGCAGCGCCCGAAGCAGGGCGTGCCGGTCGTCGCGGGGCAGGGCGTCCAGCCTTGCCTGCGCCTCCTCGAAGGCACGTGTCTTCGCGCCGAGCAGCGCGAGCGCCTCGGCTCCGGGCTCCTGGACGGCTGCCGCCAGCAGGGCGGCGGACTGGAGGGGACCGATTCCGGTGGCCGTGTGGAACGCCTCGACGGCCTCCGGGCGCCACGGCGCCGGGCCCTTCTCCCGTACCAGGGCGGTAAGCCGGGTGAGCCGGTCGCGGGCGATGCCCTGCCGGTGAACGCGCTCGCGGTCCAGGGTGAAGCCGGGGACGGGACCGAAGGCGCCGGTCGGGTCGTGGTCCAGAGCGAGCCAGCACGCGGCGTCGTCCCGGGAGTTCCGGCCGCGGTCGGCGATGACCACGACCGTGCGGGCGTCCTTGCGGAGCACCTGGCCGAGGCGGTGCACGGCCTCGGGGCGACCGCGCCCGGGCGCCACTCCGCCGAGCGGTTCGGCGAGCTCCACCAGCCTGACCGTGCCCGCCGGGTCGGCCAGCGGCCCCGCGGCGAGCGCTTCCAGCAGTACGAGGAGTCCGGCGCGGTGCTCGGGGGACGTGGTCGCCGAGGCGGCCCGGTAGGCCAGTTCGGGCAGCTTGTCGAGGACGGAGGTCCAGGTGAGGGCGTCGCCGGGCACGGTGTACTCGTCCCGCTGCCAGCCGTCCGCAGGGGTGAACGCGACCTTCGACGGCGTGGGCGGGCCGAACGCCGGCCCGCCGCCGAGGACATGGTTGACGGCGAGGATCTGCCGGATCGCGGTCCATCGGCGGCCGCCGCTCCACCAGCTGCCGTGCATCCGCTCGTGACCCCAGGCGGAGGCGTCCCGCAGCGTCGTGTCGTCGCCGTGCTCGGGGTCGTGGTCGAAGAACATGCCCTTGGTGCGCGCGGTGTCCCGGGGAGTGACCGGCTGAACGTCCTCGGGCGGTTCCAGATACCGGGCGGCTGCGACAGCCCGGTCCACCGCGTTCCGGGCGAGCGCGGTGACGCCCGCGAGAAGCCGTGCGTCGGACACCTCGGGCAGCACCCGGGCGGCGGCCTCCTCGGTCAGCTCCCGCGCGGAGGGCCCGGTGTAGTCCTCGACGGCCCGGAATGCCTCCAGGTGCCGGGCGACCGCGGCGGCGACCTCGTTGAACAGCTCATCCGCCCGGGCGTCCGTCAGGTTCCGCAGGGCCAAGGAGCCCCGCTCGTCCCTCGGGCGCAGGGCGTGCCAGTAGGCGACGGGAGGCACATAGGGGGTGCCCGCCACGTCGTTCCCGCCGGAGGAGTCGGTGGTGACGGACCACAGGCTGCCACCGGTGCCGTCCGTGTCCGCCGGGTGCGCTTCCACGGAGCGGTGGTTCAGGGCCGCGACCGGCCGTGAACCGCCGGGCAGGGCGAGGGCGCCGATCGGCACCGGGGAGCCTCCGCCGGGCAGCGGGAGCGGCAGGGTGACCGTGTGGCCGTCGGGAGTGCCGGCGACGATGCGGTGCCCGTCGGCGGGGGCGGCCGTTCCGGTCTCGGTGGCCATGAGCCGGACCCAGCGGCCGAGGACCGTGCCGTCCGTGCCGAACGGGGTGGTCTCCAGGCCGGGCTGGAGGGGCAGCACCTGGCAGTGCTCGGCGAGCAGCCGGGCTCCGTCGTGCACCCCGGAGCGGAGGAAGGCGGGGAGGGACGCGCGGCCGTGCGTGCCGCCGGCCGGGTCGTACTCCAGCCACACCCGCTGTGTGCCCTGGTGGCCCTCTCGCCAGTGACCGGTGCCGTCGGAGATGACGGCGCGCTGGGGCGGGAGGGAGGTGTCTCCCGCGTGCAGGGCCTTGCCGCCCGTGGCGCGGCCGCCGCCGGGCAGCGGCAGGCAGACCTCGTCCGAGGGGCCGGAGCCGCCCCAGCGGGGGATCTGCTCGCCACCGACGGTGAAGACCTCGGCGGGGCGGTGCGACCAGTAGCCGCGCTGCTTGCCGTCCTCCCACCAGATGACCAGCAACTCCCCGTCGACGTAACGCAGGACGATCGTCCGCCAGTGGTCGACGGTGGCGGGGAGCCGCAGGGTGTGCCGCAGCAGAACGCCTTCCGGGCCGATGACGACGGCCCGTTCGAGGGTGTTCAGGATCAGTGCGGGCCAGGCGCCGGTGACGCCGACGCTCTCCCGCCGGTTGCGTTGCTGACGCCCGGCGGCTGCGGCCTCGGCGGCCAGTTCGGCGTAGGTCGCGTCGAGCGCGGGCCAGCCCAGTTCGTCGAGGACGCCGGTACGCAGGGTGGAGGCGAGCAGCGGCACGACTTCGTGGCTCTCGAGGAGTCGTACGGCTTCCGGGGCGACGTCCGCGACCACGGGGCGGAACGGCGAGAGCCTGTTGAGGGCGGTGCGCAGCCCGGGGAGCCCGCGTGCGGCCGTGTACTCCTCGGCACGGGCGGTCAGCCACTCCCGCAGGATGACGGAGAGCACGGGGTGCGCCGCGATCTTCGCCAGGCCGGCGTCGCTCAGCCTCTGGCGGTGTCCGTCGCCCAGGTTCCCGACGTTCCGGCTCAGCAGCGCGCGGAAGACCGGCCGTTCGGCTACGGCGGTGAGATCCCGCGCGCCGGGCGTGGTGTCGGTGAGCCACGGGCCGATCGGGACACCGAGGGACCGCGCGGTCCCCGCGTCCTGGTCGTCCGGCTCGGCGACGGGGACGCCGGAGGCCAGGCAGAGATCGAGAAGGTCCAGGTCGGCGGTGCGCTGCCAGCGGCCCTGGAACAGTTCGACGGGGCGCCCGTCGGCACGCAGCCGGTCCGCCATCCGGGCGGCCAGATCGAGGGTCCCCGGGCAGCGGCCCGAGGTGACCCGGCTGCGCCTGCGGTGTGCCTCCCAGCGGGCGAGCCAGTCCGCCGGGGAGACGGACGGCGCGGCGAGGGCGGCGGAGTCGGAGGGCAGGTCGCCGGAGGTGTCCGGGAGGGCGGTCAGCAGCTCCTCGGCGCCGGACTCGGCCAGCAACGCGAGCCAGCCGGGCTCGCCGTCCGCGTCCCGGCCGCCCTCGCTGAAGGTCTCCGGGAAGAAGCCCAGGAGGCGGGTCTTCACGGCCGCGTCCCGTCGGGCGAGGACGATGAGCGAGGAGCGGTACGCCGCCCAGAACGAGGCGGGTGCGCGGACGACCCCCGGCGAGCCGATCAGATCGGCCACCAGCTCCTGTTCGGCGGCCTCGCGGTCCAGCCCGGCGGCCTTGACCAGTGCGCGCACGTCCTGCGGCAGCGCCGCGTACGGCGGCATGCCGGCGGCGCAGCGCTCGACCAGCAGACGGCGGAACTGCGCCCAGGCGTCCGCCGGTGCGAGCCGGGCCACCAGGTCCCGTACGTACTGCCGGAGCGCCTTGACGGTCAGCGCGCCGACGAGGGCGAACTCCAGGAAGACGGCCCGCTGCCGCTCCTCGTCCACGACCAGCCCGTGCACCCGCTCGGCCTCGCGGGCCTTGCCGAAGAAGGAGGCGGCGTAGCTGGTGTTCTCGGCCTGGAGGAAGAGGCGTGCCACCTGCTCGTAGTAGGTGGGAAGGAAGTGGGGCACGGCCCGGCCGAGCCGGGCGCCGAGGGCGTCGAAGCCCTCCTTGGCCGCTCCGGCGCGGCTTCTGGCCTGCCGGCCCAGCCGCTCGATGTCCTTGACCAGGGCCAGGGCGTGGTGCCCGTTGGCCGGGTCGTTGACCAGCGCCCAGGCCGGGAAGCCCAGCGTCTCGCGGCGCACCTGACCCACGACGGGGGCCTCGGCGGTCCGGGCCAGCCCGAGGAACTCCAGGGCCAGGTCCTCGGCTTCGCCGAGTGTGCCGGGCACGAGCCGGACCACGGGGCGGTCGCCGAGGGCGGTGTGCGTGTAGGTGCGGGCAGTCAGCGCGTCGGCGTCGTCCCGGCCGGTGGTGCCGGCGGGGAGGATCGCGCCCGCGTCCAGCAGGGCCGTCGCCCGGGCCTCGGCGGCGGGGCCCGAGGTGCTCTCGCCCCGGGCCTGGCCGGGAAGGAACGCCGTGTCCCGGGCCGTCGTGTTCGCGTCCGTGTTCGTCGTCGTGATGCTCATGCCGCCAGCTCCTCGTCCGCCACGTCGCGGCCGGCGTAGAGTGCCGCCGCCATCCGCATGCCCTCCGACCAGGCCACGGGGCCGACCTCGGCGGCCGTCAGCGCGCGCCCGGCGGGGTCGGTCCAGCCCAGGGGGCCCGTCTCGGTGCCGTACTCGTCGTATCCGTCGTGCTCGCCGATCCAGATGCGCGCCTCGGCGGTGGCGCCGTCCTCGACCACCGGGCAGACCGCGTATCCCCCGCGCGACCGGTACCCGAGTTGAGTGACGCGGCCGTGCAGGAAGCGCAGTTCCTTGAACACGCCGCCGGCGTAGGTATCCACGGAAGTGGTCTCCGGGGCGAGGCCCGGCGGGCGGTGCCACACCTCACGGAACAGCTGCTCCACGTTCTGGCGCACCCCCAGCTCGACCGCGAACTCCCGCAGGTCGTCGAGGTCGTCGAGGAGGACGGGGTGGGGCACGCTGACCACGTCCGGGGTGATGCGGACCGTGTCGCCGTCCAGGTCGACGAGGCCGAGACCGCGCTCGGGATCGACATCGCGCAGGAACCCCGCGACCCCTCCGCCGGCGCCGGTGACCACGACGTCCCGCAGGGCCGCCTGCCACGCCGGGTCGGGCCAGACCCTGGCGAGCACGGCCGTGGGAACGGGCAGCGACCGCACCATCCACTGCTCGACGTCGGTCAGGCAGCGGCGTTCGTGCCGCTCCATCCACTCGGTCAGCTGCCGGAGACCCACGACCGCCGGATCGTCCTTCAACTTGGCCGGAACGGACTTCAGCCGCCGCCCCTTCCCGTTGCGGCAGACCACCTTGCCCGCCTCCAGAGCGACTTCGTAGTCGCCTGCCGACACCCACCCCATGCGCTGTTCTCCCCTGTTTCCGAACGGCCGCCGAACCGGTGGCACGCTGATGAGACCCGTCGACGGCAACGCACCGTGACGAGTGGGAGAGACTCTAAGCGGCCCCAGTGACAATGCGTTCGGGCCCCCTCCGCATCGACCCGGGGACCGCGCCCGCGCAGGACCGCCCGACGCGCCCACCGTCGCTTCGAGGACCGGTCCTCGAAGCCGTGGAACCCGCCGGAGCGACGCCACGGAACACGCCGGAGCGACGGGCGGTCCGCCGGGAGCGAGGGGTGTCGGCGGCCGAGGGGGCCGAGAACGTCGGCCCCCTCGGCCCGGCTGCCCGCGCCGAAGCGCGGAGCGCGAGCGGCATGCGGCCCGATCGGGTGCGCTCAGGGAGCGAGTACGACCGTCTTGCCGGGCAGCCGCCCGGCGCCGGCGTCCTCATGGACGGCGGCCAGCTCGGCCACCGGGCGGCGGGCGGCGACGTGGACCCGGAGCTTGCCGGAATCCACCTTGGCGACCAACTCGGCCAGCTGGGCTCCGTCGCTGCGGACCCACAGACTCGCGCCGCGCACTCCCCGGGCGGGGTCCTCGGGGATCGGGCCGGCCGTGCTGGCGGAGACCCCGCCGTCGGCGACGAAGTTCGTCAGCTGCGCGAGCTCCTCCGGGGAGACGCGCACATGGTTCACCACGACCTGGAACGGGCCGCCCACAGCATCCGGGCCCGCGGCGAGGTCGAGGGGGCCGGTGACCCGGTCCGCGCCATAGCCCCGAAGACGGTCGGCGTGCTGCGGTGCGTCCACCGCCGTCACGTGCGCCCCCGCGTCGACGGCGAGCTGCACCACGAGGCTGCCGACCGCGCCCCCCGCCCCGTTGACCAGCACGGTCTGACCGGGCTTCAGCTCGGCGAGCTCGAACAGCACCTGCCAGGCCGCCAAGCCGGTCAGCGGCAGCGCCGCGGCGTCGACCAGCTCCGTCGTCCGGGGCGCCGGGGCCAGTGACCCGGCCGGGACGAGCACGTACTCGGCGGCGCCACCGGCGGAGTCGAGCGGCAGCATCGCCACGACGCGGTCCCCGACCTCCGGGCCGGTCACGTCCGAACCGAGTTCAGCGACGGTGCCCGCCACGTCGATCCCCGGAACGTACGGGAGTGTGATCGGGAGCATCTCGGCCAGGAAACCGGCGCGGATGTGGTCGTCGACCGGGTTGAACGACGTGGCCGCCACCCGCACCAGCACCTGGCCGGAGCCGGGGACCGGACGCTCGACGTCCTCGTAGCGCAGGACCTCGCTGCTGCCGAACTCGTGGAAACGTATTGCCTTCATGAAACTTTCCTCCAGGGTGTGTTCGATGTCGCCGCCGGCGGACGAGTCCGTCAGGCGGGACGGTGAAGCGCGTCGGCGCGCTCAGGTCAGCTGCACCGACCGGGTCGAGTTGCCCAGCACCATGTGGTCGATGGCGCTCACGGCGCCGGCTGGGTCATCGGCGGCTCCGACGGCGAGGAGCAGCGGCACGAAGTGCTCGGCCGTCGGATGGGCGACCGCGGCGCCGGGCGCCTTGGCGCGGTAGTCGGTGAGGGCGTCGACGTCGCCCCGGGCGAGGGCGTCGACGGCCCATTCGTCGAAGGCCGCGGTGTCGGCGGCGAGCTCGGGCCGGTGGAAGACGGCGAAGCTGTGTGTCATGAAGCCCGAGCCGAGAACGAGGACGCCTTCTTCGCGCAGAGGCCGAAGGCGTGCCCCGAGTGCGAGCAGGGCGCCGGGGTCGAGGCTGGGCATCGACAGTTGCACGACCGGAACGTCGGCCGCGGGATACATGGCCATGAGCGGGATGAAGGCGCCGTGGTCGAGGCCGCGGTCGGCGAACGCGTGCACAGGCGTCCGCCCCAGCAGGCCCGTGAGTCGCCGAGCCAGGTCGGTGGCGTCCGGGGTCGCGTAGGGAAGGGTCTTGTACCGGGGGTGGAATCCGCTGAAATCGTAGTGGAGCGGGGTGCCGGCCTCTGCCCCGGAAATCGCGGCGGGCGCCCGTTCCCAGTGGGCCGAGACGACGACGACAGCCCGGGGCTTGGGCATCGAACGGGCCCAGTCGAAGAGGTCTCCGAGCCACCGGGGATCGTCGAGGGTGAACGGGGCACCGTGGCTGACGAAGAGGCTGGGCAGGGGCCCGTCGGAGGGATCCCACACCCGCTGCTCGCGGGCCTGTGGCAGGACCCGGGCGAGCAGGTCGTCGTACGCCGCGGCGGGAGCACGCGGCGGGGAGGTCCGAGCCAGGCTGCTCGTGGCCATCATCGAGATCAACTCCTTAACTTGCCGAGGAAAGTGTTTTCACTTGCCTAGGCAAGTTGAAAGCTAGCGCACCAAGGGTTGCCCAGGCAAGTGATGCGAGTTTCCCGGGCAAGTATGATGGGCTCATGGATACTCAGTCGCCCTGGCTCGACAACGACCAGCAGGACCTGTGGCAGGCGCTCCTCACCGTCGTCATCGCCCTGCCCGCGGCCCTCGACCGCCAGCTGCAGCGAGACGCGGGCATCTCCAACTTCGAGTACGGGGTCCTCGCACAGTTGTCCATGGCCGACGAGGCCACGATGCGGCTCAGCGAACTGGCCCGGCTCTGCGACAGCACCCAGCCCCGGCTGTCGAAGGTGATGGATCGGTTCGAAGCCCGCGACTGGGTCGCCCGCCGAACCGACCCCGGCGACGGCCGATACACCCTCGCCGCCCTGACCGACGCCGGCCGGCAGAAGCTCGTCGAGAGCGCACCGGAACACGTCGCGCAGGTGAAGCGGCTCGTGTTCGATCCGCTCAGCGCCGCTCAGCGCCGCCACCTCGAGGCCGCGCTGACCCGCATCGCCGCTACCGTGCGCCGGGAACTCGAAGGCGGCTGAGCACCGCCGTCGGGCCGATGGCCGCTCGGGCGTCGCGCACGAGGTTGGCGATCCGGGGGACCTGGGCGGCGTGGCCTCCGCTGGCGCGCTTGCGAGCGCGCCCATGGATCAGGTGGCGCCCGGAGGGTTCCCGACCCCACCCCTGGAAGCGCTGCTGGAGCATCAACCGGACGCGACGTGCACCAGGCTGTCCACGAGGTCGAGGATGTCGTCCTCCTGCGCGGACAGCACGGAGACGAAGGCGTTGGCGAACTGGAGGACTCCGGGGCCTTCGATCTCCACGAACAGCCGACGCAGAGCGGCGGCGCGCTCGTCGGACGGCGGGTGGTCCGTGACGATCACGCCTGCGGGAATGTCGTGGACCTCGTTGCGGACCCGGGTCACGAGATGGTCGATGGCGAAGAAGAGGAACGGCCCGGCGACCGTGAAGTTCTTCTGGATCTGGTCGCCGGAGCCTTCGAGCCGGCGGAGCATGAGCAGCGCGCCGATCTCGTCCGCCTCGAACTCCTGGTGATGACTCTTACGGATCCACTCCCCGAAGTGAGTTCGCGCGGCAGGCTCGTGCAGATGGCCGGCCAGAAGGTGCCCGAACTCGTGCCCGACCACGAAGTCTCTGCCGGCATTGCCCAGCGGAACCCCGAGGAGGGCACGTGAGTCCGCGCCCACCGGAATGCGGCCGCCGCGTCGCGCGTCCCCGTGGAACACGTACGCGACCACCGCCTTCGCGACGGTCTCGCGTGCGTGATCCCGTCGGCGGATCATCTCGGCGGTCTCTACCTCGAACCGCAGGCCCGTGCCCTCGGCCCTGGTGAAGGCCCGGAACGAGGCCCCGATGCACTTCGCGACCTGGAAAAGGAGGGTGGTCAGACCGGTGTTGACGAGGATCAGAGTTCCGCCGGGCACCGCACAAGCCCGGGCGTTGAAGGAGTTGTGCGGGTACTCACCGACGTACGCGGGGCCGGGCAGGGCGATTCCACTGAGCTGGAGTGTATGAAGGAGGTCCGCTCTGATGCCCTCATAGGGGTTCTGGTAAAGGACCGAGTAGTCGCCGCCCCGTATCGATCGGATGAGGTCCGCGTGGAGATCCTGTTCCCCCGGCTCCAGCCGATCGATGAGCGCGTTGATCTGCTCGGGGGTGGGCGGGGCTACGAGATGCCCGACTCCGCGTCGCTCCAGCAGCGCGTGGTACTCCGCTTCCAGGGGATCCACCGTGGTCATGGTCAGCGCCCAGCGGGCCATACCCGGCTGGTGCTGCGCAGATACCCGCGAGCCCGAGCGGCGAGTTCGGGGGCGGCCGTTCGTGCTGCGATGCGATAAAACTTCTTCGCGTTTCTGAGGTGTCCTTCGTGCTCCCAAACCCGGCCGAGGTTGAACGCCGCGTGGGGTTTCACCTCCTCGTCCTCCGTCTCGAAGGCGTATTCCCACAGGCTCTTGGCCCTGTCCCAGTGCCCGTCGCCCTCTTCCATCGCGCCGAGATTCACGGCGGCTTCGTGCGACGCGCCCTCATCGTGGAGCCCGACGGTGAACTCGTACGTCTCGCGCGCCCTAGCCGTGTCGCCCAGATCCTCGTAGACGGTGCCGAGCCGGAAGGCGGCCATCCCACGGATCACTGTGTCACCGCAGTTCACGGCGTCCTCATACGCCCGCCGGGCCTTGTCGAGGTCGCCCAGCTTCCTGAGCGCGATGCCGAGATAGAGATGCGCGGCAGCGCGGACGCCCCTCGTCCCGGTCTGCGTAGCGGCTCGGTACCACTTGGCCGCGGCTCGCTGATCGCCCTCGATCTGGTGCGTCTCGCCAAGCTTGAACGCCGCGCTCGCACGCAGATGATCGTCCCCGGATTCCCGACAGGCCTGGAGAGCACGGCGTGCCTTGCCGATCTCCCCTGCTTCCAGGGCGTTCAGAGCCACGGTGAACGCGATGTCCGCCCGATACTTCTCGGACAAGGCGGCGCACATCTTCTTCCGCCGCTCTTCCTCGGAACCAGCGACCTGTGCGCGCAGGAGTGCGGCAACGCCCTGGAACCGCGTGAATCCCGTGTCCCGATCGGAAAGGAACGTGCGGAAACCTTCTGTCGGCTCGGCTCCACGGTTCCAGGGCGTGTCCCCGCTCCTGAGACCCTTCACTTCCATGTCGTCAATGACCAGTTCGAATTCCTTGACCGTGATCCGGCACAGGGGGCAGGTCGATCCGGCGCACCTCCGCAAGTAGGCCGACAGGTCCGTGGAACTGTTGAGGACTTGCAGATCGAAGAAGTGAAAGCACTGATGTGAAATGGCACCGACCACCATGCGAACTCCTCCAAGCAGAAGCTCAGTTGCCCCGGCGACGGCGCCGTCTGCGCTCGGCCTGCCAGGAACCCGCCGCCTCGTCCCAGTAGACCCGCACTCTGGTGACCGCATCCGGTTCGGCCTCGGCGGTGACCGCTTCGATGTCGAAATGCTCCAGCGCACGGATCGCCTCGTGCGAGACGTCCGGTACGAGGCACAGGGCCACGTTCAGCCCGGGATCGGGATCCCTGACTACCAACAGCGTCCTGCTCGCGCTCTCCGGTTCGCCTTCACCAGCGTCCTCACGGTCGAACTGCCGTCGAAGCCAGTCACGGGCCACGACGTACGAGTCCTCGGCGGCCTTGGTCACCAACGTCTGCACGAAGGGCACGAGGGCTGCGGTGATGACGGCCGTGGTGACCATCTCACCGAGCGCGCTCGAACCGTCTGGCGGGCCATCGTCGCGTGGCGAACCCAACCGTCCCTCGTCGCTCAAGTCCCTTTCAGACGTTGCCACTTCATCCCCCAACACTCGCACACAGCGCTGCGTAACCCGCCCTCACCAGAGGGTAGTGCAGGCGCTTGAGGATGACGTGCTTGTTGGTGATCTGGTTGATTTCCAGCGTGGCCTCCGCGCAATGCGAGCCTGCTCTTCCCTGGCGTGGCCGCGTAACGCCGGTTAGCCATGGAGGAAGCGCGCCTGCCCCGGCACACCGGCCGCACCGAGCTGAACGACTGCGGCTGGTACAGCTCAAAGAGGCGGACGCCGGGACGGCCGGCCACCCAGGCCCGGCTGCGAGCATCCGCGCCGCCACGGCCTCCGGCGCACCGGACCGACCTGACTCGCCGGCGCCGGGGTCCACGTACACGTCCTGCGCAGGTTTCCCGGCCACGGTTCACTGACCACCAAGGACGCCGAACCCCGCCCAGTCCCCGACCGGTCCCCAAAAATGATCAAGGGCCGGTTTCGGATTGCTCCGAAACCGGCCCTGATCTGCGACTGTCTCCAGTCGGGACGACAGGATTTGAACCTGCGACCCCTTGACCCCCAGTCAAGTGCGCTACCAAGCTGCGCCACGTCCCGCTGCCCGCCTGACCTGGGGTTTCCCCTGGCCGAACGCGCATGAGAACAATACCGCACTCCAGCAGGTGGTCACCAACACCATGCCGCGCTTGACCTCAACCGCAGTTGATGTTGAACGCTCGGTGTCGTGACGAACACGACCGCCGCGCCTGTGCGTGGCCTCCGCACATTCCCTGACCTCGGCCGCCTGATCGCCCTGATGACCGGTGCCGAGAAGCACGCCCCCGCCGCCCATTCCACGCTCGACGCTCTGTGGGTGCTCTACGACAGGGTGCTCCGAGTCACACCGGAGACGGCCGACGACCCCGGGCGGGACCGCTTCCTGCTGTCCAAGGGGCACGGGCCGATGGCGTACTACGCCATCCTCGCCGCGCACGGCTTCTTCGGAGAGGAACTGCTGCCCGGCTTCGGAGCGTACGACTCACCGCTCGGGCACCACCCGGACCGCCTTCTGGTGCCGGGGGCGGAGATCGGCAGCGGGTCCCTGGGACACGGGCTGCCGCTCGCCGTCGGGACCGTACTGGGGCTGCGCGCCCAGGGCCTCACGGATCCCCGGGTGTGGGTCCTGATCGGCGACGCCGAGCTGGACGAGGGCAGCAACCACGAAGCCATCGCCCACGCGGGCCCTGCCGGGCTCGAACAGCTCCACACGCTGGTGATCGACAACGCGTCCGCCACCCACGGCTGGCCCGGCGGGATCGCTTCCCGCTTCGCGTCCGCCGGGTGGGCGGCGGTGACCGTGGACGGTCGCGACCACGAGGCCCTGTACGCGGCGTTCACCGCGCCCCACCCGGGCAAACCGCTGGCCGTCGTCGCCCGCGTCGAACCCAAGAGCTGACCGCACCACCCGCACGACCACCGCTCGACCGTGGCTCCGCACACCGGAGCCCCGAGGAGGACCCCTTCATGGACACCATGCGTGACCGATTCATCAGCACCGCCTCGCGACTCCTGGACGAGGAGCCCCGGCTGGCCGTCGTGCTCGCCGACATCAGCACCGACGGCTTCGCCCCGGCTCTGCGCGCCCACCCGGACCGGGTGATCAACGTCGGGATCCGGGAGCAGCTGCTCGTCGGGGCCGGCGCGGGAATGGCGCTGACGGGAATGCGGCCGATCGTGCACACCTTCGCCAGCTTCCTGGTGGAGCGGCCGTTCGAGCAGGTCAAGCTGGACTTCGGGCATCAGGGGGTCGGCGGGATCCTGGTGAGCGCCGGCGGCTCGTACGACTGGCCGGCCGGGGGCTTCACGCACATGTCTCCCGGTGACGTCGCCCTCCTGGACACGCTCGAAGGCTGGACCGTGCACGTGCCGGGCCATCCGGACGAGGCCGAGGCCCTGCTGCGGGAGTCGGTCGCCGGCGACGACCGCGTGTACGTACGCCTCTCGCTCCAGGCGAACCGGGAGGCGCTGCCGGTGAGCGGCACGGCCGGGTTCACGGTGGTGCGCGAAGGGCGGCGCGGGACCGTGATCGCGGTCGGCCCCATGCTCGACAACGTCCTCGCCGCCACCGAGGGGCTGGACGTCACCGTGCTGTACGCGACGACCGTGCGGCCGTTCGACGCGGCGGGGGTGCGCCGTGCCGCCGGTGCGGCTGCGACCGCGGACGTGGTGGTCGTGGAGCCCTATCTGGCGGGCACCTCCGCCACCACGACGGGCGAAGCGCTGATCGACCTGCCCCACCGGGTGCTCGGGGTGGGCGTGGGGCGCGCCGAGCTGCGTCGGTACGGGCAGCTGGAGGAGCACCTCGCGGCGCACGGCCTGGACCCGCACGGTCTGCGGGAGCAGATCACCGGATTCCTGCGCTCCTGATCCACGGGCCCACATCGCCCGGCCTGCCGGGCCGACCCGCCGGGCCGGTCCGCCAGGCCGGTCCGCCAGGCCGGTCCGCCAGGCCGGTCCGCACACCCGCACGGCCCCTCAAGCCCGGCCCGCACACCGCCCGGCCGCCCACTACCGGTCGCCGGCCACGCTCACCCCTCGCC
>NZ_NTGZ01000177.1 GCF_002551245.1 Streptomyces sp. rh34
AGATGTGTATAAGAGACAGACGCCGCCGCCCCGGGAACGCTCGCCGCGCCGGACACCGGCCCCGCGCCGGTCCCTGGCCCCGCGCCCGACACCGCCCCCGCGCCTAACACCTCCGCCGGTTGCCGACCGGGCGCCGAACCCGGGGCCGACACCGACCCCGGCCGGCCGGGCGCCGGCCCCGGGGCGGCCCCTGCCGAAGCGAGCTGCGGCACCGGAGCTCCTGTCCCCGGCCCGTCCGCCTACGCCCCCGGCGTCCTCGCCCCCCTGGTCACCGTGATCGCCTGTGTCGCGCTCGCCGCCGCCACCGGGGCCAGGCCCGAGCTGATCGGGTGGCTGGCGCTGACCCCCGTCGCCGTGCTCCTCGCCGTCGTCGACCGGCGGGTCCACCGGCTGCCCGACCCCCTGACCCTGCCCCTGGCGGCCGCGGCCGTCCTGCTGCTCGGCGGCGCCGCGCTGCTTCCCGGGCACGCCGGATCCTGGACCTCCGGCCTGCTGGGCGGCCTGACTCTCGGCGGTTTCTACTTCCTGCTCTTCCTGATCAACCCGGACGGCATGGGCTTCGGCGATGTGAAGCTCGCCGTCGCCCTGGGCGTGGCCCTCGGCTGGTACGGCTGGACCGTGCTGTTCCTGGGCGGGTTCGCCGGATTCCTGTACGGGGCGGCGTACGGACTCGCCCTGGTGCTCCTGCGCCGGGCGGGGCGCCGGACCGGCATCCCGTTCGGCCCCTTCATGATCGGCGGGGCGCTGACCGGCCTGCTGCTCGGGGCCCTGGCCGGGTGAGTACGGCCCCGGACGCGGGGGCACCCGCCCGCAGGCCCGCCCGCCAGGCCCGCCCGCCCGCGCCCGCGCGGGCGGGGAACTGTCTCTTATACACATCTCTGATGGCGCGAGGGGGGCGTGTAGANCAGATGTGTATAAGAGACAGCCCGCCCGCAGGCCCGCCCGCCAGGCCCGCCCGCCCGCGCCCGCGCGGGCGGGGAATCCGTTCGCGCGCTCCGGGCCCGCCTGACACGATTCCCGTATGTCCGAACCATCCGCACCCGCCCCCCTCCCCTTCGACTCCCCGGCCTCCCGCGACCGGTTCGAGGCCCTCGTCGCCGAGGCCGACGCCGTGTCCGTGGACGGATGGGACTTCTCCTGGCTGGAGGGCCGGGCCACCGAGGAGCGCCCCTCCTGGGGGTACGCACGCGCGATGGCCGACCGGCTCGGCCGGGCCCACTCCGCTCTCGACCTCCAGACCGGGGGCGGCGAGGTCCTCGCCGCCGCGCCGAAGCTCCCGCCGGTCACCGTGGCCACGAAGGCCTGGCCGCCCAACATCGCCCGCGCCACCGCCCTTCTGCACCCGCTCGGAGCGGTCGTCGTCGCCGACGAGGACGAACCGCCGCTGCCCTTCGGGGACGCCGCCTTCGACCTCGTGGTCAGCCGCCATCCGGTCACCACGTGGTGGGAGGAGATCGCGCGGGTGCTCGTCCCCGGCGGCACGTACTTCTCGCAGCAGGTCGGCCCGGCCAGCGTCTTCGAACTCGTCGAGCACTTCCTCGGCCCCCAGCCGCCCGAGGTCCGGCGCGGCCGGCACCCGGAGGACGCGCGGGCCGCCGCGACGGCGGCCGGACTCGAGGTGGTGGACCTGCGCTCCGAGACCCTGCGCACCGAGTTCCACGACATCGGCGCGGTGGTCTACTTCCTGCGCAAGGTGATCTGGATGGTCCCCGGATTCACCGTCGAGCGGTATCGGCCCCAACTGGCCGCACTGCACCGGCAGATCGAGGCGGAAGGCCCGTTCCGCGCCCGCACCGCCCGCTTCCTCGTCGAGGCGCGCAAGCCCCGGTGACGGCGGCCGGGGCCCGCCCGCCGGTCAACCCGCCCATCTCGTACGCCAGTTCAGTGCCACCTCGGAGGCAACGGGATCGTGCGGGCGGCCGTCCTATTCGACGGGACGCACGCACAGCGAAGGGCACAGCGAAGGAGGGGGAGCGGTCATGACCGTGGAGAGGGGAGACTGCGTGGCGCCTGCCGGACGCGCGCGGCACGGTAACGCCGACTGGCTCACGGGGGCCAGGATCACCGCCGTCCTCGGGGTCTACTACCGGCCCGAGGGCCGGGCGGGCGAGCCGGAGGCCGTCGAGTTCGTCCTCTCGGACGATCAGTCCGTCCTGCTGACCTGTGCCTCCGACCGGACACTGCACGTCACCCCGGGCGCCTGGCCGAGGCTGCCCGAGTGGTGCGTACCGGCGAGCCGGTGGCAGCACGCCCCGCCCGCCCTCCTCCCGCCGGTGCCGTACGGGGGAGCGTGGACGGTCGTCGGCACCCAGGAGCTGAGAGATGCCGGCGGGGAGGTGCTCCAGGCCGTCATCCGGTGCGAGGAGGGGGACTTCGTGGTGGTCGCCGGAGACACGATGGCGATCCGCTTCGACTCCCGCCCCTGACCCGCGCACCACCGCCCCCGCCGTCGGCGCGGCGAACTGCTCGGCCGTTCGTGATCAATACACCAAGAGCCCTTGTGGACCAGCTTCCGTCCTCCGCCGATCCCGGAGGCGTCAAGCCGACGTCGTATCGCGCCCCCCTGACAGCACGGTCGAAATCGGGGCCTGTGCCGGGGCCGGCCCCGGGAGTCCGACGTGCGTCCGCCGCCCTGCCGGGAACGGGGTCCGGCGAATCCGGAGAGTAATGGTGGAGTGGCGCGGCACGCGGCAGCACTTACGAAGGGTTATGGTGGAAACCCCCCCTCGGGCCGGTCCGTATCCCCCCCCACGGACCGGCCCGTTTTTTTACGGGCCGGCGTCGGCGCCGCCGTGCGGCCCCGGGGCGCTTCCGTTCTTCCTTGCGCGCGAGCCCCGTCGGGCCGGCGTCAGCTGCGGCCGGCCCAGATGTTCGTGCCCGCCGTGTCCACGGCGAAGGCATCGATCTCCTTCAGCTCATCGGCGGTCAGCGCCGGACCCGCGAGGGCCGCCACGTTCTCCTCCAGCTGCCGCACGCTCGACGCGCCGATCAGCGCCGAGGTCATCCGGCTGTCGCGCAGCACCCACGCGATGGCGAGCTGGGCGAGCGACTGCCCGCGCCCCCGCGCGATGTCGTTGAGGCCGCCCAGCCGGCGGACCACCTCGTCGGAGAGCAGGCCCGGGTCGAGCGACTTGCCCTGGGTGGCGCGCGAGCCCTCGGGAATGCCCTTGAGGTATTTGTTCGTGAGCAGGCCCTGTGCGAGCGGCACGAAGGAGATGCAGCCCATCCCGGCCGCCTCCAGGGTGTCCAGCAGCCCGTCGTCCTCGATCCAGCGGTTGATCATGGAGTAGGACGGCTGGTGGATCAGGGCCGGCACGCCCATCTCCTTGAGCAGGCCGGCCGCCTCGGCGGTCTGCTGCGCGTTGTACGAGGAGACGCCCACGTACAACGCCTTGCCCTGCTGGACGGCGGACGCCAGGGCGCCCATCGTCTCCTCCAGCGGGGTGTGCGGGTCGAAGCGGTGCGAGTAGAAGATGTCGACGTAATCGAGGCCCATCCGCTTCAGGGAGGCGTCGAGCGAGGACAGCAGGTACTTCCGGGAACCCCACTCGCCGTACGGGCCGGGGTGCATCAGATAGCCGGCCTTGGTGGAAATGACCAATTCGTCCCGGTAGGGGGTGAAGTCCTGGGCGAAGAGCTTGCCGAAGTTCAGCTCGGCCGAGCCGGGCGGCGGGCCGTAGTTGTTGGCCAGGTCGAAGTGGGTGACCCCGAGATCGAAGGCGCGGCGCAGAATCGCCCGCTGGGAGTCCAGCGCCCGGTCGTCGCCGAAATTGTGCCACAGGCCCAGCGAGAGGGCGGGGAGCTTGAGGCCGCTGCGCCCGGTCCGGCGGTACTCCATGGAGTCGTAGCGCGAATCGGCGGCGCGGTGGCGCAGGTCGGGGGAGAGGTAATCAGTCACGTTTCATTCCTTATCACGGAGTTGTGACAGACCGGGTTGGGCCCCCGTGACCCGGTCGCAGTAATGTGGCGGCTTCGGGGAATGCCGATGTGCGGCGCGGCGAAGGCCCGCGTGGCCGTGCCAGTGGTAGGGGTGCGGACCGCCGAGGGATCGTGCGGGCGGCACAGGCCGTGCAGCGATCCCCCGCGGGGGACGGCCCCCGGACCCCCGGCGACGGGGAGGGCGGGCCCCGGGCCCGTACGGAACCGAGAGGGTGAACGCAGTGAACTTCCGCGACCTGGTGTACAGGCTCTACGCGCGCCGGGTGGGAGGCCGCCTGGACCACGATCAGGTGCCGAAGCACATCGGGGTCATCCTCGACGGCAACCGGCGCTGGGCCAAGGCGTCCGGCGGATCGGCCGTGCAGGGTCACCAGGCCGGTGCGGACAAGATCTCCGAGCTGCTCGGCTGGTGCAGCGAGACCGATGTCGAGGTCGTCACCCTCTGGATGCTGTCCACGGACAACTTCGACCGGCCCGAGCACGAGCTGAAGCCGCTGCTCGGCATCATCGAGAACACCGTGCGCAACCTTGCTGCGGACGGGCGCTGGCGCGTCCACCACGTCGGCACGCTCGACCTGCTTCCGCCGGAGACGCAGTCGGTGCTCAAGGAGGCTCAGGAGGCGACGTCCGACATCGACGGAATAATCGTCAATGTCGCGGTCGGCTACGGCGGCCGTCAGGAGATCGCGGACGCGGTGCGCTCCCTGCTCCTGGAGCACTCGGAGAAGGGCACGACCTTCGAGGAGCTGGCCGAGGTCGTCTCCACCGACCTGATCTCCGAGCACCTCTACACCCGGGGCCAGCCCGACCCCGATCTGGTGATCCGGACGAGCGGCGAGCAGCGGCTCTCGGGCTTCATGCTCTGGCAGAGCGCCCACTCGGAGTACTACTTCTGCGAGGTCTTCTGGCCGGCCTTCCGCAAGGTCGACTTCCTCCGGGCGCTGCGCGACTACGCCGCCCGCCACCGCCGCTACGGGGCCTGAGGCGTCCCGAAACACGCCTCCCGCCCGCGCGTCCGTCGATGGCTCCCCTATATAGGGGAGCCATCGCGTAGGTAAGGAGGTCACCGCGCGTCCACCGGGACTTCTCCACACCGTGTCATATGCGGCGGCATGGCTTCGCGCGGAGAAGGGAATACCTCTGTCAGGTCGACGTCCGGTCATCAACCAGGCGGATGTCGCATCCAAGTGAGCGGTGCCAAGACCGCTCGCCCGGGAGGCCCTTTGCACACGAAGGACCGTAGACAGTCTGCGGCCGACGCGGTGGCCGCGGTCCGGCCCGCGCACAGGGGCCCGATCCCGGTCCGTCCTCTCCCTTCGGGAAGCTCCGCGACCGTCCGTCGCACTCCCCGACCTCGTCCGAGGGGGTACGTCCTTCCGTGGTGACCAGCAGCAAGCGCCGCATGCCCGACCGGCGCACATACGTTCTCGACACCAGCGTCCTGCTGGCCGATCCCGGTGCCATGGCCCGCTTCGACGAGCACGAAGTCGTGCTGCCGATCGTGGTGGTCACGGAACTGGAGGCCAAACGGCATCACCCCGAGCTCGGATACTTCGCCCGGCAGGCACTGCGCCTGCTGGACGACTTCCGGGTCCGGTACGGCCGGCTGGACGCCCCGATCCCGCTCGGGGATCTGGGCGGGACGCTCCGTGTCGAGCTCAACCACTCCGATCCCGGTGTCCTGCCCGCCGGCTACCGGTTGGGGGACAACGACTCACGGATTCTCGCGGTCGCACGCAACCTCCAGGCCGAGGGGTACGACGTCACGGTCGTCTCCAAGGACCTGCCGCTCCGCATCAAGGCGTCCTCCGTGGGCCTCCTCGCCGAGGAGTACCGCGCCGAGCTCGCCATCACGGACTCCGGCTGGACCGGCATGAGCGAACTGTCCCTCGCCGGGGAACAGATCGACCTGCTGTTCAGCGAGGAGACGCTGTACGTCCCCGAGGCCGCCGAACTGCCCGTGCACACCGGCCTGGTCCTCCAGTCCGAGCGCGGCAAGGCGCTCGGCCGGGTGACGGCCGAGGGCAACGTGCGGCTCGTGCGGGGCGACCGGGAGGCCTTCGGCATCCACGGGCGCAGCGCCGAGCAGCGGATCGCCCTCGACCTTCTGCTGGACGCCGACGTCGGCATCGTGTCGCTGGGCGGCCGGGCCGGCACCGGCAAGTCGGCGCTGGCCCTCTGCGCGGGCCTGGAGGCGGTGCTGGAGCGCCAACAGCACAAGAAGGTGATGGTCTTCCGCCCGCTGTACGCGGTGGGCGGGCAGGAGCTCGGCTATCTCCCCGGCAGCGAGGCCGAGAAGATGAGCCCCTGGGCGCAGGCGGTCTTCGACACGCTCTCGGCGGTCGCCGGACGCGAGGTCATCGAGGAGGTGCTCGGGCGCGGGATGCTGGAGGTCCTGCCGCTCACCCACATCCGCGGCCGCTCCCTGCACGACGCGTTCGTGATCGTCGACGAGGCGCAGTCGCTCGAACGGAACGTCCTGCTGACCGTGTTGTCCCGAATCGGGGCGAATTCGCGTGTCGTGCTCACCCACGACGTCGCCCAGCGGGACAACCTCCGGGTCGGCCGGTACGACGGAGTCGTCGCCGTCGTCGAGAAACTGAAGGGCCATCCGCTGTTCGCCCACGTCACGCTCACGCGGTCGGAGCGTTCGCAGATCGCCGCGCTGGTGACCGAAATGCTGGAGGAAGGCCAGATCTGACGCGCATGTCCCTTTGATGCCGCCCGGCGAGCCAAGGAGCTTAGCCGGGCGGCATTGTGCTGCGCCGTCATTTCCGGGAATTCAGAGGGCCGAACGAGGTGTGACCTTTCCCACGCAACACAGAATTGCCTCCTGGCGCTCCCGTCCGGCAGAGTCTTGCTTCCGTCAGGCCCCGCATACGGCACTTGGGCACCTCCAGAGGCGCCACGCACCACACAACTCAACACGAGACGCCCGTATGCCGCCCGCGAGCACCACGCGGCAGCCTCCTCGCCGGGGTTGCCCATCGGGCCCGCGCCTCCCGTGACCCACGCAGTAGGGAGGCCAGTGCCAGGGGCACGAACGCGCCCGCGAGGTCACCTAAGCGGGCGATGCTGGAAGGACACCATGTGAGCCGGATCTCGGTCCGGGGGTTCGCCGTGGCATCCGCCACCGCGGTCACCACCGTTGGCGCCGTCGTAGGCGTTGCTGCGGGCGGCACACCCGCCGCTGACGACAACAACTTCGAGGCGGCCGCAGCCGACACCACGCTGCTCGCAGACATCCCCGCGGGCCAGCAGGCCCAGGTACAGACCGCTTCGCTGACGCAGCAGGCCGATGCCCAGGCATCCGCCGCCGACGCCGCCGCGAAGAAGTCGGCCGAGGAATCGGCCCGCCTCCAGGCCGCCAAGGACGCCAAGTCCAAGAAGCAGGCGGCCGAGGACCGGATCGAGGCCGAGCGCGAGGCGGAGAAGAAGAAGAAGCGAGAGGCCGAGCGCGCCAGCCGTTCTTCCGTCCGCGACGCCGCCTCGTTCTCCGCGCAGGGCTCCTACAGCGTGGCCGACGTCAAGGCGATGGCCCGTCAGATGGTCCCCGCGGACCAGTTCCAGTGCTTCAGCAACATCGTGAACCACGAGTCGACCTGGAACTACCGCGCGACCAACCCGTCCTCCGGGGCGTACGGGCTCATGCAGGCGCTCCCGGGACACAAGATGTCGTCCGCCGGCGCCGACTGGCAGACCAACCCGGCCACCCAGATCAAGTGGGGCCTCAGCTACATGGACGGCCGTTACGGCAGCCCGTGCGGCGCCTGGTCCTTCTGGCAGGCCAACAACTGGTATTAGAGGGAGCGGGCGAAGTCCACGGACCGCCCTCTCAACCTCGCGAGGCCCCTCACCGTCCGGACGGTGAGGGGCCTCGCGCGTGTACGGTCGCATCCTGGCGGTACCGGGGAGCGTGGGAAGACGCTGAGGAGCGCTGGGTGGCGAAGATGGGGGAAGGAAAGCAAGCATGTCGAAACTGCCGGGATGGCTGGGCCGCTTCGGGTCCGAACTGACGGAGCTGGGTGCGCGACTGGACGAGCGGCGGGCGCACGCCGCCGCCGATGACGAAGACCCCCTCGCGGTGCGAGGGGCGCCCGCCGTCCCGGAGGCCGACGACGCCGGGCAGGTGCCCGCGCCGCCCTCGTACGCCCCCTCGGTCGCCGCCAAGCCGGATCCGGTGGCGGCGATCCCGTGGGGGATGCGGGTCGCCGCCGAGGCCGGCTGGCGCCTCCTCGTCCTCGCGGGGACGCTCTATGTGCTGATGCGGGTGATCAGCGCGGTCCAGCTCGTGGTGCTGGCCTTCGCCGCCGCGCTGCTCGTCACCGCGATGCTCCAGCCGACCGTGGTCCGGCTCAAGCGGTTCGGGCTGCCCCACGGGCTCGCCACCGCCGTGACCGCCGTGCTCGGGTTCGTCGTCATCGGCCTGGTCGGCTGGTTCGTGGTGTGGCAGGTGCTGGAGAACCTCGACACGCTCTCCGACCGGGTCCGCGACGGCATCGACGAGTTGAAGCGCTGGGCGCTCGACAGCCCCTTCCACGTCACCGAGTCGCAGATCAACGACATCGCCAAGAACCTCAGCGACACCATCAGCACCAACACCGAGGAGATCACCTCCGCCGGACTCCAGGGCGTCACCGTCATGGTGGAGTTCCTCACCGGGCTGCTGCTGGCGATGTTCTCCACGCTGTTCCTGCTCTACGACGGCAGGCGCATCTGGGAGTGGTCGCTCAAGCTGGTGCCCGCCGCGGCCCGCCCCGGGGTCGCCGGCGCCGGACCGCGCGCCTGGCGCACCCTGACCGCGTATGTGCGCGGCACGGTGCTCGTCGCCCTGATCGACGCCATCTTCATCGGCTTCGGCCTCTACATCCTCAATGTGCCGCTCGCGGTGCCGCTGGCCGTCTTCATCTTCCTGTTCGCCTTCATCCCGCTCGTCGGCGCCGTGGTCTCCGGGGCGCTCGCGGTGGTCGTCGCGCTGGTCACCGAGGGGGTGTGGACCGCGCTGTGGGCGTTGGTGGTGGTCCTGGCGGTGCAGCAGATCGAGGGCCACATCCTGCAGCCGTTCATCCTCGGCCGCGCCGTGCGGGTGCATCCGCTCGCGGTGGTCCTCGCGGTGGCGACCGGCGGTCTGGTCGCGGGCATCGGCGGCGCGGTGGTCGCCGTGCCGCTGGTCGCCGTGGTCAACACGGTGGTCGGCTATCTGCGCGCGTACGGGGAGCCCGGCGAGCGGGGCGGTCACCACGGGGCCACCGCCCTGGCGATGAGCCCGGCACACGCCGCGCCCGCGCCCCCGGGTCCGCAGGGCCCGCCGGGCGAACCCGCGCGGGAGAGCAAGCCTCCGCAGGAGTAGGAAGACGAAAAGAAGAGCCCCGGGGACGGTCGGTCGTCCTCGGGGCTCTTCTCGTATCAGGGGTGGTGCGGTGTCACTACTCGGCGAGTACGGCCTCGGCGTCGAGGGTCACACCGACCGCCTGGATCACCGAAGCGACCTTGACGGCTTCCTGAATGGTCTCACGGTCCACGCCGGCCTTGCGCAGCACCTGCTCGTGGGAGTCCAGGCACTGGCCGCAGCCGTTGATCGCGGAGACGGCGAGCGACCACAGCTCGAAGTCGACCTTCTCCACGCCGGGGTTGCCGATGACGTTCATCCGCAGGCCCGCGCGGAGCGTGCCGTACTCCGGGTCCGACAGCAGGTGCCGGGTCCGGTAGAAGACGTTGTTCATCGCCATGACCGCGGCCGCCGACTTCGCCGCGGTGTACGCCTCGGCGGAGAGGTTGGCCTTCGCCTCGGGCTCCAGCTCGCGCAGCACCTTCGG
Source organism: Streptomyces sp. rh34 (assembly GCF_002551245.1). Classification (GTDB taxonomy): domain Bacteria; phylum Actinomycetota; class Actinomycetes; order Streptomycetales; family Streptomycetaceae; genus Streptomyces. The sequence continues at coordinate 9,756 of NZ_NTGZ01000177.1, forward strand.
CGAACGCGAAGCGATCGCGCAGGCCAGCACGGTGCCCCACAGCTGCTGCCGCGGGAGGTCGCTGTTGCCGATGACCGAGCCGAGGTTCAGCTTCAGGTCCTTGGCGAAGTCCGGTATGGCGGACTTCAGTTCGTCGAGAGCCATGTCGGTATCAGCTCACTCGCCCGAGAGGAGCGCGACCGGGTCGAGGGTGTTCTCGCCCTTGGTCCAGTTGCACGGGCACAGCTCGTCGGTCTGCAGGGCGTCGAGGACCCGCAGGACCTCCTTGGGGTTACGGCCCACGGAACCGGCGGTCACCATCGTGAACTGGATCTCGTTGTTCTGGTCGACGATGAAGACGGCGCGCTGGGCGAAGCCGTCCTCGCCCTCGATGCCGAGGTCACGCATGAGCTCGTGCTTCGAGTCGGCCAGCATCGGGAAGGGCAGGTCGGTCAGGTCCGGGTGGTCCTTGCGCCAGGCGTGGTGCACGAACTCGGAGTCACCGGAGAAGCCGAGGACCTGGGCGTCGCGGTCCGCGAACTCCTCGTTCAGCTTGCCGAAGGCGGCGATCTCGGTGGGGCACACGAAGGTGAAGTCCTTCGGCCACGCGAAGACGATCTTCCACTTGCCCTCGTAGGTCTTGTGGTTGATCTGCTCGAACTCCTTGCCGCTCTCCAGCGAAACACAAGCAGTCAGGTCGAACTCGGGGAACTTGTCACCGACAGTGAGCACGCGCTCTCCTTGCAACGTCTGGAATTCCCTTTTGGGGGCGTTCCTGAGGGTTGGACGAGCTCCACCATGGCACAGAGTGCATTGATCACGGAAATAGCTACACTCGGTCCAGATGATCGGAGGTGCCTATCAGTGGGCCAGGGAAATCAGGGCGTACGCCCCAAGCAGTCCGGTAAGTCGGCCGCCAAGCAGCCCAGCCTGTCGCAGCTGCGCGCCTTCAAGGCCGTGGCGGAGCATCTGCACTTCCGGGACGCGGCGGCAGCAATCGGGATGAGTCAGCCGGCACTCTCCGGAGCGGTGTCCACCCTGGAGGAGGCACTGGGTGTCCAGCTCATCGAGCGTACGACGCGCAAGGTGCTGCTCTCGCCCGCGGGAGAGCGGCTCGCGGTGCGGGCCGGGGCGGTACTGGAGGCCGTCGCCGCGCTGATGGAGGAGGCGGAGGCGGTCCGCGCCCCGTTCACCGGAGTGCTCCGGCTCGGCGTGATCCCGACCGTCGCCCCGTATCTGCTGCCCACCGTGCTCCGCCTCGTCCACGAGCGTTATGTGGACCTCGACCTCCAGGTCCACGAGGAGCAGACCTCCTCGTTGCTCGAAGGGCTCGCCGCGGGGCGGCTGGACCTGCTGCTGCTCGCCGTGCCGCTCGGGGTGCCGGGAGTCACCGAGATCCCGCTCTTCGACGAGGACTTCGTGCTGGTCATGGAGCAGGACCACTGGCTCGGCGGCCGGGCGGACATCCCGCGCGAGGCGCTGCGCGAACTGCCGCTGCTGCTCCTGGACGAGGGGCACTGCCTGCGCGACCAGGCCCTGGACATCTGCCGTGAGGCGGGCCGCACCGAGGGCGCGCCGGTGACCACGACCGCCGCCGGGCTGTCCACCCTGGTCCAGCTGGTGGCCGGAGGGCTCGGGGTGACGCTGCTGCCCCGGACCGCGGTGACGGTGGAGACCGGCCGCAACGAGGCGCTGGCCACCGGGTACTTCGCGGATCCCGCGCCCACCCGGCGGGTCGCGCTGGCGATGCGGACCGGGTCGGCGCGGGGCGGCGAGTTCGAGGAGTTCGCCGCCGCGCTGCGCGAGGCGATGGAGCCCCTGCCGGTGCGGCCGGTGGCGGAAGGCGCTTGAGGGCGCACATACGGCCGGGGATCCTGTTCCCAGGAGCCCCGGCCGTCAGCGGATGAGGGCGTGTCCGGCGGATCGGGGCCGGACAGGCCGTGCCAGGCGTCGCGGACCCGGTCAAGCTCCGCCGGACACGCCCTGGGCGGGTGTCACTCGGTGCGCAGCCCGTCCGGGCGCATCATGCGCCACAGCGGCGGCAGCGACAGCAGGGTCACCAGCACGATCAGCCCGCCCCCGACCCCCGCCATCGGCCAGAACAGCCACCAGTCGGCGACCTGCTTCCCGGTCAGCCAGGTGAGCGTCGCGCCCAGCCCCAGGCCGCCGGCGATCGCGACCCCCAGACCGAGCACCACCGGCACGGCGGTCTGCCACAGCACCGACCAGCTGAGCGTGGAGCGCCGGGTGCCGAAGGCGACCAGCACCGACAGGAGCCGCCTGCGCTCACGCAACTGCTCCAGCTGGGAGACCAGCATCGACGCGGCGATCAGCAGCAGCACCGCGGAGGCCCCCACCTGGAGCCCGGTCTGGATGCTGGCGTACTGGCGGTCGCGCTCCACCGAGTCGAGCGTGACGAAGCGCATACCGGGGTCGACCTTCGCCGCCGTGTTGCGTACGTACTCGGCGACGTCCGGCACGCTCCGGTCGACCCGGATCTGGACGGTGATCGTCGCTCCGGGCAGCTTGCCCGCGTCGATCGCACCGGTGGTGGCCATGATCCCGTAGTGGATATCGCCCATCGGGTCCTTGCGGCCCTGCACGGTCGGGGAGTCGGCGGGCAGCGTCCACCGCACCAGCTTGTTCCCGTAGCCGATCTCGACCTCCTTGCCCTTGCGGGCGGTCTCGTCGACCCAGGCGGTCATGTCCTTGTCGCCCGGCGGGTGGACGACGAACGTGTCGCCGTCCTCGCAGGCGTCGATCCGGGCCAGCTCGCGCAGGGTCCCGCAGGTGCCGACGGTCAGCGTGGTGGTGGGCTGCACGTCTTCGTCGGCGAAGACGCCGGGCCTGGACGCGTACGCCGCCACCGATCCGATGACCACCTCCACGCCCTTGGTGGCGCGGAACTGCTCGATGGCCGAGGTGGCCGCCTCGCCGGTGACGTCCTCGGAGTACCCGGCGAACTGGGCCCGCGTCGGGTCCTGGCCGGTCATCCGGTTGAAGTCGGCGTTCATCGAGGCGAACAGCATCTGGAGGGCGATCGCTCCCGCCACCGCCACGGTGACCCCGCTGACCGCGCGGGACGCGGCCCCGCTGCTCAACTGGAGCCTGCGGGTGGCGAGCTGCCAGGGCACCGGGCCGCCGCGCAGCCGGTTCACACAGGCCTCGACCAGCCAGGGCAGCAGCAGGGCGAGCCCGAACAGCACCAGCACGGCGCCGGCGGTGATCGGGAACGGGTTCACCGGCGCGTACTCCTCTACCCGGCCCCAGAGCGCGAGCACCGCGAGACCCGCCAGCGGCACCGGCAGCCGCCACCACAGGCGGCGTCCCCGGTCACGGCCCCGGCGTACGACGCCGAGCGGCTCGATCACCACGGACCGCATCGCCACCAGGGTGACGAGGACGGCGGTCAGGGGCACGGCCACCGCGATCAGCGTCGCCAGCCGGAGGTCGGGCGCCAGGTCGGCCGGGAACACGCTGACGTCCCAGATCTCCACCGCGCCGACGAACTGCCGGCCCACGAGGAAGAAGACCAGGCCGAACAGCAGCCCGAGCAGCGCGCCGAACAGCGCCTCCCCGGCGGCGATCCGCCGGGTCGTCCGGATGTCCGCGCCGACCAGCCGCAGCGCGGCCAGCCGCCGGTCGCGGCGGTCGCCGCCGAAGCGCACGGCCGTCGCGATGAAGATCGCGACCGGGGCCAGCAGCACGACGCAGACCATGATGACGAGCACGAGGAGCAACGGCGGGAGGGGATCGCCCTGGCGGTCGTCGCCGTAGGCGGCGATCCGGTGGCCGCCGGCGGCCGGTGTCAGGGTGTCACTGCCCGCGTAGTAGAGGAGTTCGTTGGGAGAGCGCAGCCCGGCGTCCCCGATCGTGCCGGTGATCTCGTACGGCAGCCGCTCCCGCAGCAGTTCGTTGCCCGGCTCGGCGAGCAGTTCCCGCAGGGCGGGGGAGACGGCCATCGTGTCCGGCGCGGGGAAGCGGTCGAGTCCCGGCGGGAGGACGGGCGTCGAGCCGTCCGGGCGCATCAGATATCCCGCGACGGTCCGGTCGCGGTACTCGGTGGTGGTGTTGATCCGCAGCACCGAGCTGTCCGACTTCGTGGCGTTCGCGTCGGGGGAGTCGGCGATCCGTGCCTGGCTGCGGGCCTGCTCGCGCGCGTTCCGCTCGTCGAGCAGATGCGGTACGGAGGAGGCGAGCAGCAGCAGGGCGACGCCGAGGCCGACGCCGACGGCGGTCAGCAGCGTACGGATCCAGCCCTCGCGGCCCCCGGCGGCGGCGAACCGGATGCCGAGGCCGAGGTCGCGGAGGGTCACCGCGCCCCGCGAGGGCGATGCCGGACGCGGTGGCGCCGCCGTCCGCTTCTCTTCGAGCAGCGTCATACGGCGTGCTCCATGTCACGGGCCCGGCCGTCGCGCACGGTGACGTCACGGTCGGAGTAGGCGGCGACGCGGGCCTCGTGGGTCACCAGGACCACGGCGACGTTGGCGGAGCGGGCGGCCTCGGTGAGCAGCTCCATCACCCGCTCGCCGTTGAGGGAGTCCAGCGCGCCGGTCGGCTCGTCGGCGAAGATCACCTTCGGCGACGCCGCCAGAGCACGGGCCACCGCGACCCGCTGGCCCTGCCCGCCGGAGACCTCGCCGGGACGCTTGGTCCCGAGGTCGTCGACCTCCAGGCGCTCCATCCACTCCAGGGCGGTGCGCTCGGCGGCCTTGCGCTTGACGCCGTTCAGCCGCAGCGGCAGGGCGACGTTCTCCACACAGGTCAGCTCCGGGACGAGCTGGCCGAACTGGAAGACGAAGCCGAAGTCGCTGCGCCGCAGGGCGCTGCGCTCGGCGTCCGACATCGCGGACAGCTCACGGCCCGCGTAGGTGATGGTGCCGGAGTCGGGCGTGATGATCCCGGCCAGGCAGTGCAGCAGGGTCGACTTGCCGGAGCCGGAGGGGCCCATCACGGCGACGACCTCACCGGGGTGCACGGAGAACGACGCGCCGTCCAGGGCGGGCGTCGGACCGTAGGTCTTGCGCAGATCGTGCGCGGCGAGCAGGGAGCCTTCGGGAATCACGGAGCCACCACCTTGGCGAGCTGGTCGAGACGGGCAGAGGTCAGTTCCAGCCAGCGCAGATCGGCTTCCAGATGAAACAGGGCATGGTCGCAGATCAGCTGGTCGGCGAGGTCGCCCTTGCGCTTGCGGTCGGTGAGGACGCGCATCATCCGCAGATGCGCCGAGCGCTGGGTGTCCAGCAGATCGGCCGCGCTGCGACCGGTCAGGAGCGCCAGGACGACCTTCGTGTAGAGCGTCGACTGGAGGTAGGGCTCCGGCTTCTCGGGCTGGGCCAGCCAGTGCGAGACATCGGTGATCCCGGCGTCGGTGATGGCGTACCGCTTGCGCTCGGGGCCTCCTTCGCTCTCGACGCCGTCGACCTCGACGAGCCCGTTCTTCAGGAGCCGGGACATCGTCGAGTAGACCTGGCCGTAGTGCAGCGGGCGGTCCTGGCCGAACTTCTCGTCGAAGGTCCGCTTCAGGTCGTAGCCGTGGCGGGGGCCGGACTCCAGGAGCCCGAGGAGGGTGTGACCGATAGACATGGGAGGAACTGTACACGGCGTGTATACCTGCTGTGTATACGCGTCCGAAAAGCGACCCCGGCCCGGGGAGCGGGTCGGGGTCGCGGTGCTACGGGGTGTCTCGGGCGTCGGTCCCGGGCGGGGGCCGCGGCGTGCTCGACCCGGGCTCCGGCAGGGTTTCCGGCTCCTTCGGCGGCCGTCCGGGCGGCCGCCCCCGGCGGGCGATCGGACG
>NZ_NTGZ01000178.1 GCF_002551245.1 Streptomyces sp. rh34
CGCGGGAGGTGTGGGCGTTCCTTCGTGAGCGGCTGCCCGGTCTCGCCCCGCGGCCGCCGGCCGTCACCGTACGCAGCGATGCTCCGGCGGCGAGCGGCCTGTCGTCCTCCACGGCGCAGATCGTGGCGCTGTTCCGGGCGTTCACGGACCGGTCGTTCACCGGTCGGCGCGTCGGTGACCGCACGATCGCCCAGTGGGCGTACGAGTTCGAGTTCGCCGTGTTCCACGGCGGAGGCATGGACCATCTCGCTGTCGTCGAGGGCGGTGCCCTCCTCCTCGACGGCCGCGAGAGCGGCCTCCCGGCCGTGCGCGAGCGGATGGAGTTCCCGGCCGAGTGGCGGGTCGTCGTCGTGGACTCCGGCACCCGCAAGGACACTCGGCACCACATCCGGGACGTACGGGCGCAGCTCGCGGCCGGCGATCCCGCGCTCGCCGCCTACCGGGCGGTGGCCGACGACGCGTCGGAGCGCGTGTGGGGCGCGCTGCGAGACCGGGACCCGGTGGCGCTCGGGGCCGCGATGGTCCGCGCCCACGAGGCCATGCGGGACCATCAGCGGATGTCGACACCGCTGTTGGAGGAGGTGCGGACGGTCTCGCAGCGGGCCGGCCTGCCGCTGAAGCTCAGCGGCGCGGGTGGCGGCGGTGCGCTGGTGGGCGTCTGCACGGCCGACACCGTGGCGGAGACGGCGGAGCGGCTCGCGCGGGCGCTGCGCGTCTCCCACCCGCGGGCCCGGGTCATACCCGTGTCGGCGGCCCCGGGCACCGTCGGGGAACCGGTACCGGCCGAGAGAGAGGCCCGTGGGTGTCCGGCGGATCAGGGCCGTACGCCTGAAGCGTTTCGTCACCCTGCCGCCCGGCGGGCGGCAGGGTGACGACAGGCCCTAGAGGAACGGGTCGTAGTCCTCCGCGAGCGGGAGCTCGCCGGCTCCCCGGTCGATGCGCTCCAGCTCCAGGTTGGAGCGGTGGCGCGCGCAGTGGAAACGGCAGTCCCGGCTCGGGTCGATCATCCCCCGGTCCGAGTCCCGCCAGATGTCGGCGAGGTTGTCGGTGACGGCGTCGCCGATCCGGGCGAGCGGATTGCCCCGGTGGTAGGCGCACACGTACACCCCGGAGGGGGTGACGAGGGTGCGGAGTTCGGAGACCCTGCAGCGGTCGTACTCCTTGGGCTGGACAGGTCCCACGTGGTTGCGCAGGGCGGTGAGGGTGGAGGAGTTGACGAGCTGGAAGGTATCGCTCTCCAGGCGGGCGGCCTCGGCGAGCTGCCGGTCGACGGATTCCACCACCGCCTCGGGGACCTGAACGATGTGGTGGTCGTCGTCGAACATGGCCTTCGTCTCGAAGTAGTCGCAGCCGATGTCGTGAGCGAGTTCGGCGGCGCGCAGCACCTCGTGGTGGTTGGTGACGGTCCGCCCGTCGGGTTCCCGTCGAGACATCACCAGGAAGGAGTAGCCCAGCGACCCGGTCTTCTCGGAGGCGAGCAGCCGCATGTTCTCGACCACCTTGTCGAAGACGCTGCGGCCCTTGCGGTCGGGCCGGAACAGACCGTACGTCTCGGCGGTGCCGGCGTCCATGGAGACGCGGACCCAGGTGGCGTACCGGGCGAGCTCGGTGAGGTTCTGCCGGATCATGGTGCCGTTGGTGACGACTCCTATGGACAGGCCCGCTTCGCCGAGTATGCGTAAGACGTTCCGTGTGCCGCGATGGGCCAGGGGCTCCCCGCCGCCGATGAGGACCACGCCCCTCACGGACATGGTGACGAGTTCCTCGGCGAGGGCGGCGAGCCGTTCGGGGGTGAACCGGCCCTGGTTGAGGAGCTTTCCGCTGATGCACTCCGGGCAGGCCAGGTCGCAGAACGTGGTCGGGTCGAGGTCCACGACGAGCGGGGCGCTGGAGGGTTTGCCGGTGGCGGCCTCAAGGACCCGAGGCCAGTCCGTGGGCTGGTACAGCTTGGAGACGAGGTCGAGGCGGTCGTGCGTCACAGGGTTCTCCTCTGCGGGTGAACAGGGTTGTGCCGACATGTCGTTCCGGTGCGGGGCAGGCGTGTCAGCCCTTGACCGCTCCGGTGGCGAGCCCCGCGGCGATCTTGCGATGGACGGCCAGAAAGAACACGACGACGGGCAGGGCGGTGAGCGTGGCACCCGCCATCAGTCCGCCGTAGTCGGTGCCGAAGCTGGTCTGGAAGGAGACCAGCCAGATGCTGAGCGTCTGCTTCTCCGGGGTGGAGAGCAGCACGTAGACGAGGACGTACTCGTTCCACGCCTGGACCATCGCGAACACGGAGGTGGCGACGAGCCCGGGAGCGAGCAGCGGCAGGACGACGCGGACGAACGCGGTGAGCCGGCCGCAGCCGTCGACCATCGCGGCCTCTTCGAGCTCCACCGGGATCGTGGCGATGAAGCCGTGCAGCATCCACACGGTGAAGGGCAGGGTGAAGACGAGGTAGACGAGGATCACTCCGCCGAGGCTGTCGGTGAGTCCGGCCTCGTTGAGGAGCAGGTAGACGGGGATCACCAGGGCGGCGAGGGGGATCATCTGAACGGTGAGGATCACGACGACGAACGCCTTGCGGCCGGCGAAGCGGAACCGGGCGAGGGCGAACGCGGCGAGGGTGCCCACCACCAGGGAGACGAGGACGGTACCGAGCCCGATGACGGCGCTGGAGCGGACGTTGGCCCAGAAGGTCTCGGTGCTCATCGCGCGGGTGAAGTTGGCGAGGGTGGGGCTGCCCGGCCAGAACTCGGGCGGAAGGCTGAGGATCTCGCTCGCCGGCCGGAACGCGGTGAGGACCATCCAGTAGACGGGGAAACCGACGACAGCGGCCACCAGGAGCGTGAGGAGATCGTAGCGGCGGCGGTGCCGGGGGTTCTTCCTGTGCCTGCGTCCCGGGCTCACTCGGTCTCTCCCAGTTTCATCATCTGCCGCAGGTAGACCACGGCGCCCGCGAGCATCAGGACGACGGTGACCAGGGCGATGGCGGCACCGACGCTGTAGCGGTTGACAGCGAAGGACTCGATGAAGGCGTGCACGCCGAGGAGGTAGTACTCGCGCTCCGGCTGGCCTCCGCGCATCAGCCAGATCTGGTTGAAGACGCCGAAGTCCCAGATCGCCATGAGGGTGGTGACCATCACGAACAGCGGTTTGACCACGGGGAAGGTGACGTAACGGAAGACCTGGAAGGGTCGGGCTCCGTCGATGACGGCGGACTCCTCCAGCTCCGGCGGAACCTGGGCGAGCGCCGCGTGCAGACTGATCGCGGCGAAGGGCAGCGCGCCCCAGACGACCACCCCGGTGATCACGGCGAACCCCTGCCACGGGTCGGTGAACCAGTTGTGCCGGGCGAGGTCGATCCCGGGCAGGGCCGAGAGGAACCAGTTCACGACGCCGTAATCGGCGTCGAAGAGCCAGCGGAACACGGCGGCCGCGACCATCACCGGCATCGCCCACACGGCGACGAGCACCCCGGCGAGGACCGCCCGGGCCCACGGCGCGGCCCGCCGCATCAGCAGGGCGACGAGGAGGGCGCACCCCATCGTGAGGGTCACGCAGACGACGGTGAACAGGGCCGTGCGGCCCGTCACGGTCCAGAAGAACCGGTCGCCGAGGATCGTGCGGAACTGGTCGAGTCCGGCCCAGGGCGGGGTCTCGCCGCTGAACAGCTCCTTGCGCGTCATGTCCTGGAACGCCAGGGTGACCATGTCGACCAGCGGGTAGCCGAGAACGACGAGAAGCGCGATCAGGGCGGGGGCGATCAGAAGGTAGGGCAGGACGGGGCGCGGTGAGCGCCGGGCCGGATCAGCGCTCATTGATCACGGCGTCGATCCTGCGGTCGGCCTCGCGGGCGGCGTCCTGGACGGACTCTTTTCCGGTGGCGATGCGTTCCAGCATCTCCGGCAGGATGTTGGACTTCTCCACCGAGGTCCAGCCGGGAGCGAGGGGCGTGACCCAGCCGCGGGCGGCGGCCTGGGCGGCCGGGCCGTTGATGCCTTTGGCGGCGACCTCGCCGAGCTGGACGGTGTTGTTGGGGAGGGTGTTCGCGGCGATGAGCTGCCGCTGCGACTCCCGGTCGGTGAAGAGGCGGATCCAGTCGGAAGCCAGGTCCTGGTTCCGCGACTTGGCGGGTACGGCCAGGGTGGAGCCGCCGAGGAACGGCGGGAGCAGCTCTCCGGACGGGCCGGGGAAGGCGAAGGTGGCGAACTTGCCCTGGAGACGCGGATCGCCGCCGGAGCGGGCGTCGGCGGCGGCCTCCGCCTCCCAGGTGTTGCCGTAGAAGACGCCGACCTTGCCCTGGCCGACGACCGCCGGCTGGTCACCGTTGTCCTTCGCCCGGTCTCCGACGTAGTAGTCGTCCAGGAGCTTCTTCCAGGCGGTGAGCCCGGCGACGGACTTCGGTGAGGAGAGGTCGCCCTGCCAGCGGCCGTCCTTCTCGACCGCCATCTCGCCGCCGGCGTCCTTGACGAAGCCCATGGCGGCGTACCAGTAGCGGCCGGGCATGTAGAGGGCGGAGAAGCCGGGGTCCTTGGTGCCGTACTCCTTCTTGAGCCGGTCGAGGGCGGCGATCAGCTCGGGGTACGTGCCCGGGGCGGCGGCCAGGCCGGCGCGCTGGAAGTAGTCGGTGCGGTAGACACCGACGCGCGCCCCCACGTAGTACGGCACGCAGTACGTCCTGCCGTCGAGCCGGCAGGCGTCGGCGAGCGCCGGCAGCCACTGCCCGGACTGGTCGAAGGTCTTCGGATCGACCGTGGCGAAGGCGTCGTTGACGATGTAGTTGGTGGTCTCGCTGTTCCCCATCTCCACCACGTCGGGCGCGTTGCGGCCCGCGAGGACGGCGTCGAGCTTCTGGTTCTTCGTCGTCCACTGCTGGTACTGGACATCGACCTCCACACCGGGGTGCTTCTTCGTGAACCGGGTGTTGGCGGAGGCCACCAGCTCCGGCCAGCTCTCGCGCGCGTCCACCGTCAGCCACACCGTCAGCCTGCTGTTGCCCCGTTCACCCGATGTGTCCTGTCCACCCGAGCCGCATCCCACCGCCGCGAGAAGCAGCATGACTCCCAGGGCCACGGGTCGGCGCGATCGGGTCAGGGCCATGAATTCCTCCGGACAGGGTGCGTCAAGGGCGTCAGTCTTCGCCACGACCCGCGGCGAGCACCCGGGACAGTTCCTCGGCGGGCAGGCGCGACCACTGGGCCACCTCCTTCAGTGACACCCCGGCCGCGACCAAATAGGCGGAGTTGCTTCGGGTGCATCAATGTGGGGCCGGCTGGGCACGGTCCTGACCTGGTCGAAGACCTGCGGGCAGTAGCTCGTTCAGGTGACGCCGAGGCGTCTGGCCTCGTGTGATGGACAGTAAAAGCCACGATGTTGCATCAAGTGCAACCGTGGGGGTGGCCGTGCGGACTATCGATGTGCCGGGTGCGATTCAGCTGGTCGTGCCAGGAAATGTGCGGGCGTTGGACCCGGGCCCGGCGATGTTCGGGGCGATGCTGCGGGGCTGGGAGCAACAGCAACAGAGCCGGCTGCTGGCCAGGAAGACGATCGATGACCGGCTGAGCCTGGTGCGCCGGTTCGCACTGTTCACCGCGACGTATCCGTGGGAGTGGACGCCGGGGGACGTGGAGGCCTACTTCTCGCACCAACTGTCGCTGGACCCGCCGTTGGCCCACTCCACGGTTCGCGGGCAGTAGGGCGACCTGCAGATGTTCTGCGCGTTTATCACTGACGGCCGCTACGGCTGGGCCAAGGCCTGCGAGGAGGCGTTCGGGCAGTTCCCGGTACAGGTCTGCCACGGCTGGAACACCGCCGACCACGTCGCCGAGTTCGAGGGCCGGCCCGGCCGACGGGCGTTGACCTACGACGAGTTGCAGGAGCTCTTCGACGCCGCCGACGACCGGGTCGAGCAAACGCGCAAGCGGCACCGCAAGGGCGTGCTGGCCGCGTGGCGCGACGCGGTGATGCTCAAGCAGGTCTACGCGTACGGCACCAGGCGCCGTGAGACGTCAATGCTGGACCTGTCGGATCTGCGGCACAACCCGCGGGCGAAGGACTACGGCCGGTTCGGCGCACTGGAGGTGCGGTTCGGCAAGGCCTCTCGCGGCAGCCCGCCCAAGCGCCGGACAGTACTCACCGTGCCGGAGGCCGACTGGATCGTCTCGGTGCTTGAGGAGTGGGTGGACGAAGTCCGGCCCGGCTTCTCACCGGGCGGGCACCCAGCGCTGTGGGTGACCGGTGTTCCGGCTGGTCACGCAGCCACCGCAGCGGCTGTCGATGGACACGCTCGCCGCGCTGTGCGGGATCCTGGACTGCTCGCCAGCGGATCTCATCCAGATCCGGGAGGTCCGCCGACAGGTCGCGAAACCTACAGCGTCGGGCGACACGGACGGTCCGGCCGTCGCCCCGCCAGCGAGGCGGGTGCACGTCCGGCGCCCGGACGGCCTGTGACCGGCCGGTCGGCCCCGCCACCGGAGTGGACGGAACTCGCCGGCCGCATCACCGCGTTCCTCCCCGAGCTACCGGCCCCGGAAGCGGCCCGGATCGTCGTCGGCATGACACCGGCCGCCCGGACCCGGATCCGCGACCACCTTCGCCTGCATCCCGATGCCCTGGTCAGCGGGGCCTCCGACGCGCCGCGTTCGACGCAGGCACTGATCACGTCCCTTGAGGGTGCCGGAATCACCGGGGTGAAGGCGCCGTCCTGCCTGCGCTGTGGACGTGTGCGGCCGCTGCGACGGGCGGTGCCGGGCGGGCGGGTCTGCCTCGGGTGCGAGGGCGTGCTCGCCGCCCGCGGCAACACCGGTCCCTGCTGCGTGTGCGGAGAGACCCGGCCCCGGCCCTCCAACCAGCGGTGCGCGAGCTGCCAGCGCGCCCACATCTCCGCCACCAGGTCGTGCTCGACGTGCGGCAAGCCAGCGGCCCTGGACCCGTGTACGAGTTGCCGACCGCGCCCACCGCCCGGTGCGCGTTGTGCGAGACGAATGCTCCCGTCTGCGCGCGTTGGCCGCTCGGCCCGGTCTGCAAGCCCTGCTACCGCGAGGCCCGCACTCACCCCGGCACATGCCCGGTCTGCCAAAACGAGCGAGTGCTGATCGCCTTCACGGACGGCCGCCGCCGGGTCTGCGGCCCGTGCACGGGCCACGGCGACCCGTACGCGTGCCCGCGGTGCGCGAGCCCGCGTTCCTACACGGTCCGAGGGCTGTGCGACCGCTGCACCCTCCAGGACGAACTCGACGCCGTTCTCGGCCCGGCGGCCGAAGCACCGGACGGCCAGTACGCACGGATGCGCACGGCGCTCGCCGAGTGCGATCAACCGCGGACGGCGCTGAACTGGATCCGCAACTCCTACTCCGGCCGGCTCCTGGCCGGCCTCGCCTTCACCTGACGGCCGCTGACCCACGACGACCTGGAGACGCTGGCCCGCAGCGGGACACGCGGCGACGCACAGACCATCGACTACCTGCGCGAGGTCCTCGTCGCCTATCAGGCCCTGCCCGAACGCGACGAGCTTCCCGCCCGGATCGAGCGCCACCTTGCCCGGGTCGTGGAGCGCCGTCCCGAACACGCCCTGCTCCTTCGCCCCTACGTCCGCTGGTCACTGCTGCCCCGGGCGCGCAGGGCCGCGCACCGCCGGGCCAGCCTCAAGCACCGCATTCGCTGGGCCTACACCCGGATCAACCTGGCCGCCGCGTTCCTTACCGCCATGCGGGAGCGGGGTCTGGCACTCGCCGACGTCACCCAGCACGAGGTCGACGCATGGCTCGCCAGCGGCCCCGGCACCCACTACGAGGTCCGCGACTTCGTGGTCTGGGCCGCCCGCCGCGGCCACAGCCGCGACCTGCTCGTCCCCCACCGCCCGAAGGCCGACCCCGAGGGCCTCGATGAGGACTCCCACTGGGAGCTCCTCCAGCAGTGCCTCACCGACACCGCGTTGCCCCTCGAGGTCCACGCCGCCGGAGCCGTCCTACTCCTGTTCGGCCAGCACGTCACCCGCATTGCCGCCCTGCCCGCCGACGCGCTGGCCACCGTCGACGGTCACATCCCCTCACCGCCGCACGCGCGGCATGCCCAGCCCGATCCAGGAGATGATCTCCCGCTGGATCTCGTTGTTGCCGCCGCCGAAGGTGAAGATCACGGCCGACCGGTATCCGCGTTCCAGTTCACCGTGGAGCACCGCACCGGCCGATCCCTCCTTCAGCGCGCCCCCGGAGCCGACGATCTCCATCAGCCAGGCGTAGGCGTCCCGGCGGGCCTCGGAGCCGTAGACCTTGACCGCCGAGGCGTCCTGGGGGGTGAGCGTGCTGTCCTGGAGGGCCGCGACCATCTGCCAGTTGAGCAGTTTCATCGCGTCGAGGCGGGTGTGGGTGCGGGCGAGCAGGGCGCGGACCCAGCCGAGGTCGATGACCCGGCGGCCGTCGGCGAGCTTGGTGTCGGCCGCCCAGCGCTGGACGTCGTGCAGGGCGCGGACCGCCATCGTGCCGTGGGCGGCGAGGGTGACGCGTTCGTGGTTGAGCTGGTTGGTGATGAGCCGCCAGCCCTTGTTCTCCTCGCCGACGCGACGGGACACCGGGACCCGGATGTTCTCGTAGTAGCTCGCGGCCGTGTCGTGCGAGGCGAGGGTGTTGATCAGGGTGCAGGAGTAGCCCGGGTCGCTCGTGGGGACGAGGAGCATGGTGATGCCCTTGTGGGGCGGAGCGTCGGGGTCGGTGCGCACGGCGAGCCAGACCCAGTCGGCGGTGTCGCCGTTGGTGGTCCAGATCTTCTGTCCGTCGACGACGTACGCGTCCCCGTCGCGGACGGCGCGCGTCTTCAGAGCGGCGAGGTCGGTGCCGGCGTCCGGTTCGCTGTAGCCGATCGCGAAGTCGATCTCCCCGGCCAGGATGCCGGGGAGGAAGTGGGCCTTCTGCTCGTCGGTGCCGAACCGCATGATCGTGGGCCCGACGGTGTTCAGGGCCATCAGCGGCAGCGGTACGCCGGCCTGAGCGGCCTCGTCGAAGAAGATGAACTGTTCCATCGGGGTCAGTCCCCGGCCGCCGTACTCCTTCGGCCAGCCGACCCCGAGCCAGCCGTCGGCGCCGAGCCTGCGGACCGTGTCGCGGTAGAAGCGCTTCTGGGCGGCGGGCTCCGCGTAGCGGGCGTAGGCGTTGTCGGGTACCAGGGTCGCGAAGTAGGTGCGCAGTTCGGTACGCAGCCGCTGCTGCTCAGGCGTGTATGCGAGGTGCACGGCCCCTCCAGAGTCTCGCTTCGGCGTCGTCCGTGTGCGGCGGCGCACACAGTAGAACGTGTTGCAAGAATCCGGAAGGGCCGGCGGGCGTCCGGCAGTCGCACGGACCGGCGGACAGCCGCGGGCGCCGTGTGGTGCGCCGCCTGGCGGTCAGCGCTTGACGGCGCGCAGCACCACGAACTTCGGGTCGCCCGCGACCGTGGTGCAGTTCCCGAAGATCCGGCGCAGGTGGGTGTGGTACGAGAGGTGCCGGTTGCCCACGACCCAGAGCTCACCGCCCTGGCGCAGGGCGGTCCGCGCCCCGGCGAACATCGTGCGGGCCGTCGCGTCGGTGGTCGCCATGTGCGAGTGGAAGGGCGGGTTGTTCAGCACCAGGTCCACGCTGCCCGGATCGAGGTCGCCGAGACCGTCCCCGACCAGGAAGTCGGCCTTCGCGCCCTCCGGCGCACCGGCCCGGAAGGTCTCCTCGGCGGAGGCGACCGCCCCGTACGACTCGTCGACGAAGGTGAGGTGCGCGTCGGGGTTGGCGATGGCGGCGGAGAGCCCGAGGACCCCGTTGCCGCATCCCAGGTCGACGACCCGGACCGCCCCGCCCCGGGTGGGCAGGTGCTTCAGGAAGAAGCGGGTGCCGATGTCGAGGCGCT
Organism: Streptomyces sp. rh34; assembly: GCF_002551245.1. Taxonomy (GTDB): domain Bacteria; phylum Actinomycetota; class Actinomycetes; order Streptomycetales; family Streptomycetaceae; genus Streptomyces. Next base: position 9,856 of record NZ_NTGZ01000178.1, read on the forward strand.
CCGCGCAGAAGATCCCGGCGTGGTTGACGGCGGTCAGGCCTGCGACCGGGCCCACGTCGGCGGGCAGCTCGTAGCGGTACGGCCACGGGCTCGGCGTACGCGGCAGAGCGGGGTCCGGGGTGCAGAAGATGAGCCGCGCCTTGCGCACCGCCAGGGAGGTGCGGGTCGGGCCGATGATCCGCTCGAAGAGCTTGAGCGTGGAGGTGTGGATCTCCTTGACCATGCCGGTGCCGATGATCACCGTGCCGGGGTGGACGGTGGGGGCGATCCGATGGAGCTGGTCCTCCAGGAACGCCAGGGACTTGGGTACCCGGACGATCAGGACGTCGATCCGGTCCGGCGGGGTGTCGCGCGAGGACAGCAGCCGGACCGCGTCCTGGTCGAGACCGTTGCGGGCGAGGTTGGCGAGGGTCGCGCGCCGGGCCAGGTAGGAGTCGCTGATCTGGACGGGCCGGTGTGCGGCCAGCGCGGTGGCGAGCGCCCCCCACCGGTCCCCCACGACCGCGACCGTCCCCGAGAGGTCGACCGAGCCCGTCTCGGGGTCCGTCAGCTGCCGGAGCAGGTATTCGTCGGCGGCGTCCCACGCACGGAAGGGGTCGCGCGGGTGCTCGGGGAAGCGGGCGAGCTCGAAAGTGCCCTGTGAGGTCGTCAAACGGTTCATATGTCGCTCAGGCTAGCCGAGGGAACCGGGGCGCGCCCCACTCGCTCCCCGGCTCCCCTGCCGCCTCCACCTCGGCGTAACGCTCCGCGCACCCGCCCACCGGGTGCGCCCGCGGGCCCGCCGGGCCGTCAGGGCAGTTGTTTGTCGATGGCCGACCGCCCCTCGGCGGCCAGCTTGCGCCGCGCCCATTCCAGGGTCTTCGGCGTCAGGTCCCGCCCGGAGGCGAGCACCAGGTCCTCCGCGCTCGGCCGGTCGCTCGCGCCCGTGTGCAGGAGCCGGTCGGGCGTGACGCCCTCCGGCCCGGACACGGCCGCGGATACGGATTCGGGGTCTTCGCTCATGCCGCCTCCTCGTCCTTGCGGCAATTCTCGCCCCCCGCGGACCCGGCCGCATCCGAGGAGCGCGCGTCCGTTACCCGGGAGGGTGAATCTGCCCTTGGGGGGCCTGGGGAGTGGGCAGGAGAGGGAGGTCGTTGCCCCATTCTCCGAGGCGGTGCCCATGCTCCACGGTGTCGACGTCAGCGCCTATCAGCCCTCCTACGACACGGACGGACTCGACTTCGTCATCATCAAGTCGACCGAAGGCCGCACCTATGTCAATCCGCGTCTGGACGCGCAGGTGAAGCGGGCCAGGGACGCCGAGTGCGTCGTCGGCTTCTACCACTTCCTCTGGCCGGGGGACGTGGCGGACCAGGTGGCGTACTTCCTGAGCAAGACCCCCGAGAAGGCGGGGGATCTGCTCGCGGTCGACTGGGAACAGACCGGCGGCGGGACGCGGGCGAGCAACGCGGACAAGGACCGGTTCATCCGCGCGGTGAAGCGGGAACGGCCCGATCACCGGGTCCTGTTGTACTGCAACCGCTCGTTCTGGCTCAACCACGACACCACCGGCTACGCGGGCGACGGGCTGTGGATCGCCGACTACGTCGCCGCCGGCAGGCCCCGTATCGAGGCGGACTGGCGCATCCACCAGTTCACCGACGATCCCCTCGACCGGAACGTGGCCGACTTCGACTCGGCCCGCGCCCTGCGCGACTGGGCGGCCGGCTGACGTGACGGGCCCGGTGCCCTGGCAGCCGCCGCGGGCGAGCACCGTCGTGCGGGCCGCCGGGGCGGGCCGGTACGCCCCCTTCACGTGGGCCATACGGGCGTGGTGGGCGCCGCCATCACGTGTCCGGGGTGTTTCTCACCCGGGAGTGTGCGGCCGACGTGATCGTCTCTGTATCAGTGCCTGCATCCGCACGGCACGAACTCCTGGTCTCGGTGCGGGAAGGCACGCGATCGGGGTACGCGTCCGTGCGGATTGACGAGTCGTTCGTCACCATCACTGATCTCGGAAGGGCGTGAGATGGGCCGTCCCCAGCCCACGGAGCACTCGTTCGGCGAGCCTTCACCATCGGCCCACGAGCGGGACGGGCACCGCCACCCTGTCCCGTCGGCCGAGGACCCGCGGGTCGTCGACTCGGATGTGGCCGATGCTCTGCTGCGCACCGCACGGGCAGTGCTGGAGGAACGGGTCTCCGAGGCCTCGCGGAGCGACGTCCTGTTCTCCGAGGAGCTGGCGCGACGGGTCGCCGACTTCACGCTCGACGGCGGCAGGCGGACGCGGCCCCGCCTCCTGTGGTGGGGGATGCGCGCGTGCGGTGCGGCGGAGACCACGGCCGCTCTGCGGCTCGGGGTGGCGCTGGAGCTGATCCAGACCTGCGCGCTGATCCATGACGATGTGATGGACCGCTCGCGGCTTCGCCGGGGGAGGCCTGCCATGCACATCGGTCTGGCCGAGCGCGCGGGGCTCCCGCCGGAGTCGGGGCGGGGTTCCGCGTTCGGTTCCTCTGCCGCGGTTCTGGCGGGGGATCTCGCGCTGGTCTGGGCCGACGACACGGTGGCGGAGACCGTGCTGTCCGCCACCCGGCGTCGGCGCGTCGGCGCTCTCTGGCGGGCCATGCGGACCGAGATGGTCGCCGGACAGTATCTGGACCTGCGCGGTCAGGTCAGCGGTGGTTTCTCGACGGCGCGGGCCCTGCGGACCGCCTGGCTCAAGAGCGCTTCGTATTCCGTCGAGCGGCCTCTGGCGCTCGGTGCCGCCCTGGCGGGTGCCGACGAGCGGACCACCGACGCCCTGCGTGCCGCCGGCCGGTCCGCCGGTATCGCCTTTCAGCTGCGGGACGATCTGCTCGGGGTTTTCGGCGACCCGGCGCTTACGGGGAAGCCGTCCGGCGATGACGTCCGCGAGGGCAAGCCGACCTACCTGCTGGCTGTCGCCCGGACGTGGGCCGAAGCGGAGGGCGATGAACAAGCGCTGGCCGTCCTCGGTCGTGTCACCGGCAACGCCGACCTCGCCGAGGAGGATCTCGTGGACGTACGCGGCGTCCTCGACGCGACGGGGGCGCGCGCCCATGTGGAGCGGGCGGCGGAGCGCCTTCACGACCGCGCGGTACGTCGTCTGGGACAGGCCGTCGACGTGGACGCGCACGGCGGCCGCCAGCTGCTCGATCTGCTGCGCACGGTATCCGGAGACCGGTCCGGCCACTCCTGCGCCACCCCCGGCGGGGCGCGCCACGACGGCGGGGCGGCAGCCGCCAGCCGGATCCTGACCACGGCCGAAGGAGGCAACGCCAGGTGATCACGGTCAAGGGGCCCGTCGACCACGTGGTCGTGGTCGGCGCCGGTCTGGCGGGACTGGCCGCCGCGCTCCATCTGCTCGGCGCGGGCCGCAGCGTCACGGTCGTCGAGCGGGACGGCCTGCCCGGGGGCCGGGCCGGACTGCTGGAAACGGGCGGATTTCGCATCGACACCGGGCCGACCGTGCTGACGATGCCCGACCTGGTGGAGGAGGCCTTCGCCGCCGTCGGGGAGCGGATGGCCGACCGGCTGGAGCTGATGCGGCTGGACCCCGCCTACCGGGCCCGATTCGCCGACGGCTCCCAGCTCGACGTGCACACCGACGGCGCCGCGATGGAGGCCGCCGTCGAGCAGTTCGCGGGGGCCCGGCAGGCGGTCGGCTACCGGCGGCTGCGTAGCTGGCTGGAGCGGCTCTACCAGGTGCAGATGCGCCGTTTCATCGACACCAACTTCGACTCACCGCTCCAGCTCGCCCACCCCGACCTCGCCCGTCTCGCCGCGCTCGGCGGTTTCGGGCGGCTCGACGCGCGCATCGCCCGTTTCGTCTCGGACGAACGGCTGCGCAGGGTCTTCTCCTTCCAGGCGCTGTACGCGGGTGTGCCTCCGGCGCGGGCGCTGGCCGCGTACGCGGTCATCGCCTACATGGACACGGTGGCCGGGGTGTACTTCCCCCGGGGCGGCATGCACGCGCTGCCCCGCGCGATGGCGGACGCGGCCGCCGACGCCGGAGCCTCATTCCGCTACGGACAGAGCGTGACACGGCTGGAGCGTTCGGGTGACCGTGTCACCGCCGTCGTCACCGACCAGGGGCGCATTCCCTGCGACGCGGTCGTGCTGACCCCCGATCTTCCGATCAGCTACCGGCTGCTCGGCCGCGGCCCGCACCGGCTCCTCCCCCTTCGGCACTCGCCGTCCGCGGTGGTCCTGCACGCGGGCACGGACCGCACCTGGCCGGATCTGGCGCACCACACCATCTCGTTCGGCGGGGCCTGGAAGAGCACCTTCCACGAACTCACCCGCACCGGGACGCTGATGTCGGATCCCTCGCTTCTCATCACCCGGCCCACCGCGAGCGACCCCTCCCTCGCGCCGCCGGGCAAGCACCTCCACTACGTGCTGGCGCCCTGTCCGAACACCCAGGTCGGCCCGGGGGTGCGGGAGTGGCGGGAGCTGGGGCCCCGCTACCGGGACGAGCTGCTGGCCGAGCTGGAGCGCCGCGAGATGCCCGGTCTCGGCGCGGCGATCGAGGAGGAGGGGCTGGTCACGCCGGTCGACTGGACCGCGCGGGGGCATGCGGCGGGAACCCCCTTCTCGGTGGCCCACACCTTCCCCCAGACCGGCCCCTTCCGCCCGCGCAACCTGGTGCGGGGCACGGTCAACGCCGTGCTCGCCGGCTGCGGCACGACGCCCGGCGTCGGGGTGCCGACCGTCCTGATCTCCGGGAAGCTGGCGGCGGAGAGGATCACCGGCCCCCGGGCCGCCCCGCACTCTGCCCCGGGAGGCTCCCGCGTATGACCGTCCGCGAACTCGACGCAGCGGGTATCCACGACCCCGCCCTCCGTGCCGCGTACACCCGCTGCCGTGTTCTCAACGCCCGTCACGGCAAGACGTACTTCCTCGCGACCCGGCTCCTTCCGGTCGACCGGCGGCCGGCCGTCCACGCCCTGTACGGCTTCGCCCGCTGGGCCGACGACATCGTCGACGATCTCGACACCACGGCCACGCCCGGCGAGCGCGCCCGCGCCCTGTTGGCGCTGGAGGCCCAGTTGGAGTCGGGGCTGTGGGGGAACCGGGCGGCCGAGCCGGTGATCCGCGCGCTCGCGGACACGGCGGGGAGGTACGGCATCGATCATCGGCACTTCACCGACTTCCTGTCCTCCATGCGCAGCGATCTGACGGTCGGCGGGTACGCCTCGTACGAGGAGCTCGGCCGCTACATGCACGGATCGGCGGCGGTGATCGGCCTTCAGATGCTGCCGGTGCTCGGGACGGTGGGGCCGCGCGAGGAGGCGGCACCGCACGCGGCCGCGCTCGGTGTCGCTTTCCAGCTGACCAACTTCCTGCGGGACGTGGGCGAGGACCTCGACCGGGGGCGGCTCTACCTGCCGGCCGAGTTGCTGGCGGCCCACGGGGTGGACCGGGAGCGCTTCGAGTGGAGCCGGAGCACGGGGGCGCGGGACAGCCGGATCACCGACGTCCTGCGGGCCGCCGCGGCCCACAACCGGACCGTGTACCGGGCCGCCCTGCCCGGCGTCGCGATGCTCGCCCCGGTCTCGCGGCCCTGTATCCGTACGGCGTTCGTGCTGTACAGCGGCATCCTCGACGCCATCGAGGCGGACGGGTACGCCGCCCTGCACCGGCGGGCGGTCGTCCCTCGCCGGCGACGGGCCGCCGTGGCGCTGGACGGGCTGGCCCGAGCGGTCGCCGTG
>NZ_NTGZ01000179.1 GCF_002551245.1 Streptomyces sp. rh34
GACCGGCGACGGCCGGGCGGCCGAGCGGCCCGCGTCCGGCACGGCCCCCGCCGGGACGAACCGTGCGCCGTCGCTCAGCGGTGTGACACCGGTGGTTCCGGTCGCCACCCCTCCGGTGAACCGGCAGGGGCCGCCGACCGCTCCGCCGCTGTCCGGCGTCCCGGCATCGAGCGGGCACCCCTTCACGCTCCCCGTGCTGAACGTGTCCGTGTCGCCGCTGATACGCCCGACGATGTCCGGCACCCCGCTGCTGGCGGCGGCGCTCGGCGGTGGCGCCGGGCCGAAGACGGTCCCTTCCTCGGCTTCTCCGGGGCCGTCTCCGGGCTCGCCCGCCAACGACCTGGCGAGCCCGCTTTCCCCCCGGCCCTGACCGGACCCTGCGCGGGGATTCGCAAACCTGGTTGAATTCCGGTGAGGGACGCCTCGGTGGGGCGTACAGAGGCCAGTTGCGGGGAGAGCATGGACGACGGGAAGCCCACCGGGCCGCAGGCGAAGTGGTGGAGCCGCCCCATGGCGGGGCGTGCCGACCGTACGGAGCCGGACAGCGGGCCGGCCCCGGCGGACGCTCCGTCGGCCGAGGACCGCGAGCCGGCAGTCCCGGCCCAGGACGTGGCCCAGGCGCAGGACGTGGCCCCGGGCACGACCTTGGTTCCGGCTCCGCCCTCCGACCCCTCGGGGCGGCCGGAGGAGCACGGCGGCCAGGAGGTTCCGCGCCCGCGCCCGTCCGGGCCCCCGCTCCACGAGCCCGACGAGTACAGCACCCCGCCCTACGGCGGCCCCGGCCCCTGGGCGCCGGCCCCGCCCGTGCAGCGGCCCACCCCGGCCCACGGCACCGTCGTACCGCCGGGGGCCGGAGCCCCGCCCCCGCCGTACGCAGGGACGAACGGCGCCGGAATCCCGGCCCCCGCGCCCGCCGACGGCTTCACGCCCCCGGGGCCCCACGCACAGCCCCAGGCGCCTGACCAGCACACGACGGCCCCCGGGGCCCACCCGGCCCACGCACCGCAGCCGCCGCAGGGAGCCCCCGAGCATCAGACACAGCACCCCGCACCGCACCCCGCGCCGCAACCGCACGCACAGCAGCACACGCAGTGGCTCCAGTACGACCCATGGGGTGCTCCGGGACAGCCGCTGACCCGGCCGGGACCTCCCGATGGCGCCGAGCCCGGCCGCGGGAAGAAGCGCCGGGGCGGGGCGTTCATGGGGGTTCTCCTGCTCACCCTGGTCGCCAGCGGCATCGGCGGCGGCGTCGGCGCGTACATCGAGCGCAACGGCGGCCTGACCACCGTCGAGCTGCCACAGGCGGGCCGCGACACCGGCGACCGGGCCCCCGACAGCGTCGCGGGCATCGCCGCCAGCGCCCTGCCCAGCGTGGTCACCCTGCACGTCAGCGGCACCGCCGAGTCCGGCACGGGCACCGGCTTCGTCCTCGACGGCCGGGGCCACATCCTCACCAACAACCACGTCGTCGCCCCGGCCGGGGCGAGCGGGGACATCACCGTGACGTTCAGCAGCGGCGAGACGGCGTCCGCCGAGCTCGTCGGCAAGGACAGCGGCTACGACCTCGCGGTCGTCAAGGTCCGCGGGGTCTCCGGGCTCAAGCCCCTGCCCCTGGGCAACTCCGACAACGTCCGGGTCGGCGACCCGGTGGTGGCCATCGGCGCCCCCTTCGACCTGTCCAACACGGTGACCTCGGGCATCATCAGCGCCAAGCAGCGGCCGATCACCGCGGGCGGCGAGAAGGGCGACGGCAGCGACATCAGCTACGTCGACGCCCTCCAGACCGACGCCCCGATCAACCCGGGCAACTCCGGCGGACCGCTGGTCGACACCCAGGCCCACGTCATCGGCATCAACAGCGCCATCCGCGCGGCCGACAGCGCCCGGGGCCCCGAGGCGGGCGGCCAGTCCGGCTCCATCGGCCTCGGCTTCGCGATACCCATCAACCAGGGCAAGCGCGTCGCCGAGGAGCTGATCAGCACTGGCAAGGCCACCCACCCGGTCATCGGCGTCACGCTGGACATGAAGTACACCGGCGACGGGGCCAAGGTCGGCACGAAGGGCGCCGACGGCGCGCCCGCCGTCGCGAAGGACGGACCCGCGGCCGAGGCGGGCATCGAGTCCGGCGACATCATCACGCAGGTCGAGGGCCAGCGGGTGCACAGCGGCGAGGAGCTGATCGTGAAGATCCGGGCCCACCGCCCCGGCGACGAGCTCGACCTCAAGCTGACCCGCGGCGGCGAGGAGCGGACGGTGACCCTGACGCTCGGCTCGGCGAGCGGCACGTGACGGCCACCGCGAGGTACCGCCCGGACACCTTCGACAGGTACCTTTGAGCGGTCCGGGCAGCTGGGAGACCCGGGCCGCGATCGCACGGAGAAGACGCGGAGAACACGAGGAGCAACAAGGTGTTCAATGACATAGGCGCACTGGAGCTGTTGACGCTCGGGGTGCTGGCCGTGCTGGTCTTCGGCCCCGACAAGCTGCCCAAGCTGATCCAGGACGTCACGCGCACCATCCGTAAGATCCGCGAGTTCTCGGACAGTGCCAAGGAAGACATCCGCTCGGAGCTGGGCCCGCAGTTCAAGGACTTCGAGTTCGAGGACCTCAACCCCAAGACGTTCGTCCGCAAGCAGCTGATGGACGGCAACGACGACTTGGGGCTGAAGGAGATCCGCGAGAGCTTCGACCTGCGCAAGGACCTGGCCGACGTCACCGACGCGGTCAACGGGCGCACCCCGGCCGCGTCCGATACCGCCACCAGTGCGGCGAACGGCTCGGCGGGCGCGTCGGCGGACGGCGCGACGACCAGCCTCACCAAGACCGGCGACACCGCTCCTGACCTGCTCAAGAAGACCCCGCAGCAGGACCGGCCCGAGCGCCCGCCGTTCGACGCGGACGCCACCTGACCCCGGTCAATCCCGACTCGCCCGGACGGTATGGCTATTCTCCATCTGTCCGGTTGCGAGGATGCCCAAGCCCGCGGGGGGCGGGCCGCTCCGGATCATGACTGATCGAGGAGGCGGCCGCGCAGATGGAGACGACGAGTCGGATTGATACGGACGGTGTCCCGGGCACGGCCACGGCGGGGGAGGTGCCGGCGAAGCGGCGAACCGTCGACGGTTACCGGGAAGCGCCCTTCCCCTGGTACGGGCTGGACGAGGCCTTCACCGGCCCGCGCTGGCTGATGCAGGTCGGCACCGCGGCGGACGGCACGGTGCAGCACGGCGCGACGGGGCACGGTGACGAGCCCTCGGTGAAGTCGGACGGCTCCTCCGACAAGGAGCGGTTCGCGGCGGTGATCACCGTGGCCGCGAGCCCGGTGAGACGCAGCGGTGACGGTACGGGCGTGCTGGACGCCACCACGGTGTCATCGGCGGCCTGGCTCGCGGGCTCCGGCCTGCTGGCGTACACCTGGCCGCCGCAGATGGACCACACCCTGCGCGACGACTGGCTGGACCAGCAGACCGAGACGGCGTTCACCCTCGCCGACGACCTCGGCAGCGCGCCTTGGTCGACGCTCTCCCTCCCGGTGGACGGCGTGCCGGTGGAGTTCCACTACCGCGAGTCCGAGTTCGGCTGGATCCTCGCCGGGTCCGCCCACGAGGGCGTGCACATCGGGGCGTACGGGCGGGGGATGAGCGCGTACGGTCTCGGCTTCGCGGCCATCAAGGACATCGAGACGTACGCGTAGCGACGCGACAGGGCGGGACGTTCACGCAGCGACGCGACAGGGCGGGCCGGATGACCACCGGCCCGCCCCGTGCCGCCCCCGACGGGCGTCAGAACTTGTTGCGCGGGGTGATCCCCAGTGACATGCCCGACAGGCCGCGCTGACGGCCGCCCAGCTTCTCCGCGATCGACCGCAGCGCGCTGCCGGCCGGGGAGTCGGGGTCGGACAGGACGACCGGCTTGCCCTCGTCGCCGCCCTCGCGCAGCCGTACGTCGATCGGGATCGAGCCGAGCACCGGCACCTCGGCGCCGACCGTGCGGGTCAGCCCCTCGGCGACCCGTGCGCCGCCGCCCGAGCCGAACACGTCGACCATCTCGTCGCAGTGCGGGCACGGCATGCCCGACATGTTCTCCACCACGCCGACGATCTTCTGGTGGGTCTGCACGGCGATCGAGCCGGCCCGCTCGGCCACCTCGGCCGCCGCCTGCTGCGGGGTCGTGACCACCAGGATCTCCGCGTTCGGCACGAGCTGCGCCACCGAGATCGCGATGTCGCCGGTGCCCGGCGGCAGGTCCAGCAGCAGGACGTCCAGGTCGCCCCAGTACACATCGGCGAGGAACTGCTGGAGCGCCCGGTGCAGCATCGGACCGCGCCAGACCACGGGCGTGTTACCCGGGGTGAACATGCCGATGGAGATGACCTTCACGCCGTGCGCGGACGGCGGCATGATCATGTTCTCGACCTGGGTGGGCTTGCCGTCCGCACCGAGCATCCGGGGCACGCTGTGCCCGTAGATGTCCGCGTCCACGACGCCGACCTTCAGCCCGTCGGCCGCCATCGCCGCGGCGAGGTTCACCGTCACCGAGGACTTGCCCACACCGCCCTTGCCGGAGGCGACCGCGTACACCCGGGTCAGCGAGCCGGGCTGGGCGAAGGGCACCTCCCGCTCGGCGGTGCCGCCGCGCAGCGAGCTCGCCAGCTCCTTGCGCTGTTCGTCGCTCATGACGTCGAGGGTCACCTCGACCCGCGAGACGCCCTCGACCCGGGCGACCGCCTCGGTCACGTTCCGGGTGATCGTTTCGCGCATCGGACAGCCGGAAACCGTGAGATACACCGTGACAGCCACTACACCGTCAGGATCGATCTCGACCGATTTCACCATGCCCAGCTCGGTGATCGGGCGGTGGATCTCCGGGTCGTTCACTGTCGCCAGTGCCTCAAGCACCGCGTCTTCCGTAGCCATACGGACGATGTTACGGCGCGGAGTGCTACGGGCGGGTAGCTCTTCAGCGGTCGCCTTCGTCACTCTCGGCCGGGAACAGCACCTGCCGGTCCTCCATGTCCCTCACCATGTCCTGGAGTTCCGAGCGGATCCAGTCCCGGGTGGCGACCTCTCCCAGGCCCATACGCAGGGCCGCGATCTCCCGCGTCAGGTATTCGGTGTCGGCGATGGAGCGCTCGTTCTGCTTGCGGTCCTGCTCGTGCGTGACCCGGTCGCGGTCGTCCTGCCGGTTCTGCGCGAGGAGGATCAGCGGCGCTGCGTACGAGGCCTGGAGCGACAGCATCAGCGTCAGGAAGATGAACGGGTACGGGTCGAAGCGCAGTTCCTTGGGCGCGAAGATGTTCCACAGCACCCAGATGATGATGATCAGCGTCATCCAGACGATGAACCGCCCGGTCCCCAGAAAGCGCGCGATCCGCTCCGAGAACCGGCCGAACGCCTCCGGGTCGTACTCCGGCAGCAGCCGCCGGCGCGGGTCCTTCGGCTGGTCCAGCCGGGTGCGCGGGGGCCGCACCAGGCCCGAGGAACCGGTCGACGCCGCCTTCGCCCGCTCCTCACCCGCCATGACCGATCCCCTCCTCCCCGTGCAGATCCGTCTCGCGCCAGTCGTCCGGCAGCAGGTGGTCCAGGACGTCGTCCACGGTCACCGCGCCCAGCAGCGAACCGCTCTCGTCCACGACGGGCACCGAGACCATGTTGTACGCGGCCAGATAACTGGTCACCGTCGGCAGCGGGGTGTCCGGCGACAGCGGCACCAGGTCGCTGTCGACGATCGAGCTGACCAGGGTGAACGGCGGATCGCGCAGCAGCCGCTGGAAGTGCACCGTGCCCAGGTACTTCCCGGTCGGGGTGTCGTCGGGCGAGCGGCACACGTACACCTGCGCGGCGAGCGCCGGAGACAGGTCCGCCTGCCGCACCCGGGCCAGCGCGTCGGCCACCGTGGCATCGGGCAGCAGCACGATCGGCTCGGTCGTCATCAGACCGCCCGCCGTCCGCTCCTCGTACGACAGCAGACGGCGGACATCGGCGGCGTCGTCCGGCCGCATCAGCGCCAGCAGCCGTTCCTTGTCCTCCTCCGGCAGCTCGGAGAGCAGGTCGGCCGCGTCGTCGGGGTCCATCGCCTCCAGGACGTCGGCGGCCCGCTCCTCGGCGAGCTTGCCGATGATCTCCACCTGGTCGTCCTCGGGCAGCTCCTCCAGGACGTCGGCGAGCCGGTCGTCGTCCAGGGCGGCGGCCACCTCCGCCCGGCGTTTCGGCGAGAGGTGGTGCAGGGCGTTCGCCACATCGGTGGGCCGCAGCCGCTCGAACGTGGCGACCAGACTCTCCGCACCCTGGCCGTGCTCCTCCAGCGAGAAACCGGTGACCGCCGACCACTCCACCGTCAGGGTCTCGCCCTTGCGGCGCAGCGCCCCGCCGCGCCCCTTGCGGACGAAGCACTTGTCGATCTCCCAGTCGCGGCGGGCCGGAAGCTGCTGGATGGCCACGTCCAGGACGGTGACCTCCTCACCGTCCTGGCCATGGCCATCCACCAGCCGCACCCGCCGGTCCAGGAACTCGCCGAGGACGAGACGTTCGGTGGGCCGCTGTTCGAAGCGCCGCATGTTGACGACGCCCGTGGTGATGACCTGGCCGGACTCGACGCCCGTCACCCGGGTCATCGGCAGGAAGATCCGCCGGCGGCTGATCACCTCGACCACCAGGCCCAGAATGCGCGGCGGGCGTCCGCCGACCCGCAGCATCGCCACCAGGTCACGGACCCGGCCGACCTGGTCCCCGTTCGGGTCGAAGACGGGTACGCCGGACAGGTGCGAGACGAAGACCCTGGGGGTGACTGCCGCCATCCTCGGCCTCCCTCATCCGTCCGTGTCCGCCGTGTCGTCACGTTCCTCGTGACCGCCCGCGCCCGACGGTCCCGGCCCGACGCCGCCGACCAGCGGATCTCGCCGGTTCACCGGGATCAGGCTAGCCCGTACCGCCGCACCGCGCCCCGGAGGACCCGTCCGTACGGCTGGCTGCCGGACGGTGCGCGCCGCCCGGGTACGCTGCCGTCTGCCACCCCTGATCGCCGTCGAGAGGCAGTGCGCCCGTGACCTCCTTCGCCCCGGCCGTGCGGAACCATCGCCGGACCGCCCTCGCTCTCGTGCTGTGCGGAGGGCTCACCGCGGCCCTGGCCGCCTGCGGCACGGAGGAGGACCCGGACAAGGGGACCAACGGCGTCGCCAAACTCTCCGCCGCCGAGATCGACGAGAAGGCCAGAGCGGCGGCCGAAGCGGCGAGTGCCGTACGCCTGACGGGCACCCTCGTCAGCAAGGGCGGCACCTACCGGCTGGAGATGAAGCTCAACGCGGAGGGCGGCATGGGCTCGGTGACCTCCAAGAAGCAGAGCTTCGCCCTGCTGCGGGTCGACGACGAGCTCTACCTGAAGGCGCCCGCCGAGTTCTGGACCCACGAGGAGAGCGGCGGCGGCGAGGGCGGGTCCTCCGACGTGGCGGCCGCCGACAAACTGGGCGGCAAGTACGTGAAGGTCCCCGAGGGCGACCCCAGCTACCGCCAGTTGCGCGGATTCACCGACAAGAAGATCCTGCTCGACGGGCTGCTCGCGCTGAACGGAAAGGTCAGCAAGGGCGGCCGGGACACGGTCGCCGGGCAGCGCACCATCCAGATCCTGGGCGGCAAGGGCGAGGGCGGGGCGTTCGACGTCTCGCTGGAGGACCAGCCGTATCCGGTCCGGGTGGCGCGGGGCGGCGGCGGGGGCACGGTCACGCTGGCCGACTGGGGGCAGGCCTTCCCCCTGGAGGCGCCCCAGGAGGACGACACCGTCGACTACGGCGGCCAGCTCCCCAAGTCCTCCGGCTGACAGCCCTGGCTCAGCGCTTCCCGCGACGCTTCAGCAGCAGCCGGGGGAGCGCCGCCGGAGCCGGCTGCCGGGTGGTGGCCCCGGTCGGCAGCGGAACGGCCGCCAGCGAGGTGTCCGGCAGCGAGGTGCTGACGGTGTCGGGCGTCAGCCGCACCACGGTGCACTCGCGCGCCCACCGTTCCGTCATCGACTCGGCGTCCGGCGCGTTCAGCCGCTTGCCCTTCAGCTCGGCGACCGCCGCCTCCCACTCCTCGGAGCGCGGCGGCAGGAAACGTACCGCCGCACCCCAGGCGACGATCCGGCCGCCCTTGTCCTTGCTGCGTACGGTCACCTCGGCGCGGCCGCCGTCGGCCAGGCCCTCGGGCAGCGGCTGCTCACCGGGCCCGCCGCCGACCAGGTGCGCCGCGCCGTCGTGCCAGACGTGCCAGACGGCGCGGGCCGGCCCGTCGCCCCGCACCCAGACGAGACCGGACTTCTTCGTGGCCTCCTCGACGAGGGCCCTCTCCAGCAGGTCGGCGGCGGCATCGGGCGCGGCGGCGTCAGTCATGGGCGCGAGCTTACTCAGGGCCCGCCCCCGCAGTGTTCAGAGCCAGCCGTTGCGCTTGAGGATGCGGTGGATGGAGAAACAGACCACCCCGATGACGCCGAGCACCAGCGGATAGCCGTACTTCCACTCCAGCTCGGGCATGTGGTCGAAGTTCATGCCGTAGACACCGCAGATCATCGTCGGCACGGCGATGATCGCCGCCCAGGAGGTGATCTTGCGCATGTCCTCGTTCTGCGTGACGGTCGCCTGCGCCAGATTCGCCTGGAGGATCGAGTTCAGCAGTTCGTCGAAGCCGAGGACCTCCTCCTGGACCCGGGCGAGGTGGTCGGCGACGTCGCGGAAATACTTCTGGATGTCGGGGTCGATCAGCCGCATCGGGCGCTCACTCAGCAGCTGCATGGGACGCAGCAGCGGCGAGACGGCCCGCTTGAACTCCAGCACCTCGCGCTTGAGCTGGTAGATCCGGCCCGCGTCCGAACCGCGCGGGCTGCCCTTGGCCGGAGTGGAGAAGACATCGATCTCCACCTCGTCGATATCGTCCTGCACCGCCTCGGCCACCGCGATGTACCCGTCGACCACATGGTCGGCGATGGCGTGCAGGACGGCGGAGGGGCCCTTGGCGAGCAGCTCCGGATCGTCCTGGAGGCGGTGGCGCAGCGCGCGCAGGGAGCCCTGGCCGCCGTGCCGGACGGTGATGACGAAGTCCCGGCCGGTGAAGCACATCACCTCACCGGTCTCCACGACCTCGCTGGTCGCGGTCAGCTCGGCGTGCTCCACGTAGTGGATCGTCTTGAAGACGGTGAACAGCGTGTCGTCGTAGCGCTCCAGCTTGGGCCGCTGGTGGGCGTGGACGGCGTCCTCGACGGCCAGCGGGTGCAGCCCGAACTCCCGGGCGATGCCCGCGAATTCGGCCTCGGTCGGCTCGTGCAGGCCGATCCACGCGAAGCCGCCCTCCTCCCGCACCTGGAGCATCGCCCCGTGGGGTGTCGGGTTCGCGGGCGTCATCAGCCGGCGGCCGTCGCGGTAGACGGCGCAGTCGACGACTGCGCTGGAGGCGGACGGGTCGCGGGTGGGGTCGTACGCGTTGTACGGGGCGCTGTTCTTACGGAGGGACGGGCGCAGGGACGGGCGCACGGCGGCGCGCAGGTCACGGATCATCGACATGGCTGGCTCCTTCACGGAGGGCCGTCGGCGAGGGCGTGGAACAGCCCGGAATGGGGACGTGCGCTCACGTCCGCAAAGCGGGCGGCACCGCGCGGGCGCGATGACGGCGTTCGCTACAGACAGGCAAAAACGAAGGGCTCTTCCGTTGCGCGAACCACTGCCGAGGAGTCATCCGGATACGACGGCGATGTCGGCACCGGGCGACCGACGAGGCGTCGGATCAACGGGAAATGCGAGGCGCGGAAGAGCGGTTGGTACTGCACGGTCGACTTGGATCCATGGCAGTCCCCACCTCCTCCGGCCGGTCCCCCGTGGGGGACGACGTGTCGTCGGGACGAAGAAGAGCGACGCTTCTGCGTGCTGTCCCGACCGGCGGCCAGGCTATCAGCCGCCCAGGGCCCAATCCCGTACTTTGCCCGTTCCCTACGCGATCTATGCTCGCTGGATGGCAGAAATTCTCGCTCTGGTCGAGGCCCGGCTCCGTTCCGCCCTCGGGGATCCGGACGCCCGCGCCGATGTGACGTTCCTGGGCACCGACCGCATCGAGGTGCTGCGCTTCCTCGACGGCGACGTGGTGCGCTACGCGACGCTCGGCATGTCCGCGCAGCCGATGGCCGACCCCACCGCCCCGCTCGCCGACCCGGTGAAGGGCCCCCGCGCCGAGCTGATCCTGTCCGTACGGGGCGGACTCGCCGACACCGACCAGGTGCTGCGTCCACTCGCCGTGCTGGCAGCCTCCCCGCAGGTCGAGGGGGTGATCGTGGCCGCCGGCGCCTCCCTGGACCTGGGCGAGCCGCTGTGGACCGGGGCGCCGTTCACCTCGGTGCTGGTCGCGGAGTCCGGCGGTCTTGTGGAGGACCTGGAACTGGACGAGCCGATGGACCCGGTGCGCTTCCTGCCGCTGCTGCCGATGACGCACAACGAGGCCGCCTGGAAGCGGGTGCGCGGCGCGCAGGAGCTCCAGGAGCGGTGGCTGACGCACGGTACGGACCTGCGCGACCCGCTGCGCACGTCCGTCGTCCTGGACCAGTGAAAACGTGGGGCCGCGCGCCGGACGGGTGATCGTCCTTGACGCGGGGACCGGCAGGGAGGACGGTTGGTCCCTATGAGGGGCGAACCCAGTTGCCCGAAGTGCGGTGGCCGGGTCAGGGCGCCCGGCCTCTTCGCCGACGCCTGGCAGTGCTCCGTGCACGGCCAGGTCCACCCGATGCAGCCGGTCATCCCGCCGAGCGTCGAAGGCCTCGGCGTCGTGGTGCACCGCGCCCAGGTCCCCGTCTGGATGCCCTGGCCGCTCCCCGTGGGGTGGCTGTTCACCGGGGTCGCCAGCGCGGGCGACGACCGCAGCGGCGGACGCGCGAGCGCCGTGGCCTGCTCCGGGCCCGGACCGCTGGGCGGGATGGGCGAGCTGCTGCTGGTCGCCGAGGAGCTCGGCGTCGGGCTCGGCGCCCGGTACGCCGGGATCGAGGGCCCGGACCCCGGCCACCACCTGGACGTCGACTCCGCTCCCGACGCCAAGGTCCACGCCGCCGGCCGCCCCACCCCCCTCTGGCACGTCAGGAACGCCCCGGAGGACCGCGCCGTCTTCGCGGGCGAGGCACGGGGACTGTGGCTCTGGGCGATCCTGTGGCCCGAGCAGTCGGGGCTGCTGATGTACGACGAGCTGGTGCTCACCGACCTGCGGGACGCCGGGGGAGAGGTGGACCTCCTCCCCTGCGGCGCGCTCACCCCCCGCCTTCTGGCCCCTCCCGAGGCGCCGCCGCGGCAGGCGACGGGCGAGCGGTAGCGGCGTACGCGCCCGGCCCCGCGACGCCCGGCCCCGCGACCGAGAAGTGAGCGCGGGTACGGGAGCAGGTCCGTGCGCGACCACGAGCAGGTCCGTGCGCGGCCGGACGGCCGGCGCGCGGCGGTTATCCTTGAGCGGTCCCCCGTCCGCCCGCGAGCCCTGGAGTCAAGCGTCGTGCGCATCGACCTGCACACCCACTCCACCGCGTCGGACGGCACGGACACCCCCGCCGAGCTGGTCGCGAACGCAGCCGCCGCGGGCCTGGACGTCGTCGCGCTCACCGATCACGACACCGTGGGCGGCCACAAGCAGGCCATCGACGCGCTGCCCGAGGGGCTCACCCTCGTCACCGGCGCCGAACTCTCCTGCCGCATCGACGGCGTGGGCATGCACATGCTGGCCTACCTCTTCGACCCGGCCGACGCCGAGCTGGAGCGCGCCCGGGAGCTCGTACGCGACGACCGGGTGCCGCGCGCCCAGGAGATGGTCCGCAAGCTGCGCGCCCTCGATGTCCCCATCACCTGGGAGCAGGTCGCCCGGATCGCCGGGGACGGTTCGGTCGGCCGCCCGCACGTCGCCGCCGCCCTCGTCGAACTCGGCGTCGTGCCCACCGTCTCCGACGCGTTCACGCCCGACTGGCTGGGTACCGGCGGCCGGGCGTACGCCGAGAAGCACGAGTTCGACCCCTTCGAGGCGGTCCGCCTCGTGAAGGCGGCGGGCGGGGTCACCGTCTTCGCCCACCCGGCCGCCGTGAAACGCGGCGAGGTGGTCCCCGAGTCCACGATCGCCGCGCTCGCCGACGCCGGTCTCGACGGTGTCGAGGTCGACCACATGGACCACGACGCGCCCACCCGGGCCCGGCTCCGCGGCCTCGCCCGCGAACTGGGTCTGCTCACGACCGGCTCCAGCGACTACCACGGCAGCCGGAAACCCGTCGAGCTCGGCGCGTTCACCACCGACCCCGAGATCTACGGTGAGATCACCCGGCGCGCCACGGGAGCCTTCCCGGTGCCGGGCGCCGGCGGAGCCGGCCACCGCTAGGGCCTTTCTTTCGGCTCAGGTCGGGCTCGCGGCGTCCGGCGGATCACGGCCGGACAGCTCCTGGGCCCCGCCCTCCCGCACCGCACCACTTCTCCACTCCCCGCGCGCCCCTGTGCGTACCGCCGCGTGCCCGGCACGGCGACGGCCGCCGCCCGGATCCCGCGCCCCCTCCGTACCGCCCGCTCTTCTCTCGCAAGGCTCACTGTGTTCGACGTCGCTGTCTTCGGATCCCTTTTTCTCACCCTATTTGTGATCATGGACCCACCCGGGATCACGCCGATCTTCCTCGCCCTCACCGCGGGCCGCCCCGCCAAGGTCCAGCGCAAGATGGCGCTCCAGGCGGTCATGGTCGCGTTCGGCGTGATCGCCGTCTTCGGCCTGCTCGGTCAGCAGATCCTCGACTATCTGCATGTCTCCGTGCCCGCGCTGATGATCGCGGGCGGCCTCCTGCTGCTGCTCATCGCGCTCGACCTGCTGACCGGCAAGACGGACGAGCCGACGCAGACCAAGGACGTCAACGTGGCGCTCGTACCGCTGGGCATGCCGCTGCTGGCCGGGCCCGGCGCGATCGTCTCGGTCATCCTCGCGGTGCAGCACGCCGACGGCATGGGCGGCCAGCTCTCGGTGTGGTCCGCGATCGTCGCCATGCACGTGGTGCTCTGGCTGACCATGCGCTATTCGCTGGTCATCATCCGCGTGATCAAGGACGGCGGCGTGGTGCTGGTGACCCGGCTCGCCGGCATGATGCTCTCCGCCATCGCCGTCCAGCAGATCATCAACGGCGTCACCCAGGTCATCCAGAACTCCTGACCCTTCCCCACGCACCACAGCGCCCCCGCACGGACGTTCCGTGCGGGGGCGCTTCGTCTTTAGCGGCGCAATGCGATGAGGCGCGGGGCCTCGTCAGGCGTCATGAGCCCATGAGCGTTACGAAGCCGAGCTGTCGGCCGGCCGGATGTAGAGGCGCTGGCCCGTCGCTGCGGCCTGCTGCACGATCCGGTTGACGGAGGCGGCGTCCACGACGGTGCTGTCCACGGCGGTACCGTCGACGTCGTCGAGTCGCATGATCTCGAAGCGCATAGGGCTTCCCTTCGTCCGATCCTCCTGCTGGAGAACTACTGGCGCCGGTGGGGCGTCCCACCGGCAAGACTAGGAACGCGAGGCTTCCCTCGCGTTCCACGTGGGTTACAACGGCTTGTCCGCTGCAAACATTCCCTACGCTAAGGAAATTTTTTGGATGTCTAAGTACCCGTCGGTAGTCACGCCACCACAGACCATGAGGTCCGCATGAACGAGGCGGACGCGCAGTCCCTCGGCGGAGCCGACCTCGGCGCCCGCCTGGACCGCACCAACGAGCTGCTCCAGCGCATGCTCATCGAGGTCTCCAAGACCCCGTCGACGCACGCCATCTTCGTGGACGCCGGCTATGTGTACGCCGCGGCCGGGCTGCTCGTCACCGGCACCGAGGACCGGCGCTCCTTCGACCTCGACGCCGAAGGGCTGATCGAGGCCTTCATCGACAAGGCCCGCACCATCTTCGCGGACAGCCGGCTGCTGCGCGTCTACTGGTACGACGGGGCCCGCCGCCGCATCCACACCACCGAGCAGCAGGCCATCGCCGAACTCCCCGACGTCAAGGTGCGGCTCGGCAACCTCAACGCCAACAACCAGCAGAAGGGCGTCGACTCGCTCATCCGCACCGACCTCGAATCCCTCGCCCGGCACCGCGCCATCAGCGACGCGGCGCTCGTCGGCGGCGACGAGGACCTGGTCTCGGCGGTCGAGGCGGCCCAGGGCTACGGGGCGCGCGTGCACCTCTGGGGCATCGAGGCCGCCGAAGGGCGCAACCAGGCCGAACCGCTGCTGTGGGAGGTCGACAGTCAGCGCACCTTCGAGCTCGACTTCTGCCGCCCCTACGTCACGCGGCGGCCCGTCACCACGTACGAGGACGACAGCCCGGCCCCCTCCCGGGAGGACGTCCGCTTCGTCGGCGCGCAGATCGCGGCCGCCTGGCTCGCCGCCCGGGGCCGGGAATCCCTCGCCGACCTGCTGCCCGGCCACCCCTATCTGCCGGGCTCCGTCGACCAGGACCTGCTGGTGGAGGCGGAACGCCTGCTCCAGCACTCGCTGCGCGGCCACGCGCACCTGCGACGGGCGCTCCGCGACGGCTTCTGGCAGCACCTGCAGTCGCAGTACTGACGGAAGCGGGGCCGGGGGCGGCGCGCCGGACGGCCGGCCGGTGGGACGCGTCGCGGGTGCGAGCGGCGGCTCAGGCGGCCGTCAGGCCGTCCCAGAACGCGGCCAGGGCTTTCGCGGTCTCCTGCGGGCGGGCGGTGTTGGGGGAGTGCTCGGCGCCGGCGATCGTGGTGCGGCGGGCGCCGAGACGCCGCGCCATGGAGTCGAACAGCTCCACCGGCCAGACGTCGTCGCGCTCCCCGGACAGGACGTGGACGGGCAGGCCGACGGCCGCCAGCTCGTCCACCCGGTCCGGTTCGGCGGCCAGCTGGGCCCCGGTGGCGATCAACTGGGCCGGGCGGTGGGCGAGCCAGCGGTGGCGCATGTCCGCCCCGTCGCCGGTGTCCGCGTCCTGCGGGGGATCCAGCGCCCGCATCGCCTGCCACACCTCGTCCATGGACAGCACAGCCAGCGCGTCGCTCAGCATCTTCACCTTGTCCCGCTGGGCCGCGACGACCTCCGCCGGGCCCGAGGACATCAGTGTCAGCGAGCGGAACGGGGCGGCGTCCAGCAGGACGGCCGCGCGGGCGATCTGACCGCCGAGCGAGTGCCCGAGCAGATGCAGCCTGCCGTCCCCGGCACCCAGGGCTGCCGCCTGGGCCAGCACATCACGTGCCAACTCGCCCTGGGCGTAACTCTCCTGACGGTCCGTCCCCTGGGATTCGTACTGCCCCCGGCCGTCCACGGCGACCACCCGGTAGCCCGCCGCGCACAACGGTTCCAGCAGCGCGATGAAGTCCTCCTTGCTGCCGGTGTATCCGGGCAGCAGCAGGGCGGTGGACCGTGCGGGGGTACGCGGTGCGGCGTCCAGGACGGCGAAGTCGCCGCGCTCGGTCTCCAGGACACGGGCGCGGGCACAGGGCGGCGGGGTGAAGGTGGGCGGGCGGCTCATACGGCGAGGCTATCCCCGCCGCACCCGTACCCGCCTCACCGGGCGGCCCATCCGGCTGTCTCT
>NZ_NTGZ01000018.1 GCF_002551245.1 Streptomyces sp. rh34
AGATGTGTATAAGAGACAGCCCCAGGCTCGCCCGGCCCGCCAGCGCGAGCCGCCGCAGCAGCCGTCGGGCCTGCTCGCCCTGGTCCGTGTAGCGCAGCCACAGGGCCCGCTCCACCGGGTCCACGGGCCCGTACGCCCCCAAGTCCTCCGCCAGCGTGTGCCGACTGCGCGCCCCCAGCGCGGAACCGGCCACCCGCAGCGCCAGCGGCAGCCCGCCGCACAGCTCCACGACGGCGTCCGTGGACGGGTAGTCGTAGGGCCCGGACTCCTCTTCCCCGGCGACCTCGCGCAGCAGCTCCTCCGCGCCCGCCGCGTCCAGCGGGCCGACCGGCAGCTGGTGCACCCAGGCCGGCAGGTCCTCGGGCAGCTCCAGCGGCTCCCGGGCGGTGACGATCACCAGACTGTCCGAGCGCTCCGGCACCAGGGTGCGGACCTGCCCGGCGTCCGTGGCGTCGTCGAGGACGATCGTGACCGGCGTCCCCGTGAGGTGCTGGTGGTACAGCTCGCCGAGCCGCCGCACCTGCTGTTCGGCCGAAGCGCCTTCCCGGAACAGCAACTGCTCGCGCGGCGCGCCCAGCCGGTTCAGCAGGTGCAGCAGGGCGTCCCGGGTCGGCAGCGGGCTCTCCCCGGCCACCTGGCCGCGCAGATCGACCACGCACGCGCCCCGGAACTGGTCCTTGAGCGCATGGGCGGCCCGCACCGCGAGCGCCGTACGCCCCGCCCCCGGCTCACCGTGCAGCACGACGACCGTCGGCCGGGTCTGCGTGGAGGCGCGGGCCGCGTGCACCCACTGGGCGATCCGCGCCAGCTCGGCCCGCCGCCCGGTGAACGGCCCCTCCGCCTTCGGGAGATGCCCGAAGGACTGCTCCAGCACCATCCGGGTGCGGGCCGCCGCGCTGCGGTCCCCGCCACGCAACTGGCGCCCCACCGGGGCGGTCTGCTTCTTCGGGGTGCGCGTGGCGGGCGTCAGCATGCGCTGCTGGTCCAGGTACGGGCGGATGCCCCGTACCTCCAGGGCGGTCAGCCACTGGAGCCGCAACTGCTCGGCCCCGCCCGGCTGTCCGGCCGCTCCGGCGCGGCGGTGGGCGGCGGGCCAGTGGGAGGCGGTCGCCTTCGCCACGGTCGTCGCCGTGCCGGCCACCGCGACGGCCACACCCGCACCGAGCGCCAGGCCGGTGTTCGCGCCCAGCGCCAGATCCGCGCCGAACGCGGCGGCCGCGCCAACCCCCGTAACGAGCAGCGGAGTTCCGAGCGTCGCTCTGCTGAAGCGCTCCGAGAGCGGGCGCTCTCCCGCCGCCACCGCGTCCAGTGCCTGCGTGTACGCGGCGTACTCCTCGACCGCGCCGGCGGCCATGGTGTCGAGCGCGGCCCGCGCCCGCGACATCAGCGCACCGGCATCGGTCCGCCCGCCGGTGCGCCGCGTCTCCTCCTCCACGGCGCGCACCAACAGCCTCTCGGCTTCCGCCCGATGGCTGTCCCGCATATGGGTCCCCCTCCGAGTGCTGCTTCCCGAGCATCCGTCGCCGGGCGTCCGCGGCCCGGCTTCAGGATCAAGTGTCCTGCGTGCGGCGCTCCGGCGCGAGGGCCACCGGGCAAGGGGACGGTCAAGGAAGGGCGGGTGGCGACCGGCCCACGGTGTTCCGGCGCCGGTCCGGCGGCGTCGGGTCGCTCGCCCGCCGTATACGGTCACCCGTGCGCAGGGGCCCGGGCCGCGACGGCCGGGATCCTCGAGACGGGGCTCGGCATCGGCTGGTCCCGCTGGGTAGAGCGCCGACGGTGGTGTGCCCCGACACTCCGGAGTACGCACCGCTCGCAGGGCCGCCGTCCGGGCGGAGGGCAACTTTCAGCCACACAACGAAAGCTGAGTGCCCATCAGCTCCAGGGGCTGAGTCCGCCGGTCCTCGCGCTGCGGACGACGGCCGCACGGGGTGATCGCGCCGGCGCCGGCCTCGCTCCGTGCCTGTTCATCAGCGGGACGGCAGTGAACAAGCGCAGCGGCATGCCCCATCACCTGTCCTAGTAAATTACCCGTCGCGCGACATATCCCTCCGCAGGTAATTCGTTCACTACGCATACTGTGCGCCCTGATAGGCGCCCCTTGGTGAAATCGTCCGAAAATCGCGGCCACGCATCATGCGTCCCAACGACTGGGACGCATCATTGCGTCCGAACCGTTTGGCAGCGACGGCCGAACTGTCCCGAGTTAATCCATTGCTGACGAGCTGGCAACCCAATGGAGGTGGTGCCGACTGACTTGATCTGACACGATCGAAAATGGCCATCCGTTACGGTGGAGAGGTGTCGACGGATGGCAAGTCCGCTTCAGTTCCCTGCGTATTGCCGAGATTTATCGGCAGGAAAAGCGCAGAGGTGCTCTGAGGTGGTCAAACGGTCGGCGGGCGCCGGATTTTCGACTGTGAGCGGAGTCACAGCGTGATACGGGGGAAGATCGACATGAGTTTGACAGGCAGACGGGCCGAACGGTCGGATTCATACGTGATCACGGGGGAGTGCGACGAAGGCACCGCCGTCCGGCGACTGATCCGCAGGAGCCGACGCTCCCTGACCGTCACCCTCACCGGGCCCGGCCGGTTCACCGAAGCCGTTCTCCAGCACCTCGCTCTCACCCCGCACCCCGTCGCCGTCCAGATCCTGTCCGTCGCCGGCTTCGCCGACGACCTGGCCAAACGCTTCGGCGAGATCCCCGCCCCCTACCGCGATGTCCGCGTTTCCGACAGCGACCTGCGCGGCGTCCTGGTGGCCGACGGCGTCACCGCACTCGTCCCGGCGCCCACGGGTGCGGCGGCTTTGATCACGCCGGTGAACATCTCGCCGTCCCGGTAGGCCTTGGTGGCAGGGTCGAGGACGTGGGTGTAGACGATCGGGACACCCGTCGCGGCCTGCTCGATCCGCCAGTGGAAGGAGATGCCGGACGTGGCGTACAGGTCCCCGCCCCGTGGCGCGCGGGTGTCGCGGAGGCCGGTGCGCGAGGATTGGGCCCATGGCCAACCGACTTGCGCAGACCACCTCCCCGTACCTCCTCCAGCACGCCGACAATCCCGTCGACTGGTGGCCCTGGTCGCCCGAGGCGTTCGAGGAGGCGAGGAAGCGGGATGTGCCGGTGCTGCTCAGCGTCGGGTACTCCTCGTGCCACTGGTGTCATGTGATGGCCCACGAGTCGTTCGAGGACGAGACCGTCGCCGCCTACCTCAACGCGCACTTCGTGTCGGTGAAGGTCGACCGGGAGGAGCGGCCCGACGTCGACGCCGTGTACATGGAGGCCGTCCAGGCGGCCACCGGGCACGGCGGGTGGCCGATGACCGTCTTCCTCACGGCGGACGCCGAACCCTTCTACTTCGGGACCTACTTCCCGCCCGAGGCCCGGCACGGCTCGCCCTCCTTCCAGCAGGTTCTGGAAGGCGTGACGGCCGCGTGGACCGGTCGGCGCGAGGAGGTCGCCGAGGTCGCCGGGCGGATCGTCGCGGATCTTGCGGGGCGTTCGCTGGTGCACGGTGGCGACGGGGTGCCGGGGGAGCAGGAGACCGCGCAGGCGCTGCTCGGGCTGACCCGGGAGTACGACGAGCAGCACGGGGGATTCGGGGGCGCGCCCAAGTTCCCGCCGTCCATGGCGGTGGAGTTCCTGCTGCGTCATCACGCCCGTACGGGGTCGGAGGGGGCCCTCCAGATGGCCGCCGACACCTGTTCGGCCATGGCCCGGGGCGGGATCTACGACCAGCTCGGCGGGGGCTTCGCGCGGTACTCCGTGGACCGGGAGTGGGTGGTGCCGCACTTCGAGAAGATGCTCTACGACAACGCCCTGCTCTGCCGTGTGTACGCCCATCTGTGGCGTGCCACCGGGTCGGACGAGGCCCGTCGGATCGCTCTGGAGACCGCCGACTTCATGGTGCGGGAGCTGCGGACCGCCGAGGGCGGCTTCG
This sequence comes from Streptomyces sp. rh34, assembly GCF_002551245.1. Taxonomy (GTDB): domain Bacteria; phylum Actinomycetota; class Actinomycetes; order Streptomycetales; family Streptomycetaceae; genus Streptomyces. Next base: position 3,939 of record NZ_NTGZ01000018.1, read on the forward strand.
CCTCCGCGCTGGACGCGGACAGCGAGGACGCCGACGGCAAGCACGTCGAGGGCGCCTTCTACGTGTGGACGCCCGGCCGGCTGCGTGAGGTGCTGGGCGAGGACGACGCCGTCTTCGCCGCCGCGTACTTCGGGGTGACGGAGGACGGGACGTTCGAGGAGGGGGCCTCCGTGCTCCGGCTGCCGGGGGACACGGGGCCCGTGGACGCCACCCGGGTCGCGGACGTACGAGCCCGGCTGCTGGCGGCCCGCGCGGAGCGGCCCCGCCCGGGGCGGGACGACAAGGTGGTCGCCGCCTGGAACGGGCTCGCCGTCGCCGCGCTCGCCGAGACCGGCGCGTACTTCGACCGGCCGGACCTGGTGGAGCGGGCCACCGAGGCCGCCGATCTGCTGGTCCGGGTGCATCTGGGCGAGGTGGCCCGGCTGACCCGTACCTCCAAGGACGGGCGCGCGGGCGACAACGCAGGGGTGCTGGAGGACTACGGCGACGTCGCCGAGGGCTTCCTCGCGCTGGCGGCGGTGACGGGGGAGGGGGCCTGGCTGGAGTTCGCCGGGTTCCTGCTGGACATCGTGCTGGAGCAGTTCACCGGCGAGGGCGGGCAGCTGTACGACACCGCTCATGACGCCGAGCAGCTGATCCGCCGGCCCCAGGATCCGACGGACAGCGCCACCCCGTCCGGCTGGACCGCCGCGGCCGGCGCGCTGCTCTCGTACGCCGCGTACACCGGGTCCGAGGCCCACCGGACCGCCGCCGAAGGGGCGCTCGGTGTGGTGAAGGCGCTGGGGCCGCGCGTGCCCCGGTTCGTCGGCTGGGGCCTCGCGGTGGCCGAGGCGCTGCTGGACGGGCCCCGTGAGGTCGCCGTCGCCGGGCCGGTCGGCGGGGAGCTGCACCGTACGGCGCTGCTGGGACGGGCCCCGGGCGCGGTGGTCGCGGCCGGGGAGGGCCCGGGGGCGGGGGCCGAGTTCCCGCTGCTGGTGGACCGGCCGCTGGTGGGCGGGGAGCCGACCGCGTACGTCTGCCGCCACTTCGTGTGCGACGCGCCGACGACCGACGCCGCCGAGCTGGCGGTGAAGCTCGGGGGCTGAGCGTCGTCGTGGAGAGCGGTGAGGGGCCGGTCGCTCGTGCGGCCGGCCCCTCCGTCGTACGCGTACCGACTATCCGTGCTGGTACGCCACCAGCGAGATGCCCACGTAGTGCGCGATGAACGCGGCCAGCGTCAGCGAGTGGAAGACCTCGTGGAAGCCGAACCAGCGCGGCGACGGGTTCGGCTTCTTGATCCCGTAGATCACACCGCCCGCGCTGTACAGCAGACCGCCGACCACGACGAGGACCAGGACCGCGATGCCGCCGGTCCGCATGAAGTCGGGCAGGAAGAAGACCGCCGCCCAGCCCATCGCGATGTAGCACGGGGTGTAGAGCCAGCGCGGCGCGCCGACCCAGAACACCCGGAAGGCGATGCCCGCCGCCGCGGCCGCCCAGACCGCCCACAGCAGGGGCCGGGCGGTGGACTCGGGGAGCAGGAGCAGCGTCAGCGGGGTGTAGGTGCCCGCGATGATCAGGAAGATGTTCGCGTGGTCCAGGCGGCGGAGCACCGCCTCGCCGCGCGGCCCCCAGGTGCCGCGGTGGTAGACCGCGCTGACACCGAACAGCAGACAGGCGCTGAGGATGTAGACGCCGCAGGCGATCCGGCCCATCGTGCTGTCGGTCAGGGCGATCAGGGTGATCCCGGCGATCACCACCGCCGGGAACATCCCGGCGTGCAGCCAGCCGCGCATCCGTGGTTTGACGGGGACGGGGTCGAGTACGACGGGGCCCGGGGGTGTGGAGCTAGCGGCGTCGTCAGTCATATCCGCATGCTACCTACGCCACCGTAAGTAGTGGATTTGGGGCGCAAATGAGTGGCGATGCTCACGTGTGAGCCCCCCTGGACATATGGGCGGAAGGGCCGGATGATCAAATGAGTGCAGTCGGCACCGGATGAGCGCCAGGGGAATTCGAAGGGTACGAAGCATCCGGGTCGCAGCCCCCACGGGGCCTTCAGACAACTGACACCCTCAACTAGGAGCGATCGTGGCGCGCGACATCGCGGCTCCCCTCACCGTCCCCACCCACCACCAGGAGCTGGTCTCCTGGGTCGACGAGATCGCAGCGATCACCCAGCCGGACCGGGTGGTCTGGTGCGACGGCTCCGAGGCCGAGTACGAGCGCCTGTGCGGGGAGCTCGTGGCCAGGGGCACGTTCACCAAGCTGGACGAGACCAAGCGGCCGAACTCGTACTACGCCGCGTCCGACCCGAGCGATGTCGCCCGCGTCGAGGACCGTACGTTCATCTGCTCCAAGGAGGAGAAGGACGCGGGTCCCACGAACCACTGGAAGGACCCCGCCGAGATGCGGGCCGTCTTCACCGGTGCCGATGGTGTCTTCCGCGGGTCCATGCGTGGACGCACCATGTACGTCGTGCCCTTCTGCATGGGGCCCGTCGGCTCGCCGCTCTCCGCGATCGGCGTCGAGATCACCGACTCCGCGTACGTCGCCGTTTCCATGCGCACCATGACCCGCATGGGCCAGGCCGTCCTGGACGAGCTGGGCACCGACGGGTTCTTCGTGAAGGCCGTCCACACGCTGGGAGCGCCGCTGGCCGAGGGCGAGCAGGACGTTCCGTGGCCCTGCAACACCACCAAGTACATCTCGCACTTCCCCGAGGACCGCGAGATCTGGTCGTACGGCTCCGGCTACGGCGGCAACGCCCTGCTCGGCAAGAAGTGCTACGCCCTGCGCATCGCGTCCGTCATGGCCCGCGACGAGGGCTGGCTCGCCGAGCACATGCTCATCCTGAAGCTCACGCCGCCGCGCGGGGAGAGCGAGGCCCCCAAGTACATTGCGGCCGCGTTCCCCTCGGCCTGCGGCAAGACCAACCTCGCCATGCTGGAGCCGACCATCCCCGGCTGGACCGTGGAGACCATCGGCGACGACATCGCCTGGATGCGGTTCGGCGAGGACGGCCGCCTCTACGCGATCAACCCCGAGGCCGGCTTCTTCGGTGTCGCGCCCGGCACCGGCGAGCACACCAACGCCAACGCCATGAAGACCATGTGGGGCAACTCCGTCTTCACCAACGTGGCGCTGACGGACGACGGCGACGTCTGGTGGGAGGGCATGACCGAGGAGGCGCCCGCGCACCTGACGGACTGGAAGGGCAACGACTGGACCCCCGAGTCCGGCACGCCCGCCGCCCACCCCAACGCCCGCTTCACCGTCCCCGCCGGACAGTGCCCGATCATCGCGCCCGAGTGGGAGGACCCCAAGGGCGTGCCGATCTCCGCGATCCTCTTCGGCGGCCGCCGCGCCTCCGCCGTCCCGCTGGTGACCGAGTCCTTCGACTGGCAGCACGGCGTCTTCCTCGGAGCCAACGTCGCCTCCGAGAAGACCGCCGCCGCCGAGGGCAAGGTCGGTGAGCTGCGCCGCGACCCGTTCGCCATGCTGCCGTTCTGCGGCTACAACATGGGCGACTACATGAACCACTGGGTCAAGGTGGGCGCCGACAAGGCCGACCAGTCGAAGCTCCCGAAGATCTACTACGTGAACTGGTTCCGCAAGAACGAGGCGGGCAAGTTCGTCTGGCCCGGCTTCGGCGAGAACAGCCGGGTCCTGAAGTGGATCGTGGAGCGCCTGGAGGGCAAGGGCGAGGGCGTCGAGACCCCGATCGGCATCCTGCCGGCCAAGGGCGCGCTCGACACCGAGGGCCTGGACCTCTCCGAGTCCGACCTCGACTTCCTCCTCACGGTCGACAAGGAGGTCTGGCGCGAGGAGGCCGCCCTGGTCCCCGAGCACCTCAACACCTTCGGTGACCACACGCCCAAGGAGCTGTGGGACGAGTACCACGCGCTGGTGAAGCGCCTGGGCTGAGCCCTGCGCTCCCGCTGAACCCCGCGGCCGGGTCCGTCGGACATCCGCCCTGACCTGTGGGGCCGAACGACCCGCCGCGGTACGGGGCCTGTCCTCGCCGACAGCCCCGGAGGGCCTGTCCCCGACCAAGGACACCCTCCCGGCCCCCGGAACCCCCTCACGGTTCCGGGGGCCGCTCCTTTTCCCCGGGAGCCGTGCGCCGCAGGGCGCCCCCGGCCCCGCCCCGGTCCTCCAGGTACTTCGTGTGGGACCGCTGGCGCAGCTCCTGCGCCTCCCGCAGACCGTCCACCAGCTCCTGCGCCTCCCCGTGCAGCAGCGCCACCTGCCGCTCCAGCTCCTCCTCCGGAGCCCGTGCGCCCGGCGCGAGCCGCGTCCACCACCGGGTCCGCAGATACGCGTCGACGGACTCCGGAACGTCCCGGCGCACCGCCCGCGCCACCACGTGCACGCCCTCCGGATTGTCCGCCAGCGCCTCGGAGACCCAGCCGGGGGCCAGCAGCCCGTCCAGCAGGCCGGTCAGCGCGGCGAGCCGTTCCGTCGCGGCGGCCGGCAGGTCCACCCGGTCCAGATACGCCCGCAGGGTCACGAGGTCGGCCCGCAGTTCGTCCAGCCGGGACGACGGGTCCTCGAACGCCGGGGCGGGCGGCCGGCTCGGCGGGGCGAGCAGCGCGCCCGCCCCGTACAGCCCGCCGACCACCACCGGCCAGTACGCACCGGCGAACCCGGCGAAGGTCAGGGCGAGACCGCCGAGGGCCGCGGCGCTGCCGGTCAGATTCCGGGCCGACTCCAGATAGCCGGCCGCCCGGGCTGCCACGGACCTCGCTCCGCCCCGGCCCCTCCCGGCTGCCACGGATCTGCCTCCGTCCTGGCTTCTCCTGGCAGCCACGGATCTGCCTCCGCCCTGCCTCCTACTGGTAGCCACGGATCTCCTCGAACGCCCCGTCCAGCGAACCGGGGCCCTCCTCCTTCGTCCCGTCGAAGAGCCGGCCGCCGGTCAGCGCCGCGATCGAGTCCAGCTCCGAGCGGTCGGAGTCGCCGAACACGATCGGGAACACCGGGGTGACCCGACGGGCGGCGGGCAGCGCCCGGTAGAACGCCGTGAACTCCGCCGCCGACCGGCCCGCGGTGTTCTCGCCGTCCGTCATCAGCACGATGGAGGTGAACACGGACTCGGTGTCCGGGCCGAGGTGGTCGTAGGCGGCGGCGAGCGACGAGTAGATCGCGGTGTCCCCCTCGGCCGTCAGCGCGGCGGCGTCCGCCCGGAGCGCCGCCGGGCCCGCCTTCGGGTCCGCCGGGTCGACGGTGTGCGTGCGGACCTGTTTGACGGTGGACCCGAACGGCAGCAGCGTGACCTGTTCGCGCTCCCGGAGGCCGCCGGTCAGCCCGTTCAGCGCGGACTTCAGCCGCGCGAGCCGCCCGCCCTCCATCGACCCGGAGGTGTCCAGCACGTACACGGTCCGCGACGGCCGCCTCAGCCGGTGCTCGTACGAGGCCAGCAGCCCGTCCGCCACCGACCGCGAACCGGGGAACGGCAGTTCGCGGCGCTGCTCGGGGGAGAGCGGATCGGCGGGGCGCGCGGCGGCGACGACCGGCCGGCGCAGGGTCCGCGCGGTGATCTCCCGCTGCGCCCCGGTGGACCGGAAGTGCTCGGCCAGGGCCTGTACGGCGTCCCGCGCGTCGGGCGTGGCCCCGGTGAGGGCGCTCAGCGGGTAGTCGGCGGTCACCACCCCGTCGCGGGGGCGGATCACCGTCAGCCCGGCACCGGTGTCCCGGTTCAGCGACAGCAGCACCGACTCGTAGTTGATCAGCGCGTCCACCGTGGAGCGCCGGGCGTACGCGGAGGCCAGCCAGCCCGAGGAGCCGGAGGTCAGCCGCTGCCCGGCGAAGAATTCCTTCAGCTTCGGTCCGGCCTCGCGGACGTCGGCTTCGGTGAGCGCCGCCTGCGCGCCGGAGAGCCCCGAGGCCACCGAGATCAGCGCGGCGAAACCGGAGTTGGAGCGGCTCGGGTCGGTCATCCCGTACGTCAGGTCCCCGGCCGCGACCGCCCGGTGCACCTGCGCCCAGCTGACCGCCCCGGCGTCCCAGCCGAGCCGCCGTACCGTCGCGGGCCGCACTCCGAGGGCGACCGGGGAGGCCATCAGCGGGGTCTCGGAGGCGATCCGGCGGGCGGCCTCCGGGTCGAGGCGCAGATAGTCGTTGGACGACAGCCACACCGCGTCGAACGCCCCGTCCGCCTTCCCGGACGCCAGGCGCTCCACGGCGTCCAGCGTGCCCGCCCAGGTGGGCCGCACGGTGATCCCGGTCGCCTCGCGTGCCTTCTCCAACAGGGGTTTCATGTCGGAGAGTTCGCTGGATGCCAGCACCCGGACGGTCCCCGTGCGAGGCCGTCCGTCGTCACCGCCGCCCCGGCCGGTGTCCCGTTCGGCGTCCCGGTCCGTCGTGCAGGCGGCGAGCGGGGCGATCAGGGCGACGGCCAGCAGCGGAAGGAAGGCGCGCCGGAGGCGGCGGCCCGGCGTGCGGGCGTCGGGCCGGGTGCGCTCGGTCGGGGCGCGTTCGGTCGGGGTGCGCTCGGCCCGGGCCTGCTCGGCCCGTGTCTGCTCGGTCGGGGTGCGCTCGGCCCGGGATGCGGGCTTCGGGCGGCGGCTTCTCATGAGCGGCCCCCGTCCAGCGCGGAGTCGGCGGCCCGGCTGCGTTCCAACCGGGTCCCGGCCTCCTGGAGTTCGGCGGTCAGCGACTCCACGGTGGCGGCCATGGTCTCGGTCGCCCGCGCCTTGTACGTGTCGATGGCGTCGAGCGTCGCGTAGATCTGCCCGAACGCGGTGCGCAGGGTCTCGACGCCGACCGCGGGGTCGGCCGCGATGCGCTGGATCTCCCCGCTCTGCGTGGCGAGCATCTCCGCGTTGCCCCGGATCAGGTCCTCGGTGGTCGAGCGCAGCACCTGTACCTGCTCGGTCACCCGGCGCTGGTTCTCCAGCGCCGAGGACAGCATCACCGCGATCCGCAGGGCGGACACGGTGGTGGTGGCCGCCCGGTCGACGCCCTTGATCAGCTCGTCGTTGTTGCGCCGCACGACGTCCATCGCCAGGTACCCCTGCGCGCAGACCGCGATCTGCGTCAGCAGGTCCTGGTGCTTCTGCCGCACGGGGAAGAGGACGTCGGCCCGCAGCGCGTCCGCCCGTACCGGATCGCCCGCCGCCTCGGCCTCCGCGATACGCCGCTCCACGACGCCGTCGAGGGCCTCGGTGAGCACCGCGTACTCCTGCAACGTGCCCATGGTGTCCCAGAGGCGGGTGCGTTCGGTGTGCAACGCGGCGTTGTCGCGGCGCAGTTCGTCCTGGCCGCCGCGGAGCGAGCCGACGATCCGGTCGAGAGTCCCCTTGGCGGAGGCGTACTTCGCGACGTGGTCGCGCAGCCGGCGCCCGCCCGGCAGCCGGGACAGCAGCCGGCGGGCCCCGCGCCCCGGGGTGTCGCGCGGATCGAGGTCCTCCACCGTGCGGCGCAGCTCGACCAGCGAGGACCCCACCCGGGCCGAGGCGTCCCCCTCGCCGGAGGCCAGCGCGCGGACGGTGCGGTCCAGCATCCGGTTGGACTGCTGGGCGGCGCCGCGGATGTCGCCCTGTCCGAGCGCGGCGATCTCGCCGACCCGGGCACCGAATTCGGGGGAGCGCGCGTCGAGCCCGGCGAGGCCCTCGACGTACTCCTCGGCACGCCGGAGCATGTCGGCGCGCACGGCCTCCGCGACCGGGACGAGCCCGGTGGCCTGCTCGGCGCGTACGGGAGCGACGGGCGCGGGCGGGGTGAGCACGAGCGGGGTGGTCGGCGGGTCGAACGGCCGTCGAGGGTCCTGGGGTCCGGAGTGCTGGGGTCCGTTCTGAGGCCCGGCGTTCCGGGCTCCGGCGTCCTGGGGCATGGTGGCGGTCTCCTGTGCTGCGAATGCGGGCCCGGAGCCGGGAACAGGCCCGGCTGCCGGGGCCGCGGGAACAGGGGCTGGGTGCGGGCGGCGGCGTCGTCAGCCGCGGGCCCGCCGTGCCATCGAGCGCAGCACCTCCGCGGTGGGCACGGGCGCCTGGCGGACGCCGGTCAGCCGCTGGTCGATGTAGGCGGTGTGGTCCGCGGTCGCGGCGATGAACTCGGCAGCCGCGCCCTGGGGCCGGAAGCCGTGCCGTACCGCCAGCTCCCGCAGCCCGGGGTCGGTGGAGAGCAGCTCGCCGAGTTCGCGGCCGTGGTCGGTCAGCGGTACGAGGGTGTGGTCGCTGGACACCGTGGTGTCCGGGTAGAGGACGACGAGGTCGCCGATCTCCTGGCGCTGACTGCTCATCAGGAGCGAGGCCACCTGCGACTCGTAGACCAGTACGAGGGGGTTGCCCACTCCGCTGATGAAGTCCCGGAACGGCGCGTCGCTGCTGGTCTGCTGCGCGCCCTGCACCTGGACGAGCTTGCGCATCAGGGGCCCGGTGCGCTCCACGGCCTTCGCGTCCGTGGCGACCCGGCCGTCGTCGGCGACGTACGAGGCGGCGGCGAGGTAGAGCGCGCCGGAGTTGGAGGTGACGGGGTCGGTGCTCGTGATGAACACCGTGCCGCTCAACTCGGCGTGCCCGGATGCGCCCTTGAGCTGCTGCCAGGTCCGGTCGTCCTCGGCCGCCGACAGGTAGGGGCCCATGAGCAGCGTCCCCTGCGTGGTGAACTTCGACCCGCCGGGCGCCCGCAGCCGGGCCAGCCCGTTGGCCGCGAGGACCTCGGCCGCGTTGCGATGGGCCACCACGACGAGCGGCGAGTAGAACGGCCGCAGCGGGCCGCCCTGGGCGTCGGCCCCCCGGCGCAGCTCATCGGCCGGGGCCTTGGAGCCGGGGAAGGCGAAGTCGTAGCCCTTCAGGGGCAGTCGGTCCATCGCCCAGGACCCGGAGGTCTCCGTCCGGACGGTGAACCCCTTGGCCGCGAGGGCCTTCACGGTGTCGGGGTCGGCGAAGAACTCGGCCTTCTCCGACCCGATCACTCCGCGCACGGTCTTCGCGGCCGTGCCGCTGTCCCCGCTGTCGCGGCCCAGGGCGACGGCCGCTGCCACACCGGCGATCAGTACGACGGCCAGGACGATTCCCACGATGCGTCTCACCCGCGCAGCGTGCTCGCGGAAACCCACATTCCGGGCCGAGTTGGGTGGACGGCAGATGAAGGGGCCATCCCAGAACGCAACGGCCCCGGCGGGGGAGGGTCGTGGCACCCGGTCCGCGCGCCTCGACGGCACGCGGACCGGGGCCGTCAGCGGGCGCCGACCAACTGCCCGGAGGGGGCGGGTCCGGCGGAGGCGGCGAGGGCCGCGGTGTGGGCGTCCATGCGTATCGCGGAGAGGATGGCGGCGGTCGTGTCCGCGCGGGACGCGGCCACCAGCAGGGCGCGGCCCGCGAGGGCGTGGGCGCGGCGGTGGAGGTCCGCGGGGGTGGCGTCGGTCAGGCCGGCGTGCCGGGCGGGCGGAGCGCCGCGCAGCCGGGCCACCTGCTCGGCGATACGGTCGCCCGCCGCGGTGAGGCCCAGCTCGTCGGTGACCGCGAGGAGGGCGGCCAGGTGCCCGGCGAGCTGGATGTCCAGCTCCTCCTCGCGGCTGCGGCGCGGAAAGTCCGCGTCGTCAGCCGGGGTGTGGACCGAGGGGCTGCGGATCGGCTCGTACATGGATGGCCTCCCGATGGTGCGTGGAACCATCCTACATTGGAACGAGTCTAAAGTTATGCGCGGTCCGGATGCGTGATGGCCCTAAGGCTGTCCGTAACCGTCCAGGAAGGTGCCGATGCGGGTCACGGCGTCGGTCAGGTCCTCGACCGTCGGCAGCGTGACGATCCGGAAGTGATCGGGCTCGGGCCAGTTGAAGCCGGTGCCCTGCACGACCATGATCTTCTCGGCCCGCAGCAGGTCCAGCACCATCTGCCGGTCGTCCTTGATCTTGTAGACCTTGGGGTCGAGCCGGGGGAAGAGGTACAGCGCCCCCTTCGGCTTCACGCAGGTCACCCCGGGGATCGAGGTCAGCAGGTCGTACGCCGTGTCCCGCTGCTCCAGGATCCGGCCGCCCGGCAGCACCAGGTCCTGGATCGACTGCCGCCCGCCGAGCGCGGTGGCCACCGCGTGCTGCGAGGGCATGTTGGCGCAGAGCCGCATGTTGGCGAGGATCGTCAGCCCCTCGATGTACGAGGTGGCGTGCGCCTTCGGCCCGCAGACGGCCATCCAGCCGGAGCGGTAGCCCGCCACCCGGTAGTTCTTGGAGAGCCCGTTGAAGGTCAGCACCATGAGGTCCGGGGCCAGCGCCGCCGTCGGGGTGTGGGTCGCGCCGTCGTAGAGGATCCGGTCGTAGATCTCGTCGGAACAGACGATCAGGTTGTGCCGCCGGGCGATCTCGGTGAGGCCGCGCAGCATCGCGTCGTCGTACACCGCACCGGTCGGATTGTTCGGGTTGATGATCACCAGGGCCTTGGTGCGGTCGGTGATCTTCCGCTCGATGTCCGCGAGGTCGGGCATCCAGTCGGCCTGCTCGTCGCACCGGTAGTGCACGGCCGTCCCGCCCGCCAGCGAGACCGAGGCGGTCCACAGCGGATAGTCGGGAGCCGGTACGAGCACCTCGTCGCCGTCGTCCAGCAGCGCCTGCATCGACATCTGGATCAGCTCGGAGACGCCGTTGCCCAGGTAGATGTCCTCGACGTCGAGGTCGATGCCCTTGGTCTGGTAGTGCTGCGTCACCGCACGGCGCGCGGACAGCAGGCCCTTCGCGTCGCCGTAACCGTGCGCGCCCGCGACGTTGCGCAGGATGTCCTCAAGGATCTCCGGCGGGCACTCGAACCCGAACGCGGCGGGGTTGCCCGTGTTCAGCTTGAGGATGCGCTGACCGGCCGCTTCCAGCCGCATCGCCTCCTCCAGCACGGGACCCCGGATCTCGTAACAGACGTTGGAGAGCTTCGTGGACTGGATGACCTGCATGTCCGCGAGCTTACGGCGGCGTTTCGCGAGGTGCGCGGGGATTGCTCCCGGCGTACTCCCTCCGGGGCGCCTCCCCGCCCCGCCCCGTCTTCCATCGCCATGCCCGCCGCCGCCCCGGACCGTGGGATCGCCCGGTCGGGGCGGCGTCGGGGCTTGGAAAGGCGGCGTGTGCGGCCGGAACGGGTGAGATGCGCCACGCGGGGTCCCCGCACGGGTGCCCGTCCGGGCCGGCGCACCCGCTGCGGGGGCCGGGGGCCATCACTCCGGCCGCCGTGCGGCGGTGAGCCCGTCCCGCCCTCCGGACGCCGTCACTCCGGCAGCCGGGCGCCCTCCGGGAGCCGGATGCCGAAGTCGTCCGCCAGGACGCGCAGCGCCTCGTCGCCGTCCTTCAGCCGCCGCTCCCGGATCGTGCCGTCATCGGCCGTCTCCACCAGGTCGAGCCCGGAGAGGGCGAGGTGGGAGCCGATCCGGGTGCGCTGCGCGTACACCGCCTGCCGGAACGGTGAGCGCGGATGCGTCGCGATGAACCAGTTGATCACTTCGTAGTCCGGCTTCTCGTACGGCTCCAGGGTGAACCCGTACTGCGGCTCCCACGACCCGCCCTTCTCAGCCTGGAGCTCCCACATGGGCAGCGGACCGCGGTGCGGTGCGTGGACCAGGCGGTGGTGGCGCGGCGCGTCGAACAGCTCGGCGCCCTCCACCAGCTCGATCGGCTCCAGCAGGGCTCCGACCGTCCCGAATCCGACGTCCGCCAGGTACGGGTGCGGCTCGCCCGCCACGTCCACCCGCATCAGCATGTGGGTACGGGGCCGGATGTCGCCCGGCGCGGCACCCACCACCACCCGGGCCGTCAGCGGCGTCACGGCGAAACCGATCTGCCTCAGCGCCGTGGAGAGGAGGGTGTTGTGCTCGTAGCAGTACCCGCCGCGCCCGCCGTGCACGAGCTTCGCCTCCAGGTCGTCGAGCGCCAGCGACGGGGCGGAGCCGAGGACGGCCTCCAGGTTCTCGAACGGGATGCCGGTCAGGTGGGCGCGGTGCAGGGACCGCAGCACTTCCAGCGTGGGGCGGGGTGTTCCGGTCCAGCCGATGCGGGCGAAGTACGCGTCGAGGTCGAGAGTCATACGCCGACCGTACGCAGCCGGGGCGCGGGCGCGCCTCCGGCCGCGGACCGACGTGCGTGACCGGACGGCCTCGGTCTCCGGACCGATGCCGGGACCGGCGCCCCGGGGACCCGGACCGGGCGGGACGGCTCAGATCTTGCTCAACTCGGGTGAGAGCCGGCCCGCCCCGGGTAGCGGTGCTCCCATGAGCATGTTCCGGAAGCCCCAGCCCCTCGCCGTACTCGTCCTCCGCGACGCCGCCGATCTCGTCGCCGGGCTCCGGCACGCGCTGGAGACCGCCACGGACGCCGAGCGCCCCGGCCTGGAGCGGGCCCTCGCCCTGGCCGAGGACTCCGCCGCGCGTCCGGACGCGGAGCTGCGCGGCCGGTGGGTGCGACAGCGGCTCGCCGCCGCCGGACACGAGGGGCCGGCGGACTCCGTGGCGGCCGTCAAGGTCCTGCGCCGGGCCGAACCCGGTCTGACGCTGCTCCAGGCGGTGACGTACGCGAAGGAGGCCGAGGCGGCGGAAGCGTGAGGCGGGCGGGGCCGGAAGGCCGGGGCGGGCGGGGTCCGGTGCGCGGGACAGGGCCGGGCCGTCACATTCCGTTCACCGATCCCGCCGACGCGATCAGCAGGGCCGTGTCGACGCCCTGCTCCTGTGCCGTGCGGAGCAGCGCCGCGTCCCCCGCCGCCGCCACGGCCGGGCTCGTGGGGTCCTCGGCCACGGGCCCGCCCGCGTACGCCGCCGTCGCCGGGGCCATCGCCGTGAGCCAGCCGGCCAGCAGCGCGCCGAACTCCTTCCGGTCGATGCCCGCGTTCTGGACCAGTGCGGCCGCGTGCCGGGCTCCGGCGAACATGGCGGTCATCGCGCTGAGCAGGGCCACGTCGTGGAGTGCGGCGAAACCGGGGTCGGCGCCGACGTACCGGGTGGCGGCGGGCACGGCCAGCACCTCGCGGTGGGCGTCGAAGACATCCCGGGAACCGCTGTAGAAGACATAGCCCCCGGCTTCCGGCACACCGATCATCGGCGGTACGGCCATGATCCCGCCGTCCAGGAAGCGGGCGCCGCGCTCGTTCGCCCAGGCCGCCCGGGTGCGCGACTCGGCCGGGGTGGAGGTGGTGAGGTCGACCAGGTCCTTGCCCGTGAGATCGGCATCCGCCAGCGCCTCGCGCACCGAGGCGTCGTCCAGGAGGCAGGCGACGACGAGCGGGCTCGCGGCCACCGCCTCCGCCGCCGTGGCGGCCACCCGCGCGCCGGCGGCGGCGAGTTCGGCGGTCCGGCCGGGGCTGCGGTTCCAAACGGTCAGGGGGTGCCCGGCGGCGAGCCAGGTACGGGCGAGAGCGACGCCCATGGCGCCGAGGCCGAGCAGGGTGAGAGGGGTGGGCGGGACGGAGGCTGCGTTGTTGTCGGACATGACGCATAGGCTGGTCGGAGGCGCCGGGGGTAACAAGTACGCACTGTGGAGTGGGTGGTTACCTCGCGGTCAGCGACCAGGTGAGGGAGGGGCGGACGATGCGGATCGTACGGAGGCCGGGGGCTTTCGTCTGCGGGATCGACGCGGCGATGGACGTGATCGGCGGCAAGTGGAAGGTGCTCATCCTGTGGGCGTTGAACGAGCGGACCTGCCGCTTCGGTGAGCTGCGCCGGAGCCTGCCCGGGGTGACCGAGAAGGTGCTCAGCTCCCACCTCAAGGAGCTGGAGGACGACGGCATCGTGCACCGCGAGGTGTATGCCGAAGTGCCGCCGCGCGTGGAGTATTCGCTCACCCCCCTGGGCCTCTCACTGAACGCCGCGCTGGAACCGCTGGGGCGGTGGGGGCGTGAGCACATCGGTCGCGGTACGGACGGGGCCGAGGCCGGAATCGGTGTCGGTGCCGGAGCGGGAGCCGGAATCGGTGCCGGTGCCGGTGCTGGAGTCGGCGTCGGAGTCGGGGTCGGGGCCGATGGCGAGGCCGCTCCCGAGGCCGTGGTGGGGCTGGGGCGCGGGCAGTCCTAGCCGCGGCCGGAACTGACCTCTTGTGATGGCCTGACATCTGCGCCAACATGCGCATGTCAAAAGCCGGAAGATCTCCGGCCTCTGGCGTCACTGGAGGGGACCCCCCACATGAACAAGCCTCTCGTCGGTGCGTTTCTTGCTGCCCTGCTCCTGGGAACGGGTGCGGCGCCCGTCGTGGCGGCCGAGCCCGCCGGAAGCGCGAGCGAGGTCTCGGCCGAAGCCGCACCGCAGACGAAGTACGCCGCACCGCAGGCGAAATACGCCGCACCGGACACCGTGCCCGCCGCGAAGGCCGTGACCTTCGCCGGGACCGTCGCACTCAGCAACTGTTCGGGCTCCGTGGTCCGTACCCCCGACTCCGCCCCCACCGACCCCGCCCTCGTGCTCTCCAACGGGCACTGCATGGAGACCGGCTTCCCCGGCCCCGGCGAGGTCATCGTCGACCGGCCGTCCTCCCGGACGTTCACCCTGCTCAACGCCCAGGGCAGGGGTGTCGGCACGCTGAAGGCGAGCAAGATCGCGTACGGCACCATGACCGACACCGATCTCTCGCTCTACGAACTCACCAGCACCTACCAGCAGATCGAGGACAGGCACGGCATCCGGGCGCTGGAGCTGGAGACCGCCCACCCGACGGCGGGCACCGCCATCACGGTCGCCTCCGGCTACTGGAAGCGCACCTACAGCTGCGACATCGACGGCTTCGTCCACCGGCTCAAGGAGGGCCGGTGGACCTGGAAGGACTCGGTCCGCTACACCCCGGAGTGCCGGACCATCGGCGGTACGTCCGGCTCGCCGGTGATCGACGACGCCACCGGCAAGGTGGTCGCCGTCAACAACACCGGTAACGAGAGCGGTCAGGAGTGCACGGACAACAATCCGTGCGAGGTCGACGAGAACGGCGAGGTGACCGTCCGCGAGGGCATCAACTACGCCCAGCAGACGTACAACATGGTCCCGTGCGTCGGGGCCGGCAGCAAGATCGACCTGACCCGTGAGGGTTGCGCGCTGCCCAAGCCGTAGCCGAAGCTCCGGCGCGTGCCGGGCGGTCCTGATCGCTATCGGGCCCGCCGGGCGCGCGCCGCCTCGATTCCGTCCAGCACCACCCCGAGCCCTGCCCGGAACGTCTCACGGGCCTCCCGCTCCGGATACGACATCGCCTCCGCACCCTCCTCCGCGCACGCTCCCGCGCCCGGGTACGGCTCCACCGGCCCGTCCGCCTCCAGCCGGCTCACGGCCGGGAAGCGCTCCGCGAAGTCGGGGACCAGCTCCATCAGGGCCGCCGAGCGCGCCGCCCACCACTCCTCGTCGGAACTCCCGGTCGCCGCCGCGGCCAGCCGGGCGTCGGCCACCGTCTGCGCCGAGCCCCGCAGATACGCGAACAGGGTTCCCGCCAGCCGCCGCACCGACCCCGCATCGAGACCGGTCGCCCGCAGCAGGACGACCAGCGTGTCCAGGCCCGCGTACTCGTGCGGCCCCAGTACCGGCCGAGCCTGCGAGACCTGGAGCACCCAGGGGTGCCGGACGTAGAACTCCAGGATCCCTTCGGCCCAGGCGGTGAGTGCCGCCCGCCAGTCGGCCGGCTCCGGTGGCCCGGCGGGAAGTTCGGCGTGCACGGCGTCGTACATCAGGTCCAGCAGCTCGCTCTTGCCGGGGACGTAGGTGTAGAGCGCCATCGCCGTGCGCCCGAGCCGGTCGCCGACCGCGCGCATCGACAGGGCCCCCATCCCCTCCTCGTCCGCGAGCGCCACGGCGGCCGCCACGATCGCGTCGACGCTCAGCCGGGGCTTGGGGCCCGGGCCGCCGCGCGTGGGGGGCGGGGTGTCCGCGCGCCACAGGAGAGAGAGGGTGCGGCGCGGGTCGCCCTGCCCGGCGAAGACCACCACGTGCGACTCCTTACGGCGTAAAGTAACATCCGGCGGGTAATTCATTACACCGTAAGCTATCAACGTGGGAGAGAGGTCGGGCACCATGAGCCAGGCACTGCCGGTCACCTATGTGCGGGTCACGGACGTCGAGCGGATCACCCCCGGGACGGCCAGGATCGGCTTCACCGCCGACGCACTGCCCGGCCTGCTGGAGGACCGCCCCGACCAGCAGCTGAAGCTCTGCCTGCCGCGCGCCGGGCAGACCGTGCCCCGGCTGCCGGAGCAGGACGCGGACGACCCGTACGGCATGCGCTGGTACGAGGCGTTCCTCGCGATTCCGGAGGGGGAGCGGCCCTGGATGCGCAGCTTCACCGTCCGCTCCTACGATCGCGAACGCAACGTGATGACCGTGGACTTCGTGCTCCACGGCGACGGCGGCCCCGCGTCCCGCTGGGGTGCGGCGGCCCGGGCCGGCGACGTCCTCGGCATGGTCGGCCCGTCCTCCCTCTACGCCCGGCCGCTGCCCGCCGCCCGGCGAATGCTCCTCGCCGGGGACGAGACGGCGCTCCCGGCGATCGCCACGGTGCTGGAGGCGCTGCCCGCCGATACCGGGGCCGTGGTGTTCGCCGAGGTCGCGGACGCGGCGGAGGAGCGGGGGCTGCCCTCCGCCGCCGGTGGGTCCGAGGTCCGTTGGGTGCACCGGGACCGGGGCGGCTCGCTGGTGGCGGCCGTACGGGAGGCCGGGCCGGACCTCGACGGGGTGGACGCGGCCTGGGTGGCGGGCGAGGCCTCCGCCGTCCGGGCACTCCGCCGCCACCTGGTCGGGGAGCGGCAACTGCCCAAGAACGCCGTCGAGTTCAGCGGCTACTGGCGGCACTCCCTCACCCAGGACGACGCCCCCACCGAGGAGGACCTCGCCTGGGCGGCGGAGCGCGCGGCGGACGCTTCGTAGAGCCGCGCGGACGGACGCTGCGTGGAGCGGTTCAGGAGCCCTCAGGCGGCCCCGGCGCCCGCTCCCCGGACCGCCCGGCCCGCCAGTACGGAGGTCCGCCTGCCGTCCTCGATGACGAACCGGCCGTCGATCAGCACATGCGGGATGCCGACCGGAAGGGCGCGCGGCTCCGCGAACGTGGAGCCCGCCGCCACCGTCTCCGGGTCGAACAGCACCAGGTCAGCGCGGTACCCCTCGCGCACCAGGCCCCGGTCCGCGAGCCGCAGCCGGGCGGCCGGGCGCGAGGTCAGATGGGCCACGCACTCCTCCAGTGAGAGGATGCCCAACTCCCGTGCGTACCGGCCCAGATACTGCGGGAACGTGCCGTACGCCCTCGGGTGCGGCTTGTCGCCCTGGAGGATGCCGTCACTGCCGCCCGTGTGCACGGGGTGGCGCATGATCCGCTGGACGTTCTCCTCGTGGCCCACGTGCTGGAGGATCGTCGTCCCGAGCCGGTCCTCGGTGAGCAGCCGCCACGCGGTCACCCAGGGCTCCTCGCCCCGCAGCGCCGCCGACTCCGCCACCGTACGGCCCACGTACTCGGCCAGGTGCGGTGCGCCGACGCCGGAGATCTCGATGGTGTCCCACTCGATCGGGACCCCGTGGCAGCCGTCCGAGCCCAGCACCTCCAGGTGGTGCCGGATCCGCTCCGCGCTCTCCGCGTCCGCGAGCCGGGTGAGGATCGACTCCGGTCCGCCCTCGCTCGCCCAACTCGGCAGCATGGCCGCCAGGGTGGTGCAGCCGGGGGTGTACGGGTAGGTGTCGAGCGAGATGTCGGCCCCGGCGGCGAGCGCTCCGTCGAGCAGGGCCAGCAGGTCGGGCGCCCTGCCCTTGTTCACGCCGAAGTTCATCGTGGCGTGGGCGAGATGGAGGGCGCAGCCGGCGTTCCGGGTGAGCCGCACCATCTCCTCGTAGGCTTCGAGCGCTCCGGCCCCGTAACTGCGGTGGTGCGGGCAGTAGTAGCCGCCGTGGCGGGCCACCACCCGGCACAGTTCGGTGAGTTCGGCGTCGTCCGCGTACATCCCGGGTGTGTAGGTGAGACCCGAGGACATGCCGACCGCGCCCTCGCGCATGCCCTGGTCCACCAGCTCCTTCATCCGGGTCAGCTCGGCGGCGGTGGCGGGCCGGTCGTCCCAGCCCACCGCGTACATCCTGACCGTGCCCTGCGGGATGAGGTAGGCGGCGTTGACCGCGATGCCCCGGCCGCCGAAGTTCCGGTCGAGGCGGTCCAGATACCCGCCCACGGTGCGCCAGTCGAAGTCGATGTCGCTCCCGTCGCCGTTCCAGCCGGTGATGGAGCGCCGGACCTCGGCGAGGGTGCGGTCGTCGGCCGGGGCGTACGACAGCCCGTCCTGGCCCAGCACTTCGAGGGTGACGCCCTGCGCCGCCTTCGCGCTGTGGTCGGGGTCGCGCAGCAGCGCCAGGTCGCTGTGGGCGTGCATGTCGATGAAGCCGGGGGAGAGGGCGAGTCCATCGGCGTCGAGCGTCCGGGTGGCGGTGGGGCGGGGGCCGGAGGATCCCTCGGGGTGGATCTCGGCTATGCGGCCGCCGCCGAGGGCCACATCGGCGCGGTAGGAGGGCGCGCCGGTGCCGTCGACGACGAGCGCGTCACGCAGGACCAGGTCCATGGGTCACCTTTCCGATCGGGAGGGGCCAGGTGTCGCGGGCCCATGGCTCTAGAAGAACGTGCGGATGTAGTCGGTGACCGTGCCGTCCGCCGTGACCAGCGGGATCAGCTGCCACTTGTCGAAGCTGGTGCAGGGGTGCGAGAGGCCCATGCCGACCCAGTCGCCCACCTCCAGCTCCGTGCCCGCCTCCGTACGCACCCAGGTGTGCTGGTCGGAGAGGCCGGTGACCGTGACCCCGGTGGCGGACCGGACCGAGCCGTCCCGGCCGGAGCGGACCACCTGCGCCTCGGGCAGATCGAGGTCGTACGCCGCGTCCCGCTTGCCCGCGTTCAGGAACGCCTGCTCGCCGGAGGGGCGGGAGACGACCTGCGCCCAGAGGCGGAAGGCGGGCTCCAGCGCGCCTTCCGCGGGCACGCGGTTGAACGGGGTGAGGTGCTTGTAGTGCCCGTCGTCGTGCGAGACGTACGCGCCGGAGCGCAGCAACTTCAGCACCGGGGCGCTCAGTTCGGGGATCTCCGCGAAGACGTCCGCGACCGCGTCGAACCAGGCGCTGCCGCCCGCGCTGACGATGATCCCGTCGGCCGCGGTGAACCGCTGCTCGGCGTCGAAGGAGGCCGCGAGCCGGACGAGCCGCCGCAGCCACGCCCGTACCCGCTCGGGGTCGGCGTCCGGCACCTCGCCCTCGTACCCGGCGACGCCCACCAGCCGCAGCGAACCGGCCGCCGCCACCGCGTCGGCCACCGCCGCGCAGTCGGCCTCCGTGCGGGCCCCGGTGCGCGCGCCCTCGCCCTGTCTNAGACAGACGCCCACCAGCCGCAGCGAACCGGCCGCCGCCACCGCGTCGGCCACCGCCGCGCAGTCGGCCTCCGTGCGGGCCCCGGTGCGCGCGCCCTCGCCCGCGCCCAGCTCCACGACCACGTCGACCGGGCGGGTGGCGCCCGCGGCGCCGAGGGCCTCGTCCATCAGCTCGACCCCGCGCACGGAGTCGACGTAACAGACGAAGCGGAACTCCGGGTCGGCGGTCAGCTCGCCGGCCAGCCAGCGCAGGGCGACGGCGTCGACCAGCTCGTTGGCGAGGAAGATCCGCCCGATCCCGTACGCCCGGTAGACCCGCGCCTGGTGCGGCACGGCGGCCGTGATGCCCCACGCCCCGCGCTTCAGCTGGTCGACGAAGAGCTGCGGGGACATGGACGTCTTGCCGTGCGGGGCGAACGCGAGGCCGTGGCGCTCGGCGTACGTCTCCAGGAGGTCGAGGTTGTGCGCGACCGACTCGGCGGAGAGCGCGAGCACGGGGGTGGTGAACCCGCCGGTGAAGAGGTTCCGCCGCTCGGCGGCCAGGGCCCCGACGGTCAGGCCCTCGGCGTCCGGCGGCAGGGCCTTGAAGCGGTGGTCGACGCGTTCGTCGGCGAGGCCGGACGCCAGGGACGCGGGGGACGCGCCGGGGGCGGAAGGCGCGGGAACGACGGTGTGGCCGGTGGGGCGTTCGGCTGCCAAGGGGAGCTCCTCGAAGTTCGTTGCAACATATGCAACACCCATTGCGTATATCGCTCAACGCTGTCTAACATCCGAGCCGATGCCCGGTCAATGGTGACCACCGGCCCGCACGCCGATCAGTGAGGAGCCCTCCAGTGCCCGGACCCGCAGCAGGGACGGCCGACGCCGCCACGACCACCGATGTCGTCTGTCTCGGTGAGTCCATGGTGACGTTCCTGCCCTCGCAGCCCGGCCGCCTCGCCGACGTGCCCTCCTTCGGGCGCGGGATCGGTGGCGCCGAGTCCAACGTGGCCTGCGCGCTCGCCGCCGCCGGGCACCGGGCGGCCTGGGTCGGCCGGGTCGGCGCGGACGGCTTCGGCGACCACCTGGTCGAGACGATCGCGTCGTACGGGGTCGACACCTCGGCCGTCCGCCGCGACCCCGCCCGCCCCACCGGCATCTACTTCCGCACGGCCACGGACCGGGGCGCCGGCACCCACGAGGTCGCCTACTACCGGGCCGGGTCCGCCGCCTCCGCGATGTCCCCGGACAACGTGCCGTACGAGGACCTCCTCGCGGGCCGCGTCCTGCACCTGTCCGGGATCACGGCCGCGCTGTCCGCCGACTGCCTGGCGCTGCTGCGGGACCTGACGGCTCCGCGTCCCGGCCGGCCGCTCGTCTCCTTCGACGTGAACCACCGGCCGCATCTGTGGCGGGGCGGGGACGCCGACGCCTCCGTGCTGCTGGAGCTGGCCCGGCGGGCCGATCTGGTGTTCGTGGGCGAGGACGAGGCGGAGGAGGCGTGGGGGATCGTCGGCGCGGAGGCGATCCGGGCGGCGCTGCCGGAGCCGGCCGTGGTGGTCGTGAAGCGGGGGAGCGCGGGAGCCACGGTGTTCTCGGGGCTCCGCCCCGGACCCCGCTCCTCGAACGCCGGAGGGGCTGAAGACGCCGACACCGTCACTCTCGTCCCCGCCCTCCGCGTCGACGTCGTGGCCGCCGTCGGGGCCGGGGACGCGTTCGCCGCCGGGTTCCTCTCCGCCACCCTGCGCGGGCTGCCCGTGCGCGACCGGGTCCGGCACGGGCACCTCATGGCCGCCGCCGTCCTCACCGTCCCCGGAGACCTCACCGACCCGCCCGCCCGCGACCGCGCCGACCGCCTCGCGGCCCTCGACGACGACGCCTGGGGGAGACTTCGTCTCGGCCCCGGCTGGACCGCAGCCGACCGGGCCGCAGAGGAGGTACGCACACCATGAGCCAGACCGTCGACCGGGCACTGAGCATCCTGCCGCTGCTCGCCCAGGGACCCGCCGACCTCGGCCAGGTCGCCGAGCGGCTCGGCGTCCACAAATCCACGGCGCTGCGTCTGCTGCGTACGCTCCACGAGCACGGCCTCGTCTACCGCCAGGAGGACCAGCGCTACCGCCTCGGCGCCCGGCTCTTCGCGCTCGCGCAGGAGGCCGTCGAGAACCTCGACGTACGCGAGATCGCCCACTCCCACCTGATCGCGCTGAACGACCGGTGCGGGCACACCGTCCACCTCGCCGTGTACGAGGAGCAGGAAGTCCTCTACATCGACAAGGTCGAGAGCCGCTACCCGGTCCGGATGTACTCACGGATCGGCAAGCCCGTGGCGATCACCGTCGCGGCCGTGGCCAAGCTGCTGCTGGCCGACCTCACCGAGCCCGAGCGGCGCGTCATCGCCGAGAAGCTCGACTACCCCATGTACACATCCCGTTCGACGCCCAACGCCGTCGCGTTCCTCAAGGAGCTCGCCGTCGTCCGCGAACAGGGATGGGCCACCGACCTCGGTGGCCACGAGGAGTCCATCAACTGCATCGGCGCCCCCATTCGCGGCGCGGACGGGCGGGTCGTCGCGGCCATGTCGGTGTCCGCGCCCAATGTGGTCGTCACGGCCGAGGAACTCCTCACCCTGCTCCCGCTGGTCCGGCGCACCGCCGAGACCATCAGCCGGGAGTACTCCGGCACCACCCGACCCAAGAAAGCCTGATCAGCCATGACCGAGAAGACCGCCCTCACCCCCTCCACCCACACCACGCCGCCCGCGAAGTTCTCGCACGGCGTGAAGAAGGGGAACATCCTCCAGGTCGCCGGCCAGGTCGGTTTCCTCCCCGCCGTGGAGGGCCAGGCCCCGACGCCCGCCGGTCCCACGCTCCGCGAGCAGACCCTCCAGACCTTCGCCAACGTCAAGGCGATCCTGGAGGAGGGCGGCGCGAGCTGGGACGACGTGATGATGATGCGCGTCTACCTCACGGACGTGGACCACTTCGCGGAGATGAACGAGATCTACAACACGTACTTCGCCGAGCAGAACCTCAAGGAGGCCCCCTCGGCCCGGACGACGGTCTACGTCGGCCTGCCCAAGGGGCTGCTCATCGAGATCGACGCCCTCGCGGTGACCGGCTGACCTCCTCCGGCCGGCTCTGACCCTCTCCGGCCCGCCGACCCTCTTCGGCGGCCGGCTTCGCCCCACTTCGGCCCGCTGACCACCTGGGTCAGCCGACCACCAGGCCCGCCGCACCCCGGCCCGCCGCCCCCCGTCCCCCGATCGCAGGCCCCCGCTGATCGCTTCACCTCACCCGCAGGACCGCTCCAGCACGCCGTACGGCACGGCGCCCCGCTCCCCGGGGGCGCCGTGCCGCGCTCCCCCCTGCCCTCCAGCGCCACCGGAGTCCCCATGCTGCTCGCCGCCACCCCGCCGCCGGTCGAAGCGCCACCGCACACCGGTGGTCTGCTCCTCCTGATCGACGGCACCGCCGGTCTGCTGACCATCGCCGCCCTCGGCATCGCCCTCCTGCTCTTCCTGATCATCAAGGTCAGGCTCCAGCCGTTCGTCGCCCTGCTCGCGGTCTCCATAGCCGTCGGTCTCGGCGCCGGTCTCTCGGTCACCGAACTCTTCGGCACCGTGCAGAAATCCGCCGCCGTCTCGGTCATCGAGTCCGGCATGGGCGGCATCCTCGGCCATGTCGCGATCATCATCGGGCTCGGCACCATGCTCGGAGCGATCCTCGAAGTGTCCGGCGGGGCAGAGGTGTTGAGCGCCCGCCTGCTGAACGCCTTCGGTGAGAAGCGCGCCCCGCTCGCCATGGGCATGACGGGCCTCGTCTTCGGCGTCCCGGTCTTCTTCGACGTCGGCATCTTCGTCCTCGCGCCGATCGTGTACGCCGCCGCCAAACGCTCCGGCAAATCGATCCTGCTCTACGCGATGCCGCTGCTGGCGGGCCTGTCGATGACCCACGCGTTCCTGCCGCCGCACCCGGGACCGGTGGCCGCCGCCGGACTCTTCAACGTCTCGCTCGGCTGGGTCATCCTGATGGGCATCGTCGTCGGCATCCCGTCGGTCATCGCCGCCTGGGCGTACGCCGCCTGGATCGGCAAGCGGATCTTCGTCGACGTCCCGCAGGACATGGTGGAGGCCGCCGAGGAGGCCAAGGCCGCCGTCGCCGCCGAACAGCGCGCCGCAGGGGTCACCCCGCACGAGAAGCCGGTCCCGCTCGGTACGGTCCTCGCGATCATCGGCACCCCGCTGATCCTGATCCTCGCCGCGACGTTCTCCTCCATCGCCCTGGACCCCTCCACGCTCCGCTCGGTGATCGAGTTCTTCGGCAACCCGTTCGTCGCCCTGACGATCGCCCTGTTCCTCGCGTACTACCTGCTGGGCATCCGGCGCGGCTGGTCCCGCAAGTCCCTGGAATCGGTCTCCACGTCCTCGCTCAAGCCCGTCGGCAACATCCTGCTGGTGGTCGGCGCGGGCGGCATCTTCGGCGCCGTCCTCAAGGGCAGCGGCATCGCCGACGCGCTGGCCGACACCTTCAACGACGTGGGCCTGCCGATCATCCTGCTCGCCTGGCTGATCTCGGTCGTCCTGCGCGTCGCCCAGGGCTCGGCCACCGTCGCGATCGTCACGACGGCCGGCATCGTGGTCCCGCTGGTCGAGGGCCAGGACCTGTCCCAGGCCCACCTCGCGCTGATCATCATGGCGATCTCGGCGGGCTCGATCTTCGCCTCGCACGTGAACGACGGCGGCTTCTGGATGGTGTCGAAGTACTTCGGCATCAGCGAGCGCGACACCCTGAAGTCCTGGACCGTCCTGGAGACGGTGCTCTCGGTCGCGGGCTTCGTCGTCGCGGCGCTGCTCAGCCTGATCATCTAAGGGCTCTCCCGCCGGGAACCGCGGGAGCCCTCGGCGCCTCCGGTCTGCGTACCCGCACACACAGGGATGTTCCCCGTCCCGCGCCCGCCGATTCCGCGCGTACCCCTTGTGCTGCCCCGCCGATTGCGCTTCCTTGATCGGCATGGCGGAGACAAGCGCAACCACAGGGACAGGGGAGCCGGCCTCCCGACCACGTCAGTCCAGCTGGAAGTACATCGGCCCCGGCATCGTCGTCGCGGCGACCGGGGTCGGTGCCGGCGACCTGGTCGCGACGCTGATCGCGGGCAGCAAGTTCGGATACACCCTGATGTGGGCGGCGGTGATCGGCTGCGTCGTCAAGATCTCGCTCGCCGAGGCGGCCGGCCGCTGGCATCTGGCGACCGGCCGCACGCTCTTCGACGGCTGGCGCAGTCTGGGCCCCTGGACCACGGTGTACTTCGCGGTCTACGTCGTCCTCTGGGGCTTCATCTACGGGGCGACGGCCATGTCCTCCAGCGCCCTGCCCATCGTCGCGCTGTTCCCCGACGGCCCCGGGCTGAAGTTCTGGGCGATCGTCACCGGGCTGATCGGACTGGCGTTCGTCTGGTTCAACCGGTACGCCGTGTTCGAGAAGGTCATGACGGTCCTGATCGGCATCATGTTCGTGGTGGTCGTGTACGTGGCAGCCCGCGTCGTGCCGGACGTCGGGGCCTCGTTCGCCGGGCTGCTGCCCGTGCTCCCGGACGGCTCGCTCCTCTACACCCTCGGGCTGATCGGCGGCGTCGGCGGCACGATCACCATGGCCGCGTACGGGTACTGGGTCAACGCCAAGGGCTGGAGCAACTCCTCCTGGATGAAGGTGATGCGGCTCGACAACCGGGTCGCCTACATCACCACCGGGGTCTTCGTCGTGGCGATGCTCATCGTCGGCGCCGAGCTGCTGCACGCCTCCCAGGTCGCCCTCACCTCCGGCGACCGCGGGCTGATCGACCTGGGCAGGGTGCTGGAGGACCGCTTCGGCGCGGGCACCGCCAAGCTCTTCCTGGTGGGCTTCTTCGCCACGTCGTTCTCGTCCCTGATCGGCGTCTGGCACGGGGTCAGCCTGATGTTCGCCGACTTCGTGGAGCGGTTCCGGGCCCCGGCGGCCGGCGCGGCGAAGGCCGACGAGCACGAGGGGCCGGACGTCGCCGAGCGCCGGCAGCGGTCGCTGCCGTTCCGCGCGTACCTCCTGTGGCTGACCTTCCCGCCGATGACCCTGCTCTGGCTGGACGAGCCCTTCGGTCTGGTCATCGCGTACGGGGTGCTCGGCGCGTTCTTCATGCCGTTCCTCTCCCTGACCCTGCTCTGGCTGCTCAACTCCTCCCGTACGCCCGGGGAGTGGCGCAACGGATGGCTCAGCAACGGGATGCTCTCCCTGGCCGGGCTGCTGTTCGTCGTGCTGTGCGTCCAGCAGGTGCGCGAACTGCCCTGGTGACACGGGGGTCCGAGGACCGGCCCGAACGCGGCAGCGCCGCCGGGGGAGCGGCGGCGCTACTGGTCCGGGGACCGCTGTGCGGTACCGGGCGTACCCCGGCAGGCTGTCTGCCGGGGCAGCGGCGTGCTACGGCAGGCTGCGGACGTGTGGGCCGACCGCCTTCGACCAGGCGAACCCGGCCGTCGCGTCCCAGTTCGTCGACCAGGTCATCGCGCCGCGCAGCGACGGGTAGGTCTTGGACGGCTTGAACGAGCCGCAGCTGGTGCCCTTGGCGAGGCAGTCCAGCGCCGCGTTCACGATCGACGGGGAGATGTAGCCGCTGCCCGCGCCGCGGGTGGAGGCGGGGACGCCGAGGCCGACCTGGGACGGGTCGAGGCCGCCCTCCAGCTGGATGCAGGCGAGCGCGGTGAGGAAGTCCACCGAGCCCTGCGAGTAGACCTTGCCGTCGCAGCCGAGCATCGAACCGCTGTTGTAGTACTGCGTGTTGACGACGGTCAGGATGTCCTTGACGTTGAGCGCCGTCTTGAAGTACTCGCCCGACGTCGACTGCATGTCGATGGTCTGCGGGGCCATCGTGATGACCAGTCCGCTGCCGGCCTTCGCCGACAGCTGGCGCAGCGCCTTCGTCATGTAGGTGGAGTTGAGACCGTTCTCCAGGTCGATGTCGACCCCGGTGAAGCCGTAGTCCTGCATCAGCGCGTACACCGAGTTGGCGAACGCGGTGGCGGAGGCGTCGCTGTCGACCCGGACCGTGCCCAGCTCGCCGCCGATCGAGATGATGACGTTCTTGCCGGCCGCCTTCTTGGCCTTGATGTCCGACCGGAACTGGGCGTCGGTGTAGCCGTTCAGCCCGGCGGTGTCCAGGTTGAAGGTGACCGCGCCCTGGGTCGCCGTGGCGTCCGCGAAGGAGACCGCGATGATGTCGTAGTCGGCCGGGACGTCGCTGAGCTTCTGGACGGCCGCGCCGTTGTTGAAGTTCTGCCAGTAGCCGGTCACCGCGTGCTTGGGCACCGTGGTCCCCGGGCCGGTGCCGTTCTTGGCCGTACGGGCGCTGACGGCCGCCGACTTGGCGGACTCACCGGCGGCGTTGGTGGCGCTCACCGAGAACTCGTAGGCGGTGTCCGCGGTGAGGCCCGTGACGGTCGCCGAGGTGCCGGTGGACGTGGTGGCCTTCGCGCCGTCCCGGTACACGGTGTACCCGGTGGCGCCGGAGACCGCGTTCCAGGACAGGGCGACGGAGGACGTGGTCGTGGCACCCGCCGCGAGGCCCCCGGGAGCCGCCGGGATGACCGGGCCGGGCTCCTCGCCGCCACCGCCGTCGGGGCCGGTCACCTCGAAGTCGTCGGCGAGATAGGCGGCCTGCCCGTACCAGCCGTGGGTGTAGACGGTCACCGAGGTGGTGTTCGCGCCGGTCTTGAAGCTGGTGGACAGCTTGGTCCAGGTGGAGGAGCCCGGCGTCCAGGTGGAGACGTCGGTGGTTCCGGTGCCGCTCACGCCGAGGTAGGCGTAGCCGCCCTGCACCCAGGAGCTGAGCGCGTACGTCGAGTTGGCCTTCACCTTGACGACCTGGGAACACTTGGCGTTGTCCTGGCCGGCCGGGGTGGCCTTCAGCGCGGACGTACCGCCGTGCACGGGGGAGGAGACGACGGTGCCGCTGCCCCCGGCGCAGGTCCAGCCGGCGAGGCCCGCCTCGAACCCCGGGTTCTTGGCGTTGTTGACGTCGGCGGCCTGGGCGGTGCTGACGAGTCCGGTGACGGTCAGGGCCGCGGCCGCGATGACGGCCAAGGTGCCGCCGAGCACGGGACGGGAGTGACGACGCCTTCTGCGACTGCTGCCTGCGGAGCGTTCCACTGCTTCCTCCGTGGGGAGTTGGTGGCCTGGCGGGGGTCGTGCAGAAGTGCCGGACGGACGACGGGCCGGGGCTGCACGGGGTGGGCCGGGCGGAGCGGGGATCCATGACGATCAATCACGGGAGCGGTGGCCACCGCTTGGCGCACAAAGCTGGTCCAGACCAATCGAGTTGTCAAGACCTCTGGCAGGGGAAAGGCTTCCGCGAGGGTGCGCGCGAGGTCGCGAGGCGGACCCGGCGGTGGGGTGTCCAAGGGCCTGCTGAGGGTGCCGGATCGGGGTTCTTCCCGTCGGGAACGGCGCTGTGGCCCTGCATCGCACCCCGCACGGGTGATCTTGCGGGAGATCTTCGGGCAGTCACGGAAACGCCCTTACGAAAAGGGGGTCGACGGCCCGGAATCCAGCCTGACGTGCGTGAATGGATGGATGATTGAAAACCGGACACAGTCTTCGGTAACGCTCCGCAGTGATAGCCGAGTTGGGCGGAATCGATTTCGTCCCGTTTAGCACCCGAGTCCCGTAGGAACGGTGTTCGCATGGCGTCGTACTGGTCTCCGATAACTGTTCTCTGCCTGGTGAGACGTGGCTAAAGTGCTGGGTCAGGAGCACGGAGCAGGAGCGATTGCGGCCGACGTCCCCACGTCGACCGGAGCCGAAACGGGGAAGAGCGTGCCGACCGCAATAGCAGTGACGAGCGCAGACCTGGTACTGCCGCCCACCGACCAGCAGACACCGACCGCCGCTCTGCTCCAGGCCCCCGAGGCCCAGGTGCTGGAGCTGGCGATCGGCGACATGCACCTGCTGCTGGAACAGCACGGGTACGTGATCGCCCTCTATCCCTCGGGCATCCGTCCCGAGCACGAGCGTCGCCTCCACTCCATCCGATCGGTGCTGGAGAGCGACCGGATCGCCCTGGTCAAGGTGGATCTCCCGCCGCTCGGCCTCGCCGTACTGGTGCGCCAGCTCCGGCAGTTGTCCATCTGCGACTTCAGCCCCGGGGTGGTCGCCTCCGCCGCGCGGCTGCTCTCGCACTACATCTACGCGGGCGCCCTCCTCAACTCCGTCGCCCGGCTCGACCGGGTGCCGGTCAGTCTCAAGAGCCACGCCAGGTCCTGGGTCCCCGGCTCCCAGTTCGCGGTGCTCGCCGGACCCGAGTCGCAACTGGTGAAGGTGGGCCCGACCGCCGAACCGCCGACGGGGCCGGATTTCGGTACGCATCTTCTGGTCGCGAAAGGGAATCTGCAGTCGGACTGGGTACAGGAGACCCTCGCGCCCGCCTGGAAGGTCCAGGCCATCCACGACACCACGGTCCCGTCCGACTCGCCGCGCTGGTGGGGCACGGGAAAACTGGTGGAGTTCGCCGCCCACCTCCCGGACCTCTCCGTGCTGTACCAGCTGGTCTCCTCCGTACGCCGGGAAAAGTGCCACTGGTGCTCCATGGAACTCATCGGCGACCGCTGCGCATTCTGTTCCGCTCCTCTCGCGGCTCCGGAGAACCGCACGCTCCCCACCGGTGTCCTCCACCGCGGGGCCGGCGAGTCGCCGGGCCCCTAGCGAGACCGCCCTTCCCGCGGGACCCGCTCCTCCCGGTTCCCGCACGCACGCCCCGCACCCCCCACACCGAGACTTCCCCGCATGAGACCTTCCCGCCCGGCCGGCCCCGCGGCAGCGCGCCGCCGCAGATGTAAGCGCGTAACCGCCCCACCCCAGATGTAAGCGCGTAACCGCTCCACCGCATCGCACAGCACCGCTCCACCGCACCGCTCTCTCTGTCCGCTGTCCGTCCCACGCATCCGATTCGAACGAGGTTGTCCGGACCATGAACTCCCGCCAGCGCCGCGGCGTGATACTCCTGCTCCTGTCGGTCCTGTGTGCCTTCGCGGCCTTCGCCGGCGTGCTCTCGGTGATCAGCGACGTCAACTCGAAGGTCGGACCCGAGGTGACGGCGTACCAGCTGAAGACCAACGTGGCTCCGTACACAGCTTTGAGCAGCGGCCAGTTCGAGAAGATCAAGATGCCTGAACGCTGGCTCTCGGAGAACGCCGTGACCGACCTGCGGGAGGTCGAGTCGAAGATCGCGGTCACCGAGCTCCGCAAAGGCTCGCTGCTCCAGTCGGACATGATGGTCCGCAAGCCCGAACTCCGCGCCGGTGAGCAGGAGATCGCCATCATGATCGACGCCTCCACCGGCGTCGCGGGCAAGATCACACCGGGCGCGTCGGTCAACATCTACGCCACGTTCGCCGGTGAGCAGCAGGGCGCCGCGGCCCAGTCCAAGGTCATCGTCTCCAACGCCAAGGTGCTCGACGTCGGCGAGCTGACCGCCCTGGATCCCAGCGCGGACGACCGGGGCACCCGGGCGACCGAGGCCGTGCCGATCACCTTCGCCCTGAACACGCTGGACACCCAGCGCGTCGCCTACGCCGAGTCGTTCGCGGAGCACGTGCGTCTCGCGCTCGTCGCCCCGGGCAGCGACGGCACCATCCGCCCGGGGGACCGCACCTACACGCTCGACAAGGACAAGTGAGGATGGGATGACCACCAGAATCCTCCCCGCCGTCGGTGACCTCGACGCGGCCCGCTCCGTCACCACCCTGCTCAGCCAGCTGCCCGACGCCGAACCCGCGACCCCGGCCGGCGACTCCACCCAGCTCATCGACACCCTGGCCCGCCTCGCGGCCGAGGCGATCGACGAGCTGCCCGAGGTGGTGCTGGTCCACGAGCGGATCGGCCCGGTGCCGGCCCTGGAGCTGATCCGGGAGGTGTCGATGAGGTTCCCGTCCGTCGGCGTCGTCATGATCACCGCGGACGCCAGTCCGAACCTCTTCGCCGACGCGATGGACTCCGGGGCGCGCGGCCTGGTCACTCTGCCGCTGAGCTACGAGGAACTGGCCAACCGTGTCCAGGCGGCCGCCCAGTGGTCCACCGGCGTGCGCCGCCACCTCACCTCCGGGAACGACGTCTTCACCGGCCCCGGCGGCACGGTGGTCACGGTCACCGGCGCCAAGGGCGGCGTCGGCGCGACCGTCACCGCCATCCAGCTCGCCCTGGCCGCGCAGGCGTCCGGCAACACGGTGGCGCTGGTGGACATGGACCTCCAGACCGGGGACATCGCCTCGTTCCTGGACGTCCAGTTCCGCCGCTCCCTGGTCGACCTCGCCCTGATCACCGACATCTCGCCCCGGGTGCTGTCGGACGCGGTGTTCTCCCACTCCACCGGACTCGCCCTGCTCCTCGCCCCCGGCGAGGGCGAACGCGGCGAGGAGGTCAGCGACCGCTCGGCCCGCCAGATCGTCAGCGCGCTCCGCACCCGCTACGAGATCGTCGTCATCGACTGCGGCGGTCAGATGAACGGGGCCAACGCGGCGGCCATCGAGATGGCGGACGTGGCCCTGCTGGTCACGACCCCGGACGTGATCGCGGTGCGCGGCGCGAAACGCATCGTACGGATGTGGGAACGGCTCCAGATCCGCAAGGCCGAGGAGACGATCACCCTCGTCAACCGCTTCACCCGCAACACGGAGATCCAGCCGCCGCTGATCCAGAAGATCACCGGCACCCGGGTCGCCTCGGCGGCGGTCCCCGCGAACTTCAAGGAGCTCCAGGCGTCCATCGACTCCGGACGCCTGCACGAACTGGACGCCAAGAGCACGGTCAAGCAGGCGCTCTGGGGCCTGGCCGGAGAGCTGGGCATCGTCAAGGAGAGCGCAACGGCGAAGAAGAGCGGCAGCGCCCTGGCCAAGAGGAACAGTGGCGTCTTCAAGAACGACCGGGGCTCGATCGGACGCGCGCGCCGCCGGCGCGACGGCTCCGGCATCGGGCCCGGAGACTCCGAGGGGACACGTTGAGCGATGACCACCACAAGGACGGCACGAAGCGGCATACGGGGGCGGATCACCGCCCTACGTGAGCGCCGGGTCCGGGACCGGGGGCAGACCGCGATCGAGTTCCTGGGAATGACCCCCTTCATCATCCTGATCATGCTCGTGCTCTGGGAGTGCGCCCTGATCGGATACACCTTCAGTCTCGCGGGCAACGCGGCCGACGTGGGCGCGCGCAAGGGCAGCGGCGCGGAGTACGGGGCGCGCGCGGCCTGCCGGGCGGGGGCGGTGAAGGACCTCCCCGCCGCCTGGGAGGACGGAGCCCGGATCCGCTGCAACGGCGGCGGCCGCCTGTACGAGGCGACGGTGAGGCTGAAGGTCCCGGTGCTGGTGCCGGGCCTGTTCGACCTCGACACCGAGATCACCGGCCGAGCGGGATCGCCGAGGGAGGACCAGCGATGACGACCCACCCGTACGGCGGGTACGACCGGGACCGAGGCCGGGACCGGGACCGGGACCGGGACCGGGACCGGGGCCAGGTCGCCATGGAGTATCTCGGCTTCCTCCCCCTGCTGCTCCTCGTCGCGATGGCGGCCATCCAGCTCGGCCTGGCCGCGTACGCCGCCAACCAGGCGGGCACCGCGGCCCGCGCCGGAGCCCGTACGGAAGCCAGCGTGGACGCCCGGGGCAGCGGTCGGGCCAACGCCCGTGACGCCGTGAGCGACTGGGTGGAGGACGGCGGGTTCCGCTATCGCAGGAGCGGTGGCCAGGACATCACGGTCACGGTCCGCGTCAAGGTGCCCTCCGTCGTGCCGGGACTGGACGACTGGTGGGCCGAGCGGAGCACGACGATGCCCAACGAGAGGTCCGCGGTCGGCTTCTGACCCCGACCTTCCGCGAGAGAGCCGCACCGACCGGCCGGGCGCCACCGTCCGCCGAGACCGAGGAGAGCTACGCCGATGAGCCTGCGGGCACGCATGACCGCCCCTGAGGAACAGGGCGGGGCACGGGAGGACGGCCACCTGGTGGCCACCTACCGGGCCAAGCTGCTGGAGGAGATCGACCTCGCGGAGATGTCCTCGCTGGCCGCCGCCGACCGGCGAGCCCGGCTGGAGCGCGTCCTCGGCCACATCATCAGCCGCGAGGGCCCGGTCCTCTCCACCGTGGAGCGCTCGCAGCTGATCCGCCGCGTCGTCGACGAGGCGCTCGGACTCGGCATCCTGGAACCGCTCCTGGAGGACGCGTCCATCACCGAGATCATGGTCAACGGCCCCGACCAGATCTTCGTCGAGCGCAACGGCAGGGTCGAACAGCTCCCGATGCGCTTCGGCTCCCACGAACAGCTGATGCAGACCATCGAGCGGATCGTGTCGACCGTCAACCGCCGCGTCGACGAGTCCAACCCGATGGTCGACGCCCGCCTGCCCAGCGGTGAACGTGTCAACGTGATCATCCCGCCGCTCTCGCTGACCGGCGCGACGCTCACCATCCGGCGGTTCCCGCGCTCCTTCACGCTCCAGGAGATGATCGGTTTCGGTTCACTGGACGAACAGATGCTGGTCCTGCTCGCCGGACTGGTGCAGGCCAAGCTCAACATCATCGTCTCGGGGGCCACCGGCACCGGCAAGACGACCCTGCTCAACGCGCTGTCCGGACTGATCCCGAACACCGAACGCATCGTCACCATCGAGGACTCCGCCGAGCTCCAGCTCCAGCAGAGCCATGTCATCCGGCTGGAGTCCCGTCCGGCGAACGTCGAGGGCAAGGGCCAGATCACCATCCGTGACCTGGTCCGCAACTCGCTGCGTATGCGCCCCGACCGCATCGTCGTCGGTGAGGTCCGAGGCGGTGAGTCCCTCGACATGCTCCAGGCGATGTCCACCGGTCACGACGGTTCGCTGGCCACCGTCCACGCCAACAGCGCCGAGGACGCGCTGATGCGTCTGCAGACCCTCGCCTCGATGTCGGAGGTCGAGATCCCGTTCGAGGCGCTGCACGACCAGATCAACAGCGCCGTCGACGTGATCGTCCAGCTCACCCGGCACGCCGACGGCGCCAGGAAGATCACCGAGATCGCCGTCCTGGACTCGCACGGTCGCGACCCGTACCGCATCGTCACGGTCGCGCGGTTCAACGCGCAGCCGATGGCCCCCGACGGCCGCATCCACGGCGACTTCCAGTACCTCCCGCTGCCCAGGAGGCTCGCCGAGCGCCTCTATCTGGCCAGTCAGCCCATCCCGCAGGCGTTCGGCGTCGCCCAGTCCGCCGAACAGCTCGCCACCCGAGAGGCCAACTAGGTACCGAGCCATGGACAACGTCAACCTCCCCCTGGTCACCGTCGGCGTCACGCTGCTGGCGTGCGTGCTGGGCGTGATGGGCCTGTACGCCTACACCGGCGGCAAGGCCGACCGGGACGCCCTCGTCGACCGGCTCTCCCACGTCGGGCAGATCCCCGAGAAGGGCCGCCCCCGCCGCTTCAAGGGCCTCGACCGCAGGCTGCGCGCCACCGCGCTCGGCCGGAAGCTGGAGCTGAAGCTCGCGGCGACCGGCATGGACATCACACCCGGCGAGTTCTTCGTGTACGCGCTCGTCGCCATGGCGGGGCTCTGGATGATCGCCTCCTCCATGCTCGCCGCGTTCTTCGGCCCGGTCGCCGCCCTGATCGGCCTCTGGGGCACCAACGCGTTCCTCAACTGGCAGCGGGTCAAGCGCACCGAGCGCTTCATCAACCAGCTCCCCGAGCTCTCCCGGATCCTCGCCAACGCCACCCAGGCGGGCCTGGCCCTGCGCACCTCGCTGTCGATGGCCGCCGAGGAACTGGAGGACCCGGCCGGCGAGGAGCTGGCCCGGGTCGCCAGGCGGCTGGCCGTCGGCGAGCCGCTGGAGGACGCGCTCAGCGAGCTGACCGACCGCCTCCCGTCCCGCGAACTGGTGGTCCTGGTGACGACGCTGGTCCTCTCCAACCGGGCCGGCGGTACGGTCGTCAGCTCGCTGCGCAACCTCACCGAGACCCTGGAGGAGCGCAAGGAGACCCGTCGCGAGGTCAAGACCCAGCTCTCGCAGGTCACCGTGACCGCGTACGCGGTGCCCATCTTCGGACTCGGCGCGATGCTGCTGATGAACGCGGTCATGCCGGGCGCGCTGGACCGGATGACGGGGGCGTTCCTCGGCCAGGTGGCGGTGGTCGTCGCCATCGCCCTGTACGCGATCGGGTTCATGGTGATCCGTCGCCTGTCCCGGATCGACGTCTGACACCACGAACCAGGAAGGGATCGGGACGGACATGGACCTGCTGCTAGCCCTGGTCGTCGGCCTCGCCGTCTACGGGGCCATCCACGGCATCCGGATGTACCGGGCCGACGCCAAACTCCCCGGCGACCTGGCCGTGGCCCTGGAGTCCGGGGCCTCGCGCACCAGCGCGGTCGGCTCCGGCATCGACCGCCTCGGCATCCGCTGGGCCCCCATGGTGCTGCGGATGATGGGCCCCAAAGCCGTCAACAAGAAGCGCCGTCAGATCGACCTGGCGGGCAACCCCGGCGGCCTCACCCTCGACCGTTACGCCGCCCGCCGCGCGGTCTACGGCGCGCTGGGCCTCCTCGGCGCGTTCTCGATGCTCATGCGCGGCCAGCTGTTCCTGGCCCTGCTGATGGTCGCCTTCGGTCTGTTCTGGGTGGAGGCCGGCATCTGGTCGGCGATCCGGGTGCGCCGCGAGCACATCGAGCGGACGCTGCCGGACTTCCTCGACGTCCTGGCCGTCGTCGTCTCGGCCGGGCTCGGTTTCCGGCAGGCGCTGGACCGGGTAGCGGAGAAGTACGAGGGCCCCTGGTCGGACGAGCTGCGCATCACGCTGCGGCAGATGGACATGGGTGTCAGCCGTCGCCAAGCCTTCGAGGAACTGCGCAGACGCAACGACTCCGAACAGGTCGCCATGTTCGTCACAACGCTCCAGCAGGGCGAGGAGCTGGGCGCGCCGATCGTCGAGACGCTCATCCAGATCGCCAACGACATGCGCCGCACCGACGCCCAGAATGCCCGCCGCAAGGCGGCCAGGGCAGTCCCGAAGGCCACGTTCGCGGTGACCACGTTCCTCCTCCCGGGCACGCTCCTCCTCCTCACGGTCGGGTTCGTCTACGGAGCCAATGTCGACTTCTCGTTCCTCACAGGGGGCTGACATGAAGGACAGGCGAGATGGGGACGGAACTCCTACGTTCCGGAACGCCTGCTGAAGCCAGTGACCGGACGTACGGAGCATGAGTGACTCGGGGCACGAGACGGAGGTGACAGGCGCATGGCATACCAACTCAGCGGCGCCCAGCCCGGACTGGCCGCCGAACTGGCCCGCGCCCACACCGGCACCCCGGCCCGCCCGGCCTTCGCCATCCAGGTCAACGCGCTCCAGGCGATGTGCCGCCAGGTCTTCGGCTTCCGCCTGGCGATGATCGCGATAGCGACCCCGTACGCCATCAACCGCACCGCCCCGGGCCTGCCCACCTGGTTCATCGGTTCGGCGATCCTGGTCACCTTCATGGGTTCCTACCTGCTGTTCCGGGACTGGGAGCGGTTCGGCCCGGTGCTCCTGCGCCACCCCTGGATCCTGGCCGTCGACGTGTGCTTCGGCGCGCTGCTGCTGATCACTGCGACCCCCGAGTCGACCCTCGCGTACGTCACCGTCTGCACCCCGCTGCTGGCGGGCCTGATCCAGGGCTGGCGCGGCGCGGCGGTCTTCGCGGCGCTCCAGGTGGTCATCGTCTTCGGCGTGTACGCGAGTGTCCCGAAGCTGGAGCCGGGCGGGGCGCCGGCCCTGCTCCTGCCCGGATTCTGCGTGATCGCCGGGGCGGTCGGTGTCACCCTGCGCAATCTCCTCCTGCGCTTCGGGACGGCCACCCAGGCGCTCACCGAGACCCGGGCGCGGCTGGCGGTGAACGAGGCGGTGGAGGGTGAGCGCACCCGTCTGGCCCGGGAGATGCACGACTCGGTCGCCAAGACCCTGCACGGTCTGGCGCTGGCCGCCGACGGACTGGCGGGCTCGGCCGGCCGCATGGACCCGCCCACCGTGAAACTCCAGGCGGAACTGGTCGCCCGCGCCGCCCGCCGGGCCGCCGCCGAATCCCGGGAACTGCTCACCGACCTGCGCCGGGAGCAGGGCCTGGAGGGCGGCGTCGACCTGGTCGCGGAACTGGCGGCCCAGGCACGGGACTTCACCGACCGCCATCCGGTCACGGCCACCTTCCGCCGCCTCGCCGAGGAGACCCCCGTCCCGGCCGTGCCGCAGGCGGTCGCCCGGCAACTCCTCACCGTCGCCTCGGAGGCCCTGGAGAACGCCCACCGCCACGCCGGCCCGTCGTACCTGATCGTCCTCGCGGGCGTGAAGGGCGACATGCTCCGTATCAGCGTGTACGACGACGGGCGCGGACTCCCCGCCGGAACGACGCTCGACACCCTCCGCCGGGCCGGCCACTTCGGCCTCGTCGGCATGGTGGAGCGGGCCGCCTCCATCGGGGCCCGCATCCGGATCGGCCGGGGGAACGCGGAGAAGGGCACGGAGGTGCGGGTGGAGCTCCCCCTGGCGGCGCTGGGGAGCCCGGCCGCCGAGGAGAACACCCCGTCGGCCACCCTGCCCGCGCCGCAGCTTCCGCCTCACCCTTTCCCCGCGTCGTCGCAGCCGCAATCGGTTCCGGTGCCGCCCGCGCCCGAGAATGCCAGCACCCCCACCCGTAACCCCCGACCCTGAGAGGAGGTCGCAGCATGCCGGACGATGTCTCCCCTGCGCCGAACCGCAGCGGGGCGGCGGCTCAGCGCCCCGCCCCCCAGCGCACGTCGTCGCACATCCCGCTCACCCCGGCCCCCGGCCCCGCCGGACAACCCGGACACCAGCACTCTGCGATCCAGCACCCGGCCGCGCCGACGCCGTATCCCGCGTTCGGAGAGCCCACCGCGTCCCCCTTCCCGCCGGCTCCCGCAGCTCCCGAACCGGCCCGGCTCCGGGTGGTCGTCGCGGACGACAACCCGGTGGTCCGGGCGGGCCTGGGCGCCCTGCTGTCGGGCCGGGCCGACATCCAGGTCGCGGCAGAGGCGGCGGACGGCCGCGAGGCCTACGAGAAGACGCTCCAGCACCGCCCCGACGTGGTCCTGCTCGACGTCCGGATGCCCGGCGTGGACGGCATCTCGGCCCTGCCGCACCTGGTCGGCATCGCGCCCGTGCTGATGCTGACGTACAGCCGCGAGAGCGAGATCGTCCACGAGGCGCTGCGCCTGGGCGCGGGTGGCTACCTGGTGCACGGCGAGTTCACCGCGGACCAATTGGTCCGGGCGGTGCGCGACACGAAGGACGGCCGCGCGAACTTCACCGCCACGGCGGCCGACGCCCTGCTGGCCCACATGCGCCTGGGGTCGCCGCCGGCCCGGGGCCCCCTGCCCGAGGGGCTCGGATCGGCGCTGACGCCAGCGCCCGTACCCGCGCACGCACCGCCACGCGCCCTCGAAAATTCGGAAAGTCTTTCGCAACTGCAACCTTCTGTGGGACAGTCTTCTGTGTCCGGGGGGTCGGCGTCTGCCGCCAACAGGCAGCAGTACAGGCTGAGTTCGAGGGAGGTGGAGGTCATGGACCTGATTGCGTCCGGAATGAGTAATCAGCAGATCGCCGCCACCTGTTTCATCAGTGAGAAGACGGTCAAGAACCACATCAACCGCATCTTCACGAAGCTCCACAGCGCCACCCGCAGCGAGGCGATCGCCCACTGGCTCGGCACCGCGCCCCGGAACTCCGGGCGGCAGCCATGACCGAGCGATCGCGCAACGGGGTTGACCAGAAAGCCTTTTGGGCCCGGGAATGGGCCCACGGACCCTCTGGGCGAGTGATAATTCCCCTCTATGTTTCTCACGTCGTCAACGGCACCGGCCAGGAGGAAGCCGGTACCGAGGACGGCACCGCAGGAACGTGCGAGTCGGCCGGCAACCGGTCGGCCGAACCCGGAAGGGAACACCATGTCGGACATCACCCTGAAGACCGTCATCCGCGTCAACGGCTGGGCCAACACCGCCGTCAGCAGCATCCAGAAGCGCTACGCGGCGAAGGACCGGGGACAGACGGCGTTCGAGTACCTGGGCATCGTTCTGGTGGTCGTGGCGATCATCGGGGCGATCGTGGCGACGGGCATCGGCGGTGCGATCTCGGCGCGTATCCGTGGACTGGTGGATTCCATCACCGCCCAGTGATGACCGGTCGTTCCCGCAGCGACGGAGGGCAGGCCTTCCCCATCTACATCATGATGGTGGGGGTCCTGCTCTTCCTTGCGTTGGCCTTCTTCGCCGTCGGCAAGGCCTCCGCTCTGCGCAACGGTTCCCAGGGAGCGGCCGACGCCGCCGCGCTGGCCGCCGCCCAGAAGGCGCGGGACAATTTCGGGACGGGGTTCTACGCCTCGCTCCCCGGCAACACCCTGGACATCTTCCTGGGTGCGCCCTTTGTTCCGCCCTGCGCCGCGGCAGAGCGGCTGGCCGCCGCCAATGAGGCCGACACGACCCTCTGTGAGCCGGCGTACGGCTACCTGCGCGACCTGATCAAGGTCGAGGTCGAGGGCCGCAAGCCGGTGGACTCGTCGGTGCTCCCCGGTTCGGAGAACACGTTCGCCAAAGCCGAGGCCACCGCGCTCATCGAGTTCCGCTGCCCCAACCCGAAGGCCATCGACGCCAACAGCGACGGCGTCCAGGACCTCTTCATCTTCACGTGCCGAAACGGCGAGGTCGTCGAGATCCCGCCCGCCAGCCCTCCGCCGTGGGAGAGCGTGAGCAGGACTCTCTTCGACGTGCGTTTGGTCGACCAGTGACAGCGAACGATGAGTAGAGGAAACCGATCATGAGCATGCGGCACACCACGACGGGCCGGAGAGCGCTGGCGGCTGCCGCCCTGACGGCCGTCTTCAGCCTGGCCCTCGCCGGCTGCGGCGACGACGGTGGCAGCGATGAGGCCAAGCAGGGTGGTAAGAACTCCGCGGCGCCATCCGCACCGGTCTCCCCTTCCGAGGATGAGGATGGCGACCAGTCACCGGACACGGCTGCCGGCGAGAACGTGGACCCGAATGCCAAACTGGCGGAGGTACGCGGCGACGGCCTTGTCATGACGATTCATCAGGCGAAGCGCGATTCGGGTGGCTTCGTCACGCTGCAGGCCTCGATCAGGAACGACGGTACGGAGTCCAGGAACACGACTGCGTGGGCCGGCACGGAGTCGGCGCTTCTCGCGAAGAACCCGAACTCGGTCGCCGGAGCCACGCTCGTCGACAAGGTGGGCAAGAAGCGCTATTACATCCTGCGTGACACCGAGAGCCGTTGCCTGTGCACGACCGGCATTCCGCCTCTTCTGGCTGGGAAGACCACGTCCGTCTTCATGCAGTTCCCGGCGCCGCCGAGTACGACAACCGAGGTCGACTTCACTCTGCCGACGTTCGCCACCACGTCGGTAAGGATCTCCGGGTGACGGCGGGCATGACGCACACACGCACCCGCGTGAGGCCGGCCGGGCTGACGGCTGCCTCGTTTCTCGTCGCTGCGAGTCTCACGCTGTTCGGGGGCGTCCCCGCCCTGGCCGACGACGGTCCCAGCGTCCCTCCCGGCACGGAGGCCCAGTCCGTCCCACCAGTCCAGGTGGATCCCCATGACCCCGACCTGAAGATGCCCGACGGGGGCACGCTCGGACCGTCGAAGGTCCTCGACATCGTCCAGGTCGTGGAGGACCTCGGAGGCGAGGAACGCCGCGAGGACAGCAACGCCGACATCAAGTTCGCGCTCCAGGCCGAAGTCCTCTTCGGCAAGGACAGCGCGAAGCTCGGCTCGGCGGCCAACGCCCGGATCGCCGCGATCGCCGACGAGATCAAGAAGCAGAACGCGACCAAGGTCCGCGTCTTCGGCTTCACCGACGACCTCGGCTCCTCGGCCCACGGCGACGTCCTGTCCAAGCAGCGCGCCGACGCCGTGCACAGGGTTCTGTCGAAGGAGCTCGGCCCCACGATCACGTACGAGATCCGGGGTTACGGCGAGCAGTACCCGATCGCCAGCAACAGCAACGAAGAGGGCCGCAAGAAGAACCGCCGCGTGGAGGTCTCCTTCCCGCGCGGCGCGGGGTCCTGAGCTCCTCCGTACCCACGGGAGACGGCCCGGCCCGGCACGCGACGATCTCGCGTGCCGGGCCGTTCGTCGTCACGGCGGCCGGCCCGCCCGGCGCCCGCCAGGGCCGTAAACCGGCCACATACTCTCCAAACCCGTCACCCGAACGGCGGACCGTCGTTTGCGTTGTGGATCAAACGCATCTCATACGGATAAGAGCACGGTGGGTCCGTCGTGCGGCCGGGCTGGAATCCGGACCGGCCGGCCGGCGCGGCTGGATGCAACACGCCGTGTGCCCCGGGCACATACCTCAGCGGGGGTGCCGGGGTGCACGTACGAACAGGCGTCGAGGAGGGTGTGATGGGTGTGGAGGCCCACGCGACGAACGAGCGGGTGACGGGACGCACATGGACGGTGCGGCTGGACCCTGTCGGCCGCGGCCGTGCGGACGTACGCGTCTCGTGCAGCCGCCCGGCCTGCGCCGCGCAGGTGCTGCCCTCCGCGGCCGTCGGCCGTACGGCGGCGGTCGAGCATCTCAAGGCCCATCTGCGCGCGGGCCCGGCCCCCCGCCCGTCGGCGTACTGCGCCTGCCGGGCCGAGGAATGCCATACCCACATCCGCCCCGCCGGACCTCGTGAGAGCCCCGCGCCCTGGAGGTGCGGGGGCGCGGTCGTCCTGGCCGTCGTCACGGACCGGGAAGGGCGCTGGTGGCAGGTGATGGAGTGCTGCTCGCGCTGCGCGGCCGCCCACCCCACCGCGAAGATCGCCGCCACCGCCCCGGCCCCCGACAGGACGGCTCCGGCCGACCCCTTCCGGGCCGCGGCGCGCCCCGCGCCGGAGGTGTCGGCCGTCGGCCCCCACTTCTCGCACACCGATTCCGGGGCCGCCGCCCCGCACGAGGTGCCGGCCCCCCGGGCCCCGAGGCCGAAGCGGCCACGCGCCCGGCGCGGGAGGATCGCACAGCGATTCGTCCCGCACCACCTGCGGCCCGTCGCGCTGCGGGACGAACTCACCGAACTCGGCGAACTGTTCCGCGCCTACCAGCAGCGCCCCGAACCCGACCTCGCGATGCTCGCCGACCTCCACGCCCGCAAGGCGAAGGCCTTCTCCGCCTGGGCCGAAGCCACCGGTGACACGGAGCTGCGCCTCGACGCCGAGCGTGCCGAACAGGCTGCCGCCACCGTCCGGCTCCAGCATCTGCACCGCATCGGAGAGGCTCCGGAAGGCGAAGAGCCCGCTGTGGCACGGCTGCTGACCGCGCCCGCGCAGTGGGAACACGCACGGGCCGTCCTCACCCACGTGGCCGACCACGCACCCCTGCCGGGGCCGG
The DNA here is from genome assembly GCF_002551245.1 of Streptomyces sp. rh34. Classification (GTDB taxonomy): domain Bacteria; phylum Actinomycetota; class Actinomycetes; order Streptomycetales; family Streptomycetaceae; genus Streptomyces. The sequence goes on from NZ_NTGZ01000018.1 coordinate 45,580, forward strand.
AGGCCCGCCTGCTGGTGGTGATGCTGACGCTGCGCACCGCGCATTCCGGAGTCGGCAACCTCGTCGGGCAGGACCTCAAGGGGCTGCCCGTGCCGGATCCCGAGCACCTGGTGGGGCAACTGATGGAGTGCGGCTGGCTGGACATCGCCGGGACCGTCGACGAGCTGATCGCCTCCCGCCCGGAGAACGCCACCCGCATCAGCGTGCCGTCCCTGACGCCCGGTGAGAACGACCCGGGACCGTTCACCTTCGGCAGGAAGATGCGCCCCAAGCTCAGCGGATGGGCCCAGCGAGTCGTCGGGGAGAAGAAGCTCCGCAAGGCCAAGACCGCTGCCGACGCCCGTCTGCTCGCCCTGGCCCTGGCCACCGGTGTCACCGCCGACGGACAACTGGGGGCCGAGGGCGAGGGCCTCGGCCTGGAAGCCCTCTCCTCCTGGTGCGCCGTCGCCCCCGACGGCCTGCGGGAGCTGGTGGACCGGCTGACCGCGGCGGACTGGCTGACGGAGGCGGTCGTCACCGACACCGTCCTCACCGGCCGGCTGACCGAACGCGTCCTCCCTCTCAGCTGCCCGCTGGCCTGAGAGCGGAGCAGGCCGGGGCCCGCCCTCTCCGCCGGCGCGTACGCCGCGAGGCCCCGCCGGGCCCTCCGGCCCCGGGGCGTCTTCCCGGGCGGCGTTCCGCGCTCCGCTGAACCACCGTCGGCGCCACGTTCGCCCGGAGATCATCCAGGCATGACATCAGAGACGATCACCGCCGCCGCCTCGGGTACCTGGACCCTGGGCGACCTCGTGGTCAACCGGATCGGGTTCGGGACGATGCGGTTGCCGCAGCAGGGCGAAGCATTCGACGTCGACGCGGTGCCGGGTGACCGGAACCGTGCGATACGGGTGCTGCGCCGAGCCCGCGAACTCGGCGTGAACCACATCGACACCGCCGCGTTCTACTTCTCGCGACTCCGCTCGGCCAACGAGCTGATCAACAGCGCGCTCGCCCCGTACCCCGACGACCTGGTCATCACCACCAAGGTCGGACCGTGCCGCGACTCCTCGGGCGCGTGGCAGGACCACGCCACGCCGGGACAGCTGCGCGGGCAGGTGGAGGAGAACCTTCGGCAGCTCGGCCGCGACCACCTCGACGTGGTGAACCTGCGCGTCGTGGGGACCGATTCGGTCGCCGAACGGTTCGGTGCGCTGGCCGAACTGCGCGAGGCCGGGCTGATCCGTCACCTCGGCCTCTCCAACGTCGGCCCCGCGCAGCTCGCCGAAGCCCGTGCCATCGCACCGGTGGTCTGCGTGCAGAACAAGTACGGGCTCGGATCCCCGCCGGACCAGGACGCGTTCCTACGGGCCTGCGGTGAGCAGGGGATCGCCTTCGTGCCCTTCTACTCCATCGCGGGCGCCGGGCGCGAGGCGGGCGCCTCTGCGGACGCCGACGGCGACGCGCTGCTCCCCGTCGCCCGCGCGCACGGCGCGAGCACGGCGCAGATCCGGCTGGCCTGGACGCTCCACCGCGGGCCCCACGTGCTCGCCATCCCCGGCACCGGCAACCCGGACCACCTGGCCGCCAACGTGGCCGCCGGAGCCCTGCGGCTGTCCGACGACGAACTGACCGCCCTGGAAGCCCTCCACCGCGACGGAGGCACCGGCTGACCGACCCTGATCAACGGGCTCCGCACCCCCGGCGACGCCCCTACGACACCCCCAGTCGCCCCGCCAGATCGGCCAGACCCTCCGCGTACAGGTCGAACCGGTCCGAGGAGGTGGGCGGGTCGCCGACCGGGCGGGCCACGTAGGCCGTGCGCAGGCCGAGCGCCTGCGCGCCGCGCAGGTCCCAGGCGTGGGCGGCGACCATCAGCACGCGTTCCGGCGGCACCCCGGCTGCGGTGACGGCCAGCCGGTAGACCGCCGGGTCCGGCTTGTAGGTGCGGGCGTCCTCGGCGGACAGGGCCTGGTGCCAGCGCAGTCCGGCGTGGGCGTTCAGACCCAGCAGCGCCGTCCGGCTCGCGTTGGAGAGGCCGATCAGGGGGAAGCGCCCGGCGATCCGATCGAGCCCCGCCACGGTGTCGGGCCACGGCGGGAGGCGGCGGGCCGACCGGGCCAGCGCCTCCACCGCCGCCGGGTCCTCGACCCCGGCGGCCTCCGCGACGACCCCGGCGGCCTCCTGGTCGAGGAGGTCGCCGGGGAGGTAGGGCCGGTCGCCGTCGAGGACGCGGCGCTGCTCCCGCTCGATGTGCCGCTGCCACAGCAGCAGGAGCCGCTCGGTCCCGGCGGCGTCGGGGGGCGGGGTGAGCGCGCGGATGCCGGCGCGGAGTCCGGCGGGTTCGTCGACGAGGGTGCCGAGTACGTCGAACACGACGGCGTCGATCTTCAGCTCTGCCATGGCGGGGTCTCCTCCGAAGTGGGCGGCAGACCGAACAACACCGCACGACCCGCACCACATGCCCTGCTCGACCGTGTCCGGTCAGCAGGAGGGCCGCTCCCGTGACGGACACTCCCTAAGCCGGGCCCGGGCGCGGGCGCGGGGTGCGGTTGCCGTTTGCGCCGGGCCGGGCCGCACCGCGCCCCCCGTTCCGCTGGGGCCGCCGGTGGGCCCCTGGGCCCACGCCGCCCCGGCCGCGGCTCAGTACGCTCGGATGTGCCGGTGGTCGCCGACCACGACGCCGCGAAGAACAGCGATGGGGGTGGGGCGTCGATGGATGCCGGATTCTTCTACTCGTACCACCTGGGCTGGACCCGGCTGGACGCCCGGACACTGCTGGGCGACCTGGAGTCCGAAGGGCTCCGCCCGGCGCACCCGGTGACCGGCCGCACGGTGCTCGTCAGCCTCGACTCCGCCTCCCTGGGCGCCCGTTCGCCCGTGACCCGCGAGCAGTTGCTGTCCATCGCCGGCCTCCAGCGGCTGCGCGAGGTCGGATTCCGGTTGTGGACCGACGGGGGATTCGACCTCCTGGTGCGCATCCGGCAGGCCCGGACCGGGGTCGTCGCCGTGGAGTTCTCCGTCGGGGAGCTGCCCGAGCCGGAGCGGGAGCACGCGGTGAGCGCCATCCGGCGGACCGTCGGACGGGCCTCCGTGCTCTGCATAGGCTTCGTCGTCGACCGGAGCGGAGCGACGGCCGCCACCGACTGGGACGGTGTCGTCATCGAGGGCGACGCGCACCTCCACGCGTGGCCGGACACCGTCGCCGTACGGGACGAGACGGCCGCCCGCCACCCGCAGCTGGCCGTCATGGACGGGGTGGAGATGTCGCCGTGGAAGGTGTACGGGAACGAGGTGCTCGGCGTCTGAGCCGGGCCTCCGCGAAGGCCCGGACGGTGCCCGGGCCCCGGCCCCCGGTGCGGGGGGATGCCCGCCACCGCGGTCATAATCGGCCGTATGTCCGATCACCAGCTCCGCACCAGGCCGCCCGCCGGTCCGGCCCCGGGACCCCGCACCCCGGGGTCCCGGGCCGCCGCCGCGTTCCGGGCCGCCGCGCCCGCGCTCGCGGTCTACGCCGGCGCCCGGGCCCTGGGGCTCCTGGCCTTCTGGGCGGCCGTCTCGGCCGCCGGGAAGGACCCCCTGGGGCCGCTCAGCGGACGCTGGGACTCCGTCTGGTACCAGCGCATCGCCGAGAACGGCTACCGCTACACCGCCATCCTCCCGGACGGCTCCGTCCACTCCGACCTGGCGTTCTTCCCCCTGCTCCCGGCCCTGGAACGCTCCGTCTCCGAGGTGACCCCGCTCACCCTCGGCGGCGCCGGACTCCTGGTCGCCTGGACGGCCGGGCTGCTCGCCGCCTGGGGCATCTTCGCCGTCGGCGCCCAGCTGCGCGGACGGCGTACGGGCGTGGTGCTGGCCGCCCTGTGGGGGGTGTACCCGACGGCGTTCGTCCAGTCGATGGCGTACACCGAGACCCTGTTCACCGCGCTCGCCGCCTGGGCGCTGTACGCCGTCCTCAGGGGCCGCTGGATCGTGGCGGGCGCACTCTGCGTCCTGGCGGGGCTCACCCGGCCCACGGCGGCGGCGCTCATCGCGGCCCTGGCGATCACCGCGGCCGTCACGCTCGTACGGGAGTACCGCGACGAGCGCCGCGCCGGCCCGGTGCTGCGCCGCAACGCCCGGATGATCGCGGGCGTGGCGCTCGCACCGCTGGGCTGGCTGGCGTACGTGGTGTTCGTGGCCGTCCGCGAGGGCAGCCCGTTCGCCTACTTCGACGTCCAGGCACAGTGGGGCAACAACATCGACGGCGGGCGTGCGCTCGCCGCCTTCATCGCTGAACTCCCGTGGCCCGCCGCCCTCGGCCTGTGTGCGGCGCTCGGGCTGCTCGGCGGCCTGGTGGTCCTCTGCGTACGGCAGCGGCAGCCGCTCCCGGTCCTCGTCTACGCCCTCACGATCGTCGTCATCTCGCTGATCGGCGCCGGATACTTCGGCTCCCGGCCGCGCCTGATGATGCCCGCGTTCCCCCTGTTGCTCCCGCCCGCCGTCGCCCTGCTGCGGCTGCGCACGACCGGGCGCACGGCCACCGTCCTCGCCGTCCTGGCCTGCGCGTCCGCCGCGTACGGGGCCTGGACCCTGCTGGGCCCGGGACCGCCGTAGCCCAGTCCCCGCGGCGTCGCGTCGCGCCCCGCGTTCTCAGGCTCCAGAACCTGACGCCCCTGACGCCCCGGAGGCAGGGGCCGTCGCCCTCAGTTCCACCCGTACGCCCGGCCGCACCCCCCACCGCTCCATCGCCCCGGCCTCCGCCTCCACCACGTGCCGGGCCCGTGGCCGGGGCAGCCCGAGGCGGCCGGGCTTCATCGTGCGGACGGCCAGGACCGTGAACTTCCGGTCCAGGTACGCCACATCGATGGGGAAGCGCATCCGGAAGGTGTGCACGCTGCCGCACGGGGTGAGCATCATCGCCCCCTCGATCCCGTCCCGCCCGAGCAGCCCCTTGGTGCGGGCCCGGTACGAGGCCGCTATCCGCAACGGCACCTCCCGGACCCCGGAGACCGTGCCGACCGTGAGCGTCCCGTCGCCATCGCGCCATGTCCTCATGGGCACCGACCGTAGCTCTCGTCGGACGTGCCCGGGTCCGATACGGCCGCGCTTGGGCCCCCGGGCCCAAGACCCCTGTTCGCGCGGCCCATTAGGGTCGTCCCGTGGACGCCGCGCTGCTCGCACTCGCCGCGGTCTGGGGTGCCGTCACCGGACTGCTGATCCCGCGTGCCGCGTACCGGTTCGCCGTCGAGCCGGAGGAGCCCTGGCGTACGGCGTGCCCCGCCGGGCACCCGCTCACCGGCCCGGTCCGCGGCTGGCTCGGCCCGGCCCGGTGCGCGCC
>NZ_NTGZ01000180.1 GCF_002551245.1 Streptomyces sp. rh34
GCCAGCCCGCTCAGAGATGTGTATAAGAGACAGGCCGTGGCCAGCACCAGGGCGCGGCGCGCGCCGTGCGCGGCCGGGTGGCCGCCGCGCCGGACCGGCAGGGCCCTCGCGGCGGAGCGCCGCCGCACGGCGCACCCCGCGCATCCGCAGTCGATGGCGGGTTCGTACTCCTCGAAGACCGGCACAGTCATGCGATTCCCCTCCGCACTCGTCATTCGTCAAGATCTTTGGGCGCAGCCGCAACGGACGTCAGCGTCTTAACTCCCCTGACATATCGCATTTTGACGGAACAAAGGAAAAAAACGACTATCTGATGGGGTGTGGCGTCCGGTAAATGGCTCGGAGCACCCCTGGGAGTCGGGTAGAGTTCTCCAGGTCAGCAGGCGCCGTTAGCTCAGTTGGTTAGAGCAGCTGACTCTTAATCAGCGGGTCCGGGGTTCGAGTCCCTGACGGCGCACGCATAGTCAAAGCCCTCTCACGTTCAGTGAGGGGGCTTTGATCATTCCCCGCCTCCCCTCGGGTGACACCCGCAGAGGCCCTCGTCGCGCCGCACCCCCACGCCCGCCCCCGCCGCGGAAGCCGATACACGCGAATCGCTGGTCAGGTGTGGCGAATCCTCAAAGATCCCCGATGGTAAAGATCACTTGCCGAACACGACCAGGGGGGCTGGATCGGGGCAGTGATGGAGTGCCATTGTTCGACTGCGATTTCGAACACGTGCACGATTACTGGGGGGTTCATCGATGCGAAGACACATACGCCTGTCCGCGGAGGAGTCCGCACGACGAGGCAGGGGCGCACGACGGCTGAAGGCACTGGCCGTTCCGCTGTCCGTGCTGCTGCTGGCCGAGGTCGGTGTGACGGCCGGCACCGCGGTCGCCGACGGCACGCAGGGCAAGAAGGTGTCCGACACCGCTCAGACGCCCGCGCGCGACGGGGCCGCCGAAGCTCCGGACGAGGCGTCGGCCCGTGCCGCAGCCGTTGCCCAGGAGCGTCAGGTCGAGGTTCTCGGCGCACGTACCGAGAACACCACGCTCTGGGCCAATCCCGACGGCACCATGACGCAGGAGACCCACGCCGGACCGGTCCGGTTCCGCAAGGGCACGACCTGGTCCGCCATCGACGTCGACCTGGAGAGGGCCGAGGACGGTTCGGTGCGGGCCAGGAGCCACCCCCGCGGTCTTGAGCTCGCCGGGCGTACCGGCGCCGCCGGCGGCGACCTGGTGACGCTCGGCGGCGGGGCGCACGAGGTCAGCCTGGGCTGGCAGGGCGCACTGCCCGAGCCCGTGCTCAAGGGCAACAAGGCCACCTACGTGGACGTCCGGCCCGCGACCGACCTGGTGGTCGAGGCGACGCGGACCGGGTTCGAGCAGTATCTGGTGGTCAAGGACCGATCGGCGGCCGACGCGGCGGCCGCCATCACCCTGCCTCTCACGGCGAAGGGCCTGAACGCGACACAGAACGCGGACCACTCGGTCACGTTCACCGACGTCAAGACGGAGAAGACCGTGGGCAGGCTTCCTGCCCCGGTGATGTGGGACGCCTCCCGCAACAAGCAGGGGCTCGCGGCGACCAACCGCGCCGCGGTGGGCCTGGAGGTCGAGGGGCAGGGCCAGGACCTGGAGCTGCGCCTGACCCCCGACCGGAAGTTCCTCGCGGACAAGGACACGAAGTTCCCGGTCACCATCGACCCGGCCGTCTTCTTCGGCACCAACTTCGACACCGCCGTACGCGACGGCGTGACCGAGGACCTCTCCGCCTCCATCGACCTGCCCGTCGGCCGGGAGTACGGCAAGCAGGCGGCACGCTCCTTCGTGCACTTCCCGAGGAACTTCGTCGTCTCGGGCAAGGAGATCCTCAACGCGGAGCTGAACCTCTACGCGGTCTGGTCCGACTCCTGCGAGCCGAGGTCGTGGGAGCTCTGGGACACCGGGCTCACGTCGGCCTCCACCCGCTGGAGCAACCAGCCCGCCTGGCGCTCGAAGGCCGCGACCTCCACGGAGACCCTCGGCCACTCCCCGGCCTGCGGCTCCCAGTGGGTCCAGACCGATGTCACCGGCCTGGTGAAGGAATGGGCCACGGCGGACCGCGCGGAGAACGCCATCGGCATCCGCGCCACCGACGAGGCCGACACCACGGCGTACAAGATCTTCGCCTCCGGCGACGCGCCGGCCAACGGGCCGTCGATGCTGGTCACCTACGAGGTCCCGGCCGACCCGGTCAAGGACCACGTCACCTACTGGAACGACGTGCTGCAGGCGTCCTACCGTCAGATCGGCGGCGCTCCGGGACCGCTGGCCCGGGCCGGCGCGATGATGCACGGCGCGGTCTACGACGCGGCGAACTCCGCCCAGTGCGCCCAGGGCGCCGCCAAGTGCCTGGGAGACCCCTACCTCGTCAAGGTCGCCACGTCCGGTGAACTGCCGGACATCAACAGCGCCATCGACCACGCGGCCTTCGACGTGCTGCGGTCGGTGTACCCGCAGCTGAACTTCGACCAGGAGCTGGCGGACGCCCGTGCCACCATCCCGGCCGGGGTCACCTCCGCCCAGCGCGCGGCGGGCACCTCCGTCGGCCAGCAGGCCGCCGCGGCCATGCTCCAGGACCGGCAGAACGACGGGGCGACCAGCAACACCGCCTACACGCCCAGCACCGCCCCCGGGCAGTGGCGTCCCACGGGAAGCGGTAGCGCCGCCACCCCGGGCTGGGGCCTGGTCAAGCCGTTCGGCCTGACGTCCGGCTCCCAGTTCCGTCCGAAGAGCCTCCCCACGCTCGCCGGCGGCTCCGACGTGCTGAAGAGCGCGGAGTACGCCCGGCAGGTCAACCAGGTGAAGTCCCTCGGGAAGTCCGACTCGACGCAGCGCACGGCCGACCAGACCCGGGCGGCCCTCTTCTGGGCCAACGACCTGGACGGCACCTACAAGCCCCCGGGCCAGCTCTTCGAGTTCACCCAGACCGTCTCGCGCGACCGCGGCCTGTCCGTCACCGCAAACGCCAAACTGTTCGCGCTGACCGCCTTCTCCATGGCGGACGCCGGCGTCGTCGCCTGGGACGCCAAGTACCGGACCGACCTCGACCTGTGGCGTCCCGAGTCCGCGGTCCGTCTGGACGGCGACGGGAACGCGGCCACCACGGTCGACCCCAACTGGCAGCCGTTGTCGCAGGACCGCAACGGCCAGCACTTCTCCCCGCCCTTCCCCGCCTACGTCTCGGGGCACGCCACGTTCGGCGGCGCGTGGGCGAAGGCGATGGAACAGTGGTTCGCCACCGACCAGGTCACCTTCACCGCGACCACCGAGGACCCGAACGCCGTCGGTGTGACACGGACGTTCAGCAGCTTCTCGGCCGCGGCGAACGAGAACGCGGTCGGCCGGGTGTGGCTGGGCGTTCACTACGACTGGGACGGCACCGAGGGTGTCTCCTCCGGTGCTGCCGCCGCCGGCTACATCGCGGCGAACAAGGTGAAGAGCAACACGGCAGCCACCTGGGTCGCCTACGAGACCCTGAAGAACCTCGGTGGCTGTGATGCGCTGGGCAAGAAGCTGGTCGCCGAGCACCGCTGGTCCACCTACCGGTGCGAGCGGGTCACCACCGCGAACACCGACCACGCGCTCTCCGTCAAGTAGCCCGCCCACCTCCAGGAAGAGACAGAAGCGATGCGTCTGTTGAACAAGAACTCCGGTACGTGGTCACGGGCCGCGATCGCCCTGACGGCCGCCGTGGTCGTCGGAGCGGTGGCCGCTCCCTTCTCCATGGCCGACCCCAAGCCGGAGACCACGCGGGCGGCGCAGGCCGGCGACCCCGATCTGCTCCTCGCGACCCCCGAGGTGCCGCGGGTCTCCGACGGCTCCTACTCCGGCTTCCAGTTCTGCGGGGTCCCGGACAACGTGCCGCAGGTCACCACGGACCGTCCGAGCCTCGCCGCGACCCTCGAATCGGTGGCGCCCCCCGGGTCCGCCGATACGCCCGACGTGGACCGGCCCGGCCGGAAGGTCGTCTTCGAGGTGACCGGGACGGACGGCAGCCCGGTGCTCACCAAGAAGGCCACCACCGAGGCCAGTCACACCGCTGTCTACCAGTTCCCCGAGGGCAGGCTCGGCAGCGGCGACTACCGCTGGAGGGTACGGGTCCAGGACGGCCCCGCCTCTTCGCAGTGGACCGCGTGGTGCGACTTCTCCGTGCGGCTGACGGGCTAGCACCGGCGGTCGCTCCCTCTGACCGATCCGTCTGATCCCTCTGCCTCGATGAACGGCTTCGGCCGCCCGTCGGGGCAGAGGTCGTCGGGGCAGGGGGCATCAGGCCTGGCTGTTCCGCTCCGCCGTGGCCTGCGCGCCGGTGAGATAGGCGGAGACGATCACGTTGGCCGTGTAGGAGCGGGTCCGGTGGTCGTACGTTCCGCCGCAGGTGATCAGCCGCAGCTCGGCCCGGCCGTCCTCGCGGGGCCCGTACGCCTTCTGCGCGTCGAAGCGTTCGCGGGTGACGAGCTGGACGTCGTCCACGGTGAACTCCGCGACGCTGCCGTCGGTCCGGGTGACCTCGACGCGGGCGCCCGGCTTCACCGCGCTGAGTCCGTAGAAGACCGCGGGCCTGGTGTCGGTGTCGACATGGCCGACGAACAGGGCCGCGCCCTTCGCGCCGGGCTGGGCGCCGTCGCCGTACCAGCCGGCGGTCTTCGGCATGCCGTACGGGGGCGGGTCGATGGCCCCGTCCCGGTCGAGGCCGCGTGTGATGACGGGGGCCGAGATCCCCACGGAGGGGACCTCGACGCGTTCGGGGGCCGCCCCGTCGAGCGGGTCGTGGGCCGGGGGCAGCTCCGCCCCGAGGGGGCGGCCGACCGCGGCCACGTCGCCGGTGGTGGGCCCCGACAGGCCGCCGAGCCCGCCGCCGGCGTCCCGGCCCCAGATCCACAGGCCGAGCAGCAGCACGGCCCAGGTCACTCCGGTGAGCAGTCGCCCGTTTCCCGCCGGGCGGTCCGGGGCTCCCATGTCAGTTGCCGGCCGGGCCGCGACGCCGGCGCGAGCTGCGCAGGGCGACGGCGACGGCCGCGACGGCGGCGAGCACCAGACCGATCACCGCGTGCCGGGTGCCGGGGCCCTCGGCTTCGGTGGACCGTTCGGCGAGGGTGGCGGCGCCTCCGCCGCCCGCCTTGACGGGTGCGGCGGGCGAGGGGCGGTTGTGGTGGACGACGGTGAGGGTGCCGGTCGCCTTGGACCGGCCGTCCTTGCACGTCACCCAGACGTCGTAGGAGCGGGGTTCGGCGTCGTCCCGGATCCGGGCCTCGGCGAAGAGGCCCTTGTCGTCGGCGGGACGGAAGCGGGCCTCCGAGGCGAAGGCGTCGGAGTTGCCCGTCGCCTCGCGGCCCTTGCCGCAGACATCGACCCACAGCTCCACCTTGCCGCCGGGGGCGATGGTGGACGGGGTGACCGAGACGGTGCCGGTGCGCCGGTCGTCGTCCCCGGCCGGGGCGGCCGGGGACGCCAGGGCGGCGGGTGCGGGCACGGCTATGAGCGCGGCCGCCGCCGCGGCACAGAACGTGAGGGGGATTGAACGCATCGTGAACCTCCTACGGGAAGGTTCACGCCTGCGGCGACGGCCCGCATCCGCAGTCCTCCATTCGGGCGACGCCCGGACGACGGCGGATGCGTTCCGCGCGGGTCAGCGGCTGTCCGACTGCGTGGCCGGGTCCGCCTGGCCCGCCTGCTTCCCCGGCTTCGCCTGCTTCCCCTGCTTCCCCTGGTCGACCTGGTCGGGAAGGTCGATGAGGTCGACCAGGTCGGCGATGGACTCGACGACGTGCGAAGGGCCGTACGGGTAGCGGTCGATGTCGGCGACGGACGTCAGCCCGGTGAGGACCAGGAAGGTCTGCATGCCCGCTTCCAGGCCCGCCAGGACGTCGGTGTCCATCCGGTCGCCGATCATGGCGCTGGTCTCGGAGTGCGCGCCGATGGCGTTGAGACCGGTCCGCATCATCAGGGGGTTGGGTTTGCCCGCGAAGTACGGGTCCTTGCCGGTGGCCTTGGTGATGAGCGCGGCGACCGAACCGGTGGCGGGCAGCGGGCCCTCGGCGGACGGGCCGGTCTCGTCGGGGTTGGTGCAGATGAAGCGGGCGCCCGCGTTGATCAGCCGGATCGCCTTGGTGAGCGCCTCGAAGCTGTACGTCCGGGTCTCGCCGAGCACCACGTAGTCCGGGTCGTGGTCGGTGAGGACGTACCCGATGTCGTGCAGGGCGGTGGTGAGGCCGGCCTCACCGATGACGTACGCCGTGCCGCCGGGGCGCTGGTCGTCCAGGAACTGGGCGGTGGCGAGCGCGGAGGTCCAGATGTTCTCCACGGGCACGTCCAGGCCCATGCGCTTCAGCCGTGCGTGCAGGTCGCGCGCGGTGTAGATGGAGTTGTTGGTGAGGACGAGGAAGGGCAGCCCGGAATCGCGCAGCCGCTTGATGAAGGCATCGGCGCCGGGAATGGGGATGCCCTCGTGGATAAGGACGCCGTCCATGTCGGTGAGCCAGGATGAGATGGGCTTGCGCTCTGCCATGTGTCGGGACTCCTGCCGTACGCACTGCGTGCTTGGGGGTGCCCGGACCACGCCGTCCCGGCACCCCCAGCATAATTAGCCGGTGGTGACCTTGACCCCGTCGATCACCCAGTACCAGTTGTTGCTGCCGGTGTAGTGGAACCGGAAGCTCACGTTGGCGGCCCCGGACGGGACGTTGAGGGTGAGTGACTGCGGCTGCGCGATCACGTCGGACGTGTAGCTCTTCACGACGACGGGCGTGCCGCCGTTCCAGGAGGCGAGGATGCGGGCGCTCTGGCTGCCCTCCTGCCGGTAGTGGGTGGTGAGGCCGAGCGTGACGGTGGACTTGCCGCCGACCGCGTACGCCGGGGTGACGAGCGTGGAGTCGTACGGTCCGGAGGACGCCTTGTCGTCCCACTCGTCGGAGTCGGCGACCGCGAAGATCCCGCGCGAGCGGACGTTCAGCTCACGGGACTGGTCGCGCTGGCTGCGGCTCCAGAACTCGTCGGTGGCGAAGGACCAGCCGCGCCACTCGGCCACGCCCCCGGTGCCCATCGCGGAGTTCACGACCGACCAGCCGCGGGGCGCGGTGTGGGTCCAGCCGAGGACGCCGGCCGGGATGCCGGTCTCGTCGGCGCGTGCGGCGAGGGAGGGGTACAGGGACTCGAACGGGTCGGTGGAGCGTTCCTGGACCGGCTTGCCGTCCAGGCCCCAGGCGGGGTCGGGGACGATGCCGAGCTGCCGGTAGACGGTGGCGGCGACGTCCACGAGGCGGGTGTCGGCGGGGCGGACGCCTGCCGCGATGCCGGGGCCCTGGGCGAGGACGAAGGTGCGCCGCTCCTCGATCGCGCTGCCGCCGTGACCGCCGGGGTCGGTGTGGCCGTGGTCGGTGGTGACGATGACGGTCCACCGCTCGGTGGCGTACGAGGGGCGGGCCCTGATCGCGGTCAGGAGGCGGCCGAGGTAGCCGTCCTGGACGTCGATCGCGTCCCGGTACTGGGCGCTGGCGGCACCGGAGTTGTGGCCGGCGATGTCGGTCTGGCCGAAGTAGACGAACAGGACGTCCGGGTTCTGGTTCCGGAGGATCGACTCGGTCTCGGCGGCGATGGTGGCGTCGTGGCCGGTGTAGCCGTCGGCGTCGCCGTCGAGGACGAGCTTGGCGTCGGCGCCCGCGGTGACCGTGCCCTGGGTGTCCAGGGGCTTCCAGTCGACGGCGGCGTAGGTGGAGAGCTGGGGGCGGACCTGGGCGAGGCGGGCGAGGAAGCCGGGGTACTTCCCGTAGTTCTTCCCGGCGAAGGAGTTCTCCTTGACGCCGTGCTTGTCGGGCCAGACGCCGGTGGAGATCGTCGACCAGCCGGGGCCGGAGGAGGTGGCGGCCATCGGGTTGGCGTACAGCAGCGAGGTGCCGTACGTCCCGTTCGCCATCATCGACTTGAGGTACGGGGCCTTGGCGGCGTCGATGACGTCGTGGCGCAGCCCGTCCATGCCGACGACGAGCACCTTGTCCTTGCTGGTGCCGTCGGGGAGGGTGGGCGCGGCGTACGCGGCGGGGGCGGAGGCGAGGGGGCCGCCGACAGCGGCGGCCGTGGCCGCGGCGGCGGTGGTGGCGAGCACGGTGCGGCGGGACAGGGACCGGGACACGTGATCCTCCAGGGTGGGGCGGGTCGGACGGGACTGGGCGTGAGCTGCCTTCTGGACCTTCTGGACCTTCTGGGCCACGGGCCCTCCGGACCAGACCCGTTACCTTCGCGAGACAAGCGGGCCGAGTCCAGACCTTCGCGTGAATCCGTGGCGGAGAGGTGGCCGGTCAGCTTCCGGTGGCCGACTTCCAGGCGTCGATGTACGTGTCCAGGTTGGTGTCGATGTCCGCCCAGTCGGGCTCGAAGATCTCCACGCCCTCCATCAGCCGGGCCAGTTCGACGGCGTTGGCGTCGGTGGCCTTGATGTCCTTGCGGGCGGCGAAGCCCCCGCCGACCGTGCTGACGTCGCGCTGGGCCTGCTCGGAGAGCATGAAGTCGAGCAGCTTCTTGCCGTTCTCGCTGTGCGGTGCCTTCGCGACGAGGCCGGCCGCGTACGGCAGGGCGAAGCTGGTGGGCTTCCCGTCGCCCTTGGCGGGGAACCAGATGCCGAGGTTGGGCATGTCCTTGGACTGGGCGAAGTTCATCTGGACGTCCCCGTTGGCGGCGAGGAGTTCCCCCTTGTCGACCTTGGGGGCGAGCTTGCCGGTGGAGGCGGACGGGCCGACGTTGTTGGTCTGGAGCTTCTTCAGGTACGCCATGGCCGGCTCCTGGCCGCCGAAGTCGTGCATCGCCTTGATGAGGACGGCGGTGCCGTCGCCCGCGACGCCGGGGGTGGAGTACTGGACCTTCTCCTTGTACGAGGGGTCGAGCAGGTCCTCCCAGGTCTTGGGCGGGCTCTTCAGCTCCTTCTTGTTGTGGATGAACCCGAAGTAGTTGTTGACGACCGAGGTCCACTTCCCGTCGGCCGCCCGGTCGGCGCCGTCGACCTGGTCGGCGCCCTTCGGCTCGTACGCCGCGAGGAGGCCCTTGGAGTCGGCCTGCTGGATGAAGGGCGGCAGGGTGACGAGCACGTCGGCCTGGGTGTTGGACTTCTCGCGGACGGCGCGCTGCACCATCTCGCCGGAGCCGCCCTCCACGTACTTCACCTCGATGCCGGTCTTCTTCTCGAAGTCCTTGAAGACCTTGTCGTACCAGCCGTCGCCGTTCTCGCCCTTGAGGCCGTCGGCGCTGTAGACGGTGACGGACTTCTCGTCGGACGCGGCGGAGGAGCCGCCGCAGGCGGTGAGGGTGACGGCGGTGAGAGCGGCCAGGGGGAGGGCGAGGGCACGGGCACGGGCACGGTTGCGCATGGGGTCTCTCCAGAGGAAGTACGGGGTGGGGATCAGCGGTAGGAGGCGCGGGTCCGGATGCGGGAGACGGCGGCCAGGACGAGGAGCGTCGTCGTCATCAGGACCACGGCGAGGGCGGCGCCGGTGAAGAGCGAGCCCCGGTCGGTGGCGGCGAAGATCTGCACCGGCAGCGGGGTCCAGTCCGGCGGGTAGAGCATCATCGTGGCGCTCAACTCCCCCATGGACAGGGCGAAGCAGAGCCCGGCGGCCGAGGTGAGCGAGGGCAGCAGGAGGGGCAGCCTGATCCGCCACAGCACCCGGGCTGGGCTCGCCCCGAGGCCGGCGGCGGCCTGTTCGTACATCGGGTCCAGGCGCCGGACGGCGGCGGCGACCGACTGGTAGGCGAACGCGGTGACGAGGACGGTGTGGGCGAGGATCACGATCCAGCGCGTCCCGTTGAGCAGGACGGGCGGCCGGCTGTAGGCCACCAGCACCGCGAGGCCGACGACCACCGAGGGCACGGCGACCGGCAGGATGAACAGGGCGTCCAGGAGCCGCTTTCCGCGCTTGCGGAGAGAGGCGGCGGCGAGAGCGGCCCAGCCGCCGAGGACGAGGGCGAGCACGCTCGCGGCCACGGCCGTGACCAGGCTGGTGGTCAGCGCCTGGAGGGAGTCGCCGCTCGTCGCGGCGGAGTAGCGCTCGACGGTGGGTCCGGAGGGGAAGGCCCCGGACCAGTTCGTGGCGAGGGACGCGGCGAGGATGACGAGCAGGGGCACCGCGAACAGCGGGACGAAGAGGAGGAGGAAGACGGCCCAGGTGGCCCACTTCCCGGTCCGGCTATGCACCAGCACGACGGCTCACCACCCGGTAGAGGCTGTACAGGCCCACGGAGAGGGCGATGTTGACGACGGCGACGACGCAGGCGGCCGCGTAGTCCGACTCCAGGATCGCCTTGCTGTAGACGAGCATCGGCAGCGTCGTGACGTCCTTCGCCCCGGTGAACAGGACGATCCCGAACTCGTTGAGGCACATCACCAGGACGAGGCTGCCGCCGGCCGCGAGGGCCGGGAGCGCCTCGGGCAGGATGATCCGCCGGATGATCCGGACGGGCCCGGCGCCGAGCGAGGAGGCGACCTCCAGCTGTCCGGTGTCGAGCTGGGAGAACGCGGCGAGCAGCGGGCGCATCACGAACGGGGTGAAGTAGGTGATCTCGGCGAGCAGGACGCCCCAGGGGGTGGTCAGGAAGTGGAAGGGCCCGTCGGACGCCCCGGTGACGTCGGTCCAGAGCCCGTTGGCCATCCCGACGGAGCCGTAGATGAACAGCAGGGCCAGGGTGATGAGGAAGGACGGGAAGGAGAGGAACACGTCGACGAACCGGGCGACCGCCTTCCCGCCGGGGAACGGGACGAACGCGATGACCAGCGCGAGGACGAATCCGAGGACGAGGCATCCCGCGGTCGAGCCGACGGCGAGCCACACGGTGGTGGCGAGCGCGTCGCGGAAGACCTCGGAGGCGAAGACGTCGGCGTACGGGTCGACCGAGACGCCGCCCTCGTCGGGGGTGAAGGACTGCTGGACGACGAGGGCCAGCGGGTAGAGGAACGCGAGCGCGAGGACGGCGACGGGCGGCAGCGCCCAGACCCAGGTGGGGACGGAGCGGGACCGTGCGGGGGCAGAGGCGGGGTCGGGGTCCGGTTGGTCGGGACCGGTCGCCCGCTTGTGGTCGAGGAGGGCACTAGGCACGGGGCACCTCCGCCTTCTCCCGCGCCACCGGGGAACCCGCCGGGGCGGCCGCTTCCGCTGTTCCCGCTGTTCCCGCTGTTCCCGCTGTTCCCGCTGTTCCCGCTGTTCCCGCTGTTCCCGCTGTTCCCGCTGGGAGCAGTACCGCGTCCTCGGGGGCGAAGTGCAGGGTGACGGGGTCGCCGAGGGCCGGGGGGTCGCGCAGTTCGCGGAGGTCGGCCATGAGGCGGTGGCCGTCGACGTCCGCGTGGACACGGTGGGTGGAGCCGCGCCACTGGACCTCGGTGACGCTGCCGGTGAGCGCGTTGGGCCCGTCGCCGAGGCCGACCAGGTGCGGCCGGACGCAGAGGGTCGCGGTGGCTCCGGGGGCGGCGTTGTCGGTGGGGGCGGCGAGCGCGTGGCCGCCGAACTCGACGGCTCCCTCACCGGCGACCGAGACCGGGAGGAGGTTGGCGTTGCCGACGAACGAGGCGGTGAACTCGGTGCGCGGGCGGCGGTAGAGCTCCTGGGGGGTGCCGCAGTCCTGGAGCCGGGCCCGGTCCATGACGGCGATCCGGTCCGCGAGGGTGAGCGCCTCGACCTGGTCGTGGGTGACGTACAGGATGGAGACGTCCGGCAGCTCGCGGTGCAGCCGTGCCAGTTCGGCGAGCATTCCGGAGCGGAGCCGGGCGTCGAGGGCGGAGAGAGGTTCGTCGAGGAGCAGGACGCCGGGGCGGATGGCGAGCGCGCGGGCGATGGCGACGCGCTGCTGCTGGCCGCCGGAGAGTTCGCGCGGGTGGCGCTCGGCGTACGCGGCCATGCCGGCGAGTTCGAGGGCCTCGGTGACCCGGCCGGGGATCTCGGCCTTCGGGGTGCGGTGGGCCTTGAGCCCGAAGGCCACGTTGTCCTTGACCTTGAGGTGCGGGAAGAGGGCGTAACTCTGGACGACCATGCCGATGCCGCGCCGGTGCGGGGGCAGGGCGGTGACGTCCCGGCCCCCGAGGAACACCCGCCCGGAGGCGGGCCGGACGAACCCGGCGACGGCGCGGAGGGCGGTGGTCTTTCCCGAGCCGGACGGCCCGAGGAGGGCCATCACCTCGCCGGGTTCGACGGTGAGGTCGAGCCGGTCGAGGACGACGTTCCCGCCGTAGGCGACGGTGACGCCGTCGAAGCGGATGCCGCTGGGGGCGGCGGGGGCCGGGGCGCTCATGCCTCGGCCCGCGCGATGAGGTCGGGCAGCTCGGCGACGGACCCGAGCACGTGGGTCGCGCCGTGCCGGGTCAGCCGGTCCTTGTCGTGGGCGCCGGTGAGGACCCCGGCGACGATCCCGGCGCCGGAGCGTACGCCGCTGAGCATGTCGTACGAGGTGTCGCCGGCCACCACGGTCCGCCGGACGTCGTCCACGGCTCCGGTGCGCAGGAAGGCGGCCAGCACCATGTCCGGGTAGGGCCGGCCACGGCCGCCCGCGTCGGCGGGGCAGAGGGTGAGCGGGACGAGGTCCCGCCAGCCGAGGGCGGTGAGGATGGCGTCCTGGGTGGTGCGGGCGAACCCGGTGGTCAGGACGACGGTGCGGCCCTCGGACGTGAGCCGTTCGACGGCCTCGCGGGCTCCGGGGACGGGGGCGATACGGCCGCCGTCGACGAGTTCCCCGTACGCCTCCTCGAAGGCGATGTTGGCGCGCTGGGCCTTGTCCTCGCCTCCGTCACCACCCTCGCCGGCGAACAGATGCCGGAAGACGGTGATCTTTGATTCGCCCATGGTGGCGCGTACGTACGCGAGTTGGCGGGCGTGCTCGTCGGACCCGGAGCGCACGCCGAGGCGTTGGGCGGCTGCGGAGAAGGCCTGCTCGACGAGTCCGCCGTCGGCGACGGTGGTGCCGGCCATGTCGAGGACGACGAGGCGGTAGGGGTCGCGCGTGATGTCGGTCGGGGAAGTCATGTGGTTCACCAGCCCAGTTCGTCGGCGGTCGTTTCGGCGATGGCGGGCGAGCACGTCATGCCGCGTCCGCCGGGCCCGGTGACGAGCCAGACCCCGTCGCGCACCTGCTGGCGGTGAACGACGCGTGAGGTGTCGGTGCACTGGGCGTAGACGCCCGCCCAGCGGTGGCGGACGCGCGGCAGCGGGCGGCCGAGGAAGGCCTCGACGACCCGGGTGAGGTGCTCGTAGGGCTCCTCGACGGTGTCGAAGGCGAAGGGGTGCTCGTACTCGTGGGTGTCGCCGATGGTCAGTCCGCCGTCGCGGCGCTGCACCATGAGGAGCTGCATGCGGTGCTCTGCGGCGACCGGGTCCTGGGCCTGTCCGGCGTTGAGGGCGTCGAGCGCCTCGCCCCGGTAGGCGGGGTAGTAGCGGAAGCTGTCGGCGTCGGCGACGGAGGTGGTCAGCGGTTCGCCGAGCGGGTCGGTCTGCATCATCTGGAGGCGGACGCGGCGCACGGGCAGCTCCGGCCCGGCGAGTTCGCGGACCAGCCCGCCGAGCCAGGCGCCGGTCGCGAGGATCACGGCGTCACCGGTGTGGACGTCACCGTGGTCGTCGCGCACCGAGGCGGTCCCGACGACGTCACGCACTTCGCGGCCGCCGAGGAAGGTGTACCGGCCGGAGGCCAGCAGGTGTTCCTTGAGGGCGAGTTGGGCGGTGCGGGGTTCGACCGCCGCGTCCCGCTCGCACCACAGGGCGGCGGTGAACGCGCCGCGCAGGGCGGGGTTGAGCGCCCGGGCCTCGTCGGCGGTGAGCAGCTGGTAGCCGCGCGCCGCCGCGTCGGGCCGGGCGACGGCCGCCTCGGCGACGGCGACCTCGCGTGCGGTGCGCAGCGGGGTGAGCGAGCCGCAGGCCCGGAAGCCGAGTCCGGGCACCCGCTCCCCGACGGCCTCCCACAGTTCACGGGCGCGCAGGGCGGTCTCCAGCTCCTCGCCGCCGGCCCGGCCACTGACCCATATCTGTCCGAAATTGCGGAGCGACGCCCCGCGTGCCTCGCTCTCGCGCTCGATCTGTACGACCTCGTGGCCGCGGCTGACTGCGTGCCAGGCGTGCATGGTTCCCACCACGCCGGCTCCTACGACGATGACTCTCACGACGCCCACGGTCCTCGGGACGAGTGTCCCGGACACGTCCGCGCACCGACGGGACGGTGAACGACCCCGCAAGTTTGGACCAGACCCGTTATGTTCTCGTTACCATGTGCGCGAGGTGACCGTGCCCGCAAGGCGATGTGTCCGACAGGGCGACGCGACCGGCAGAACTGCGCGACCGACAGGGCGACGGGGCCGAGTGGAAAGCGGGCCCCCGGCTCCCTCTCAGCTCCGATCCTCGCCTCGCAGATGGGCGGAGAAGGAGAAGCGGTCGCCCCGGAACAGGGTCCGCACGCGCTCCAGCGGCCGGCCGTCGGTGTCCCGGGAGAGCCGGTGGATCAGGAGCATCGGCAGGGCGGGCGGCGTCCCGATGAGCAGGGCCTCACGGGGGGTCGCGAGCACGGTCTCGATCCGCTCGTCGGCGTCGCCGAAGGCGATCCGGAGGCGGTTGCGGAGGTAGGCGTAGAAGGAGGAGTCCGGGTCGAACTCCGTGTCCAGGTCCGGGACGCGGGCGACGCCGACGTACGTGCTCTCCAGACCGACGCGTTCGTCGTCGGCGAGCAGCACCCGCTCCAGGTGCCAGACCGGCTCGCCCCGCTCGACCGCGATCTCGGCGGCGAGCGCCTCGGGGCAGGGGAAGCGGTCCAGGCCGATGAGGTGGCGGCCGGGCCGCCGGCCCTGGCGGCGGACGCCCTCGGTGTAGCTGGCCAGCGAGAGCGGCTGCTCCAGCTTGGGCCCGGCGACGACGGTGCCGCGCCCCTGCCTGCGCAGCCGCCCTTCCAGGAGGAGTTCGCGCAGGGCCTGGCGGACGGTCACCCGTGAGACCTCGTGCCGCTGGGCGAGCTCCCGCTCGGTGGGCAGGAGTCCGCCCTCGCCCAACTCGTCGAGCAGCGCCGCGATATGGGCCTTGACCGCGTAGTACTTCGGGATACGGCCGTGCTCGGGGATGCCGGAGCGGATCGGTGCGCCAGGTGCCTGGTCGTTCGGGTAGTCCACGGCCCGATGGTTGCAGACGCGGGTGAACAGGCGGCGGTACGGGCACCGCGCCGCCCCCGCCGGGGCGGGCACCGCACCACGGAACGTACGGCGGCAGCCGGTCAGTCCGTGGCGCGGCGGGCCCGGCGGGCATGCCGCAGCAGGGCGGCCCCGCCGAGCAGGAGCACCCCGGCGGCGACCCCGGTCCAGGCCGGTGACGCCGGTCCGGTGCGGGCGAGTTCGGGGAGCGGGCGGCCCAGGCCGTCGCGGGGCGGGTGCCCGGGGTGCTCC
>NZ_NTGZ01000181.1 GCF_002551245.1 Streptomyces sp. rh34
GCGCCGTTCGGGCCCGCGGCACGGTCCGGGGGTGCTGGTGCGGGTGCGGGCGGCGGTGTGCCGGGGCGCGGGGTTCCGCCGGTGCGCTCCGCGTCGGAACGGCCGCCGCCGATGTCGCTCTCCGCCATCGGCGTACGCATCACGACCGGCGGGATGGGGCGCGACCCGGGGATGTTGATCCGGATGCGCGTCGTCAGCGTCGTCTCGGTCTTCGGTTCCTCGGGCCGGGGCGGAGCCACGGATTCCGGGTTCTCTTCAGAGCCGTCCTGCGACGGGTACTGGCGGGATCCGTACGGCGGCGTACCCGAGGGGTACGCGGCTCCGCCGCGGCCCTGGGGCCCGGAGGACGAACTGTCAGTTTCACGACTCAAAGCAGGTTCTCCCGATTGGCTCCGCCGCCCGTACTTCCCCCATGCCGCAGGCCAGGGGACGGCTCGGCGCGCGCACCACCATACTGGCCGCCGCCGTCGGACACTCCGCGACCGGGTGAAACCTCCACCCGCGCATCACACCTGTGAGGGTCTTCCCGGACCCGGATGTGGCACTTCACGTACCGGACCGGCCGCTGTGGATGGCTGATTGCGGCACTTTGGACGTGGTGGCGCACATCACAGCGACAGCCGTCCCGCCGAGCATGAACAGCACCAGGCCGAGTTCGTCGCCGAAGACGTAGTCGCCCTCCGGCCGCCCGCTCAGCAGAAGGAACACCGTGATGAACCATCCGGCCGCCGGGGCGAGCGCGCCGATCTGGGTGCGGGTCAGAATCCGGCCGCCGTAGAAGAGGCCCGCGGAGGCCGCCAGCGCGATGATCAACCCGCCCGGGAACCAGGCGGCTTGGACGAGTGCTCCGGCGACCGCGACCAGTGCGCCGAGGACGGCGAAGCCCGCGTACGCGGCGATCCGGGCCGGGTTCGGCCGGGCCGCGAGACCGGTGGGACCGGGATCCCTGGGTGGCGCGTTCCGCCGCGGCGCGCTGGAGGAGCCCGCGCGGACGCGGCCCTTCCCGGGGTTCCCGCTCATGTCGCGCCTCCCGTGGCGCCCGCAGCGCCTCTGCCGCCCGTGACGTCCGTGCCGCCCGTGCCCGTATCGTCCGGGGCGCCCGGCAGGCCCGCGAAGAGATCACTCTCGCGCGCGCCCTCGGGCACGCCCGGTGCGCCTCGCACCAGTTGGTAGTGCTCGGTCGTCAGCAGGGGCTGGCCGAGGTCGTTGGAGAGGGCGAAGAAGGGGCCGTCGACCGCGATCTGGGTGGCGTGGGCGCGCATCGCCGCCGATTTGGCACCGGCGTACGCCGCTCCGTCGATCTCCGCGGTGATCCGCTCCCCGTCGGTCACGCCCGGGACGTCGTCCACGGAGGCGATGCCGGGGAAGACCCCGGGGGCGGTGGTGCGCAGCCGCTCGAAGCCGGCCTCGGCCACGGCCCGCTCCACCCGGTTCCAGTAGATCTTCGCGACGGCGTGCGGCGCGCCGGGGCCGTACGCCGGGTCGGCGGCCAGGTCGGCGGCGCGCATCGCGACGCGGTGGGCCTGGATGTGATCGGGGTGGCCGTAGCCGCCGTCCGGGTCGTAGGTGACCAGGACCTGGGGGCGGACCTCGCGGATCACCTCGACGAGGTGGGCCGCCGCCTCGTCCACCGGGGTGGACCAGAACGAGCCGGGGCGGCCGTTCTGCTCGGCGCCCATCATTCCGGAGTCCCGGTAGCGGCCGGCCCCGCCGAGGAAGCGGTGGTCGTCGACGCCGAGCTCCTTCATCGCCGCGGCCAGCTCGCCGACGCGGTGGGGGCCCAGCGCGTCGTCCCGGTCGGCCGTGAGGCGGGCGAGCGAGGGCGGGATGACCTCGCCCTCCTCGCCGAGCGTGCACGTCACCAGGGTGACGTGGGCGCCCTCGGCCGCATACCTGGCCATGGTGGCGCCGTTGTTGATCGACTCGTCGTCGGGGTGCGCGTGCACCAGCAGCAGACGGCGGGCGGGGAGGTCCTTCATGGGGACCACCCTACGAGCCCGGAGGCCCCCCGTGCCCCGCGCCTCCTCGGCTCCCGGGTGCGGGGTCAGAACTTGATGCTGCTGATCATCCCCGCCACATTGGTCGTCAGATCGGAGATGGTCGGCGCGACGGACGAGCTCGCGATGTAGAACCCGAGCAGCATGCAGACCACCGCGTGCCCTCCCTTCAGCCCGGATTTCCGGATCAGCAGGAAGACGATGATCGCCAGCAGCACTACCGCCGAAATCGAGAGCGCCACGGCGGTTCACCTCCATCAGTACGGTCGGGACAGGAGCACACGCGGAGCCAGCAGGTTCCTACCCACCGAGCGCTACGGATCATAACTTTCCGTGCCAACGCATTGGTCGGGGCACAGCAGCACGAGGGGCGCACGAACCGCTGCGCGAGGCTAAGTTCGGAGTCATGACCTCGCAGAAGCTGTCCTTTCCCCGCCAGCAAGCACGGACCCAGCGCTTCACTCTCGGCGCACCTCGCGCCTTCACCGTCTCACCGGATGAGACGCGCGTGATCTTCCTCCGGTCGATGTCCGGAACGGACCGCACCACCCGGCTCTGGGTCCTCGACCCGGCGACCGGCGAGGAGCGCGTCGCCGCCGATCCCGAAGTCCTGCTGGGCGGTGCGGCGGAGAAGCTGTCGGCCCAGGAGCGGGCCCGGCGGGAGCGGACCCGGGAGGGTTCGTCGGGCATCGTCTCCTACGCGGTGGACGCGGCGGCGGAGTTGGCCGCGTTCGCCCTGTCCGGAAAGGTGTACGTGGCCGAGCTGCGGGCCGGGACCGCGCGGGCGCTCCCGGTGCCGGGCCCGGTGATCGACCCCCGCCCGTCCCCCGACGGCCGGCACATCGCGTACGTGGCCAAGGGCGCGCTGCGGGTCGTGGGCGCGGGGGGCGAGGGCGACCGGGCGCTGGCCGAGCCGGAGAACTCCCATGTCACCTACGGTCTCGCCGAGTTCATCGCGGCCGAGGAGATGCACCGCTACCGGGGCTTCTGGTGGTCGCCGGAGTCGGACCGGCTGCTGGTCGCGCGGGCCGACGACAGCCCCGTACAGCGGTGGTACATCGCCGATCCCGCGCACCCCGAGCGCCGTCCCGCCGAGATCGCCTACCCGGCGGCGGGCACACCCAACGCCGAGGTGGGGCTCTTCGTCATGGACCTGGAGGGGGCCCGTACCGAAGTGGTCTGGGACCGGGCCGCGTTCCCGTACCTGGCCCAGGTGCACTGGTCGTCCGCGGGTGCTCCGCTGCTGCTGGTGCAGGCCCGGGACCAGCGCAGCCAGCAATACCTGGCGGTGGACCCGGAGACCGGTGCGACCCGGATCGTGCATGTCGACGAGGACCCGGTGTGGCTGGATCTCTTCCCCGGGGTGCCCGCGTGGGCGCCGGACGGGCGGCTGGTGCGGATCGTCGACGAGGGCGGCGCGCGGGTACTGGCGGTCGGGGACCGGCTGCTCACCGGGTCGCAGCTGCACGTCCAGTCGGTGCTGGACATCGGGGAGTCCGACATCCTGGTCTCGGCCGTGGCCGGTGAGGACGCGGTCGAGCCCGAGATCGGGCAGATCCACGTGTACCGGGTGAACGAGCTGGGAATCGAGCGGATTTCCGAAGGGGTGGGGGTGCACTCCGCGGTCCGCTCGGGCGGTCTCGCGGTCGTGGTCTCGGCCGTCCCCGAGGAGCCCGGAGCCGCCGCGTGGGTGGTGCGGGACGGCAAGCGGCTGATGCGGATCCCGAGCTTCGCCCAGGAGCCGGTGCTCTCCGCCCGTGTGACGCTCACCGAGGGGGGCGCACGGCGGATTCCGTGCGCCGTGCTGCTCCCCTCGGACTACCAGGAGGCGGATGGTCCCCTTCCGGTCCTGATGGACCCGTACGGCGGTCCGCACGGCCGCCGGGTGGTCGCCGCCCACAACGCGCACCTGACCTCACAGTGGTTCGCGGACCAGGGCTTCGCGGTGGTCGTGGCGGACGGGCGAGGCGCTCCGGGCCGCTCGCCCGGCTGGGAGAAGGCGGTACGGGACGCCCTTGTGATGACGATGGAGGACCAGGTCGAGGCGTTGCACGGGCTCGCCGGGCGGTTCCCGCTCGATCTGTCCCGGGTGGCGATCCGCGGCTGGTCCTTCGGCGGCTATCTGGCGGGGCTCGCGGTGCTGCGGCGGCCCGACGTCTTCCACGCGGCGGTGGTGGGCGCTCCGGTGACGGACCAGCGGCTGTACGACACCCACTACACCGAGCGCTATCTCGGCGACCCGGCGACGCAGCCCGAGGTGTACGCGTACAACTCGCTGCTCACCGACGACGGTCTTTCCGAGCCCGCCGACGAGGTCCGGCCGATGATGATCGTGCACGGCCTGGCCGACGACAACGTGGTGGTCGCCCACGCCCTGCGGCTGTCCTCGGCGCTGCTGGCGGCCGGGCGTCCGCACGAGGTGCTGCCGCTGAGCGGGGTGACCCACATGACGCCGCAGGAGCAGGTCGCGGAGAACCTGCTCCTGCTCCAGGTGGACTTCCTCAAGCGGTCGTTGGGGCTGACCGGAGCCTGAGCGTCCCGCGACCGGCCCGCCCCGCCCTTCCCGTCACCCGCTCACCAGCGGGGCGGCGGGGAGGAGGGCGGGGGCCCGAAGCCGCCGCCCTGCGGAGGTCCGAAGCCGGGGGCGGGCGGCTGCTGGCCGGGGGGCTGGTGCGGCGCGTGGGCCGGGGGCTGGACGCCCCAGGGACCGACGCCGCCCCAGGGGCCCGGGGCGCCACCGACGGGGGTCCGCCCGACGCCCTTGCGGGCGAGGACGATCAGCACGACGGGCCCGACGAGGAGCGAGGAGACGGAGCTCAGCATGTTCAGCTGCGCCTCGACGTCCAGGGTGGTGAACTGCTCGTACATCTCGTAGTGGATGACGCGCGCCGTGCCCAGCACGCCGGAGGAGAGCACGAACCCGCCCGCGATCAGGCCGAGCGGTCGTGCGAGGGCCGCACCGGCGACCGCGCCGACGGCCGCCACCAGGAACATCAGGACGTGCGTCACGGTGACCCAGCCGGGCGGTCCCTCGGTCAGCGGGATGGTCAGGGGTTCCCCGCCGATGAACCACCCGGGATAGAGCTCGGACGGATAGACGAACAGCTGCCGGATCTCCCAGGCGGCGAAGAGCAACGCCTGGAAGCCCAGGAGCAGGAAGACGGTCACCCCCGCTCCGCGCCCCGGGCCGGCGGGGCGCTCCGCGCCCTCCGGCACCGGGCGACGGCCCGCCGCCCCCGCGACGATCATGGCGAGCCCGGCCACCAGGGCGACGTACGTGGTCAGCAGCGCCCGGTCCCGGAGGTCCTCCGGCGCCGGGGCGTCGGCGATGGTCCAGACGCCCGGCAGCCGCAGGGCGAAGGTGACCACGCCGGTGACGATCAGGACCGAGGCGGCGGAGGCGGAGCGGAGTGCCGCCACAGCGGCGGCGGCATAGGCCGGCAGCAGGACGAGGCTGGTGGCCGAGGTGGTGGTCCGCGGCGCGTCCCGGAGGTCCGCGGTGCCCGACCAGTACTCCCAGACCGCGACCGGCCCGTCGGCGGCCCGGATGTCCCGCACCAGCCAGGCGATGATGAGTAGTGCCGGCACCGCGCACAGAACGGCGCCGGTGATTCTTGCTCCCCGTGTGAGTGTCACCCGGTGATACTCCATGGCCCCGAACGGATGAACAAGTCCGCACAGGGAGGCGGGAAGGGTCCGTACGGGACGGACCGGAGGCGGCGGGCGACCGGCCGGAGCGACAGGACGACGCCCCGGCCGGACCACGGCACCCGCACGGCCGTACGCTGTTCAGCATGGAGCGTCCGTATATCGGAGCGGCGACGGTGAAGTTGCCCGCGTGTTAACGCGTCTGACGCCGCTTCACGGTGTCTCGTCCTCCGTGCGCCCCGGCTCATCCGTGCGACCGAGGACCTCGGTCGGCTCGGGGGCCTCCGGCTCGTCCTCGGTCGGCACCACGCGCTTCTCCTCCGCGAAGTGACACGCCGAGTCGTGCCGGGCCGGGGTGTCGACGAGCCGGAACTCCGCGGGGACCGCCAGCAGCGGGACCTCCAGTTCGCACCGCTCCTGCGCCTTCCAGCAGCGGGTGCGGAAGCGGCAGCCCGAGGGGATGTTGGCGGGCGAGGGGACGTCGCCGTGCAGGATGATCCGTTCCCGGTGGGCGCGGGCCGTCGGGTCCGGTACGGGGACGGCGGAGAGCAGCGCCTGGGTGTACGGGTGGGTGGGGTGGTCGTAGATCTCCGCGTCGGAGCCGATCTCCACGATCCGGCCGAGGTACATCACGCCGACCCGGTCGGAGATGTGCCGGACGATCGAGAGGTCGTGGGCGATGAAGACGAAGCTCAGGCTGAACTCCGCCTGGAGCCGGTCCAGCAGGTTGACGACCTGCGCCTGGACGGACACGTCGAGCGCGGAGACCGGCTCGTCGGCGACGATGATCTCCGGGTTGAGGGCGAGGCCGCGGGCGATGCCGATGCGCTGGCGCTGGCCGCCGGAGAACTGGTGCGGATAGCGGTTGATGTACTCCGGGTTCAGACCGACGACGTCCAGCAGGTCCTGCACCCTCTGGCGGCGGCTGCCCTTCGGGGCGACCTCGGGGTGGATCTCGTACGGCTCCCCGATGATGTCGCCGACCGTCATCCGCGGGTTCAGCGAGGTGTACGGGTCCTGGAACACCATCTGGATGTTGCGGCGCACGGCCTTCAGCGCCCGGCCCGACAGCTTNGTCGCCGACCGTCATCCGCGGGTTCAGCGAGGTGTACGGGTCCTGGAACACCATCTGGATGTTGCGGCGCACGGCCTTCAGCGCCCGGCCCGACAGCTTGGTGATGTCCTGGCCCTTGTAGAAGACCTCACCGGCGGTGGCCCGCTCCAGCGTCATGAGGAGCTTGGCGACCGTGGACTTGCCACAGCCGGACTCCCCCACGATGCCCAGGGTCTCACCGGCGTGCAGGTCGAAGGAGATCCCGTCGACGGCCTTGACCGCGCCGATCTGCTTCTTGAAGAGGATGCCCTGCGTCAGCGGGAAGTGCTTGACGAGGTTCCGCACCTGGAGGATCGGCTCGCCCTGGCTGACGGGCGCGTCGACGGCGGATACGGCCTCCGCCTCGGTCGCGGCGTCCACGGTCTCCACGTCGGAGACGTTCGGGGTGGCGTCCACGGGCTCCTTCTTGAGCTCAGCCATGGATCGTCTCCTTCCAGAAGTGGCACGCGCTACCGCGGCCGACGAGCTCCAGGCCGTCCTGCTCGGTCACCGGGGCGAGCGGCGGGACGTCGGTGCGGCAGATGTCCTGTGCCTTGGGGCAGCGCGGGCTGAAGGCACAGCCCGCGGGGATACGCGTGAGGTTGGGCGGCAGGCCCTTGATCGCGTAGAGCTCCTGGCCCTTCTGGTCCAGGCGCGGGATCGAGTCCAGCAGTCCCTTGGTGTACGGGTGGGCCGGGCGGCTGTAGAGCTCGCCGACCGGGGCCGTCTCCACGATGCGGCCCGCGTACATCACGGCGATCTTGTCCGCGACGTCGGCGACGACGCCGAGGTCGTGGGTGATCAGGATCAGGCCCATGTTGTACTCGCGCTGGAGCTCGGCCAGCAGGTCCATGACCTGGGCCTGCACCGTCACGTCGAGCGCGGTGGTCGGCTCGTCGGCGATGATCAGGTCCGGCTCCAGGGCCAGCGCCATGGCGATCATGATGCGCTGGCGCATACCGCCGGAGAACTGGTGCGGGAAGTCCGAGATACGGGCCGCCGCCGCCGGGATCTTGACCTGGTCCATCAGCTCGATGGACTTGGCCTTGGCCTCCTTCTTGGAGAGGCCCTGGTGCACCCGGAACATCTCGCCGAGCTGGTAGCCGACGGAGAGGACCGGGTTCAGCGAGGACAGCGCGTCCTGGAAGATCATCGCGATCTTGCGACCGCGGATCTTCCGGCGCTCCTCGTTGGACATCTTCAGCATGTCCTGACCGCGGAAGAGGATCTCGCCCTGCGTGATCTTCCCGGGCGGCATGTCGAGGATGCCCATGATGGTCTGCGCGGTCACGGACTTGCCGGAG
Organism: Streptomyces sp. rh34; assembly: GCF_002551245.1. Lineage (GTDB taxonomy): Bacteria > Actinomycetota > Actinomycetes > Streptomycetales > Streptomycetaceae > Streptomyces. Next base: position 8,043 of record NZ_NTGZ01000181.1, read on the forward strand.
CCGGACTCGCCGAGCACCGCGAGCGTCTCGCCGGCGCTGACGGTGTAGTTCACACCGTTGACCGCCTTGGCCACACCGTCGCGGGTGTGGAACTCCACGTGCAGGTCACGGACGTCGAGCAGTGGACCGTCGCCACTCACGGACTCCCGCGGTGCGGGGACGTGAGCCGTCTTGTCGATGGTGGTCACGAACGCCTCCCTCAGCGCATCTTGGGGTCGAGGGCGTTGCGGACCGCATCGCCGAACATCAGGAAGGACAGCACCGTGACCGAGACCATCACCGAGGGGATGACCAGGACGTACGGAGCGTTGCGCAGCTGGTCCTTCGCAGCGGACACATCGATGCCCCACGAGACCGTCGGCTCGGCGAGGCCGATGCCGAGGAACGACAGGGTGGCCTCGGCGGCGATGTACCCGCCGAGCGCGATGGTGGCGACCACGATCACCGGAGCGATGGCGTTCGGCAGGATGTGCCGCGTCAGGATCCGGGTGGTGGAGGCGCCGAGCGCCTTGGCGGCGACCACGTAGTCGGCCTGCTTGATCGTGATGACCGAACCACGGGCGACACGCGCGATCGACGTCCAGCCGAGGAAGGCCATCGACAGGATGACGACCCAGACGGAGCGCTGCTCGAAGCTGGTCAGGATGACCATGGCGCCGACGATGAAGGGGACGCCGAAGAAGACGTCGGTGATCCGGGACAGAATCGTGTCGATCCAGCCGCCGAAGTAACCGGCGAGCATGCCGATGACCAGGCCGGTGACGGTGACCGCGAGGGTCACCACGACGCCGACGGTGATCGAGGCGCGGGCGCCGTAGACGACACGCGCGTAGATCGAGCGTCCCTGGACGTCGTAGCCGAGCCAGTCGGGGGCGAAGAAGTTGCCCCACTTCGGGTGCTGGAGGTAGTGCTCGGCCAGGTTGGCGTCCCGCGGCGAGGCACTGGTGAACAGGCTCGGGAAGATCGCCATGATGGCGAGCAGCAGGATCAGCACCATCGAGATGATGAAGAGCGGGTTGCGGCGCAGGTCGTGCCAGGCGTCCGACCAGAGGCTGCGCGGCTTGCCGGGCGCGGGCCCCGAGTCCGGGGCGGGCGGCGCGTCGACGGCCGTGGCCGAAGCGTCGGTGCTCTTGAGTGCGGTGGTGTCAGGCATACCGGATCCTCGGGTCCAGGACCGCGTAGAGCAGGTCGACGAGCAGGCTGGCGACGAGATAGACGACGACGAGCAGCGTCACGACGCCGACGACCGTGGCGCCCTCACGCTTGGCGAGGGCCTCGAAGACGAGCGATCCGACGCCCTTGATGTTGAAGATGCCCTCGGTCACGATCGCGCCGCCCATGAGGGAGCCGATGTCGGTTCCGAGGAAGGTGACGACCGGGATGAGCGAGTTGCGCATCAGGTGGACGCCGATGACGCGGCGGCGCGGCAGGCCCTTGGCGACAGCCGTACGCATGTAGTCGGCGCGGATGTTCTCCGCGACCGAGGTACGGGTGAGGCGGGCCACGTAGGCGAGCGACAGGGACGCCAGCACCACGGCCGGCATGAGCAACTCGCCGTTCGTCGGTTCGAGACTCACGTTCGGCTTGGCGATGCCGAGCTGGAACGCGAAGAGGTACTGGACGAGGAAGCCCAGCACGAAGGACGGCATGGAGATCAGCACCAGTGTCAGGCCGAGCAGACCTCGGTCCCGGAGGGACTCGGCCTTCAGACCCGCGACGATGCCGAGCGAGATCCCGGCGACGACCGTGAAGACGAAGGCGAAGATCGCCAGTCTGACGGTGATCGGGTAGGCATCGGCGATGACGTCGGCGACCGGACGCTGCGTTCCGATCGTGGTACCGAGGTCCCCCTGGAAGAGATTGCCGAGATAGTTCAAATACTGCTGCCAGATCGGCAGATCCAGGCCCAGATCCGCCTTCATCGACGCGATCTGTGCCGGGTCTACATGCTGTTCACCGGCAAGTGCTCTGACGGGGTCGCCGGGCAGTGCGTACATCATCAGGAAGACCAGCAGGGTCGACCCGATGAAGACCGGGATCATCTGGAGCAGTCGTCGTGCGACATAGCGCCCCATGGGTGCCTCCGTGTGGGGATAACTGCGGCGCGGGGGCCGCCTCTTCGCAGAGACGGCCCCCGCGCCTCCGACCGTGCTGAGGGGCAGCACGGGCGGATGACGGCCAGTTGGGGAATGACCCGCAGGCGTTACTTGGTGGTGACGCCGGTCAGTTCGAGGTCACCGTGGAAGTCGACCTTGACGTTGTCGACGTTCTTGCCGTGGCCGCCGTTGATGGCGTAGTACCAGAGCGGGATGGCGGGCATCTTGTCCACCAGGGCCTTCTCGACCTCCTGGTAGGCGGCGACGGAGGCCTCGAGCGAGTCGGCCTTGTCACCCTTCGCCATCAGCTCGTCGATCTCCTTGTCGGCGAACCGACCGTTGTTCGACTCAGCCTTGGAGTGGTAGAGCTCCTTGAGGAAGTTCACGTTGACGGGGTAGTCGGCCACCCAGCCACCGCGGTAGAAGCCCTTGACCTCGTTGTTGTCACGCGCTTCGAGGTCGGTCGGGAAGTCCGGCTTGGCGTCGCCCACGCACTCGACCCCGGTGGCGTTGCGGATGGACTCGCAGACAGCGGTCACCCACTCCTTGTGCCCACCGTCGGCGTTGTACTGGATCGAGATCTTGTTCTCCGGAACACCGCCGCCCTCCTTGATGAGCTCCTTGGCCTTGGCCGGGTTGAACTTCAGGATGTCCGAGTCGAGCGTCTGGTTGCCCTTGACCTGCGGGGGCGTGAAGCTCGTCGCCGGGATGCGGGTGCCGTTCAGGACGGTCTTCGTGATGGTGTCACGGTCGACCGCCATGGACAGACCCTGGAGGACCTTGGGGTCGATGTCCTTGAACGACTTCGAGTAGAACGCCGGGACCAGCGTCTGGATCGCGGCGTACGGCTGGTCGATCGCGCCGTCACCGAGGTCCGTCTTGTACTTCGGGAGGTCACGCGGGCCGACCTGACGGATCATGTCCAGGTTGCCGGAGATGACGTCCGCGTAGGCCGCCTCGACGGTCGAGTAGTTCTTGAACTGGATGCCCTTGTTGGCAGCCTTGTTCGGGCCCTGGTACTCGTCCCAGGCCTTGACCTGGATGAGCTTCTTGTGGGTCCACTTCTCGAACGTGTACGGGCCGTTGCCGATCGGCTTCTGGCCGAACGCCTTCGGGTCGTCGTAGAAGACCTTGGGCAGCGGCGCGAACGTCGCGTAGCCGAGCTTGTAGTTGAAGTACGGAACCTTCTCCGACAGCTCGATCGTGAACGTGGTGTCGTCCACGGCCTTGAGACCCGACATCTCCTTGGCCTTGGGCGCACCCTTCTCGGGGTGGACGTCCGCGTAGCCCTTGATGTCGGAGAACCAGAACGCGTTCTGCTGCTTGTTCTCGACGTTGGCGTACCAGTTCCACGCGTCGATGTACGACTGCGCGGTCACGGCCTCACCGTTGTGGAACTTCCAGCCGGCCTTGAGCTTGACCGTCCACGTCTTGGAGTCCTCGGTCTCGACGGACTCGGCGTTCGTGAGAACGATCTCGCCCTTGTCGTCGAAGTCCAGGAGCTGAGTGAACAGCGACTGGATGACGTAGGAGCCGTTGCTCTCGTTCGTGTCGGCCGGCATCAGAGGCTTCTGAGGCTCACCGACGTCGATCGAGACGTAACCGGCGGGCTGGCCCGACGTGTTCTTCTTGCCTTCGTCGCTGCTGTCGCTTCCGCCACAGGCAGTCGCGGCCAGGGCGATGACGGCCGCTCCCGCGACCCACTTGGCGCTCTTGGCACCGCGCATGGGTTTCCTCCTCATGAGTCCACTTTTGACTACAAGAGGGGCACTGGAGAGATTCACCGACACCCCTGACGGTGATCGTTCAGTGCCCCGAGTGTGCTCGTGAGTCGGCACTCCCCACAGTGCGTGACCCATTGACCCGAGCTCAATGGAGCCAACTATTGAGTACAGCCGGGCTGTAAACCACACCTAAAGGGTCTCGGTTTGACAACATCAGCACCCTCTGCGTGCCCGAAATCCGGACAAAGCGATCCCAGACAGACACACCCGAAACGGACTGTTAACACATGTTCCGGAGAGCGACCCCCGATATCCGGACACCTTGGTCAGAAAAAGAGATTGACGAAGGCCCGGCCCACCACAGTGTCCGTGGCAGGCCGGGCCTTCTGTCAATGCCCGTGCTGACGGGCCGTCCGGCGGGCGCGAGCGGTCTCCGCATACGGAGCGTGCGACTCCGGGGAGCTCGGGGCTCCCGGGACTCCCCGGCCGGGCACACGGAACCGCCCGGAAGCCCTCAGGGGCGTCCGGGCGGTCCTCAGGTCCCGTGGGGCCACGTGTCAGCCGTACGGGCCCGGTGTCAGCCGTTCTTGGCGCGCGAGGCCGTGCGGCCACGCTGCTTGGCGTCCAGGACGACCTTGCGGATGCGCACGGTCTCCGGGGTCACCTCGATGCACTCGTCCTCGCGGCAGAACTCCAGGGACTGCTCCAGCGACAGCTTGCGGGCCGGGACCACGTTCTCCGTGGTGTCCGCGGAGGCCGCACGCATGTTGGTGAGCTTCTTCTCCTTGGTGATGTTCACGTCCATGTCGTCGGCGCGGGAGTTCTCGCCGACGATCATGCCCTCGTAGACCTCGGTGCCGGCCTCGGTGAAGATGACACCGCGCTCCTGGAGGTTGACCATCGCGAACGGCGTGACGGAGCCCGAACGGTCGGCCACCAGCGAGCCGTTGTGACGGGTGCGCAGGTCGCCGAACCACGGCTCGTGGCCCTCGAAGATCGAGTGCGCGATGCCGGTGCCGCGGGTCTGCGTCAGGAACTCCGTACGGAAGCCGATGAGGCCGCGGGAGGGAACGATCCACTCCATGCGGACCCAGCCCGAACCGTGGTTCGTCATGGTCTCCATACGGCCCTTGCGGGTCGCCATGAGCTGCGTGATGGCGCCGAGGTGCTCCTCCGGCGAGTCGATCGTCATGCGCTCGATCGGCTCGTGGGTCTTGCCGTTGATCTGCTTGGTGACGACCTCGGGCTTGCCGACGGTCAGCTCGAAGCCCTCGCGGCGCATCTGCTCGACCAGGATGGCGAGCGCGAGCTCACCGCGGCCCTGGACCTCCCAGGCGTCGGGGCGCTCGGTGTCCAGGACGCGGAGCGAGACGTTACCGATCAGCTCGCGGTCGAGGCGGTCCTTCACCTGGCGGGCGGTGACCTTGTGGCCCTTGCCGCCCTTGCCGACGAGCGGCGAGGTGTTGGTGCCGATGGTCATCGAGATCGCCGGCTCGTCGACCGTGATCAGCGGGAGCGCGATCGGGTTCTCGGGGTCGGCCAGGGTCTCGCCGATCATGATGTCCGGGAATCCGGCGACGGCGCAGATGTCGCCCGGGCCCGCCACCTCGGCCGGCTTGCGGGTGAGCGCCTCGGTCATCATCAGCTCGGTGATGCGGACGTTGGACATGGTGCCGTCGCGCTTGATCCAGGTGACCGTCTGGCCCTTGCGCAGCTCGCCCTGCTCGACGCGGCAGAGCGCGATACGGCCGAGGAAGTTGTCGGCGTCCAGGTTGGTGACGTGGGCCTGGAGCGGCGCGTCCGCGTCGAACTCCGGGGCCGGGACGTGCGACAGGATCGTGTTGAAGAACGGCTCCAGGTTCTCGCTGTCCGGCGGGACGGTACCGTCCTCGGGCTTGGTCAGCGAGGCGACGCCGTCACGGGCGCAGGCGTAGACGATCGGGAACTCGATCTGGTCCTCGTCCGCGTCCAGGTCCAGGAACAGGTCGTACGTCTCGTCGACGACCTCGGCGATCCGGGAGTCGGGACGGTCCGTCTTGTTGATGCACAGGATGACCGGCATCTTCGCGGCCAGCGCCTTGCGCAGCACGAAGCGGGTCTGGGGCAGCGGGCCCTCGGAGGCGTCGACGAGCAGCACGACCGCGTCCACCATCGACAGACCGCGCTCGACCTCGCCGCCGAAGTCGGCGTGGCCGGGGGTGTCGATGATGTTGATCGTGATCGGGTCCCCACCGTCCTTGGGGTGATACTTCACCGCCGTGTTCTTGGCGAGGATCGTGATGCCCTTCTCACGCTCCAGGTCGTTCGAGTCCATCATGCGGTCGTCGAGGTGCTCGGCGGCGTGGGCGGCGAACGCTCCGGCCTGCTTGAGCATGGCGTCGACCAGCGTGGTCTTGCCGTGGTCGACGTGGGCGACGATGGCTACGTTACGGATGTCGTGGCGCGTGGGCATGGGTGGCTTGCGCTTCTCTCAGATCGTGGGATCAGGCGTCTCAGTCGGTCTTCGAGTCCTCGTACGCCCGCCGGGCGGCACGCCACGGCTCGTCCCATCGTACGGGCCTTGGGCCCACCGGGCCTCCCGGGCCGATCCGCAGAGGCGGTCTTCCCGTGTGATTCAGGCAATATTCAGCCGGTGTCAAGGTTCATCCGGGCCATCTAGTGGCCTGAATACGGGCGCTGCTGTGGGGGGTGAGGAGTGGTGAAGCGACGAACGGCCCGGGTCAAGGGCAGACACCACACTGCCCGCCGGCGGAACCGGCGGGCAAGGGTTTTGAGGTGCATCTGAGCTTGACGGCGGGAGGGTGTGGTGGTTCCCGCTACTTCTTGCGGTCTGCGGGGGAACCTGCCGCTTGCCGGTTCTTGAACCCGATGTCCTGGTACCGGGGGGCCGCGAAGCCGAACGCCCCGACGTTCGCGAGCTTTTTGTCGACCGCGACCAGCTGCGGGCGCTGGAAGAGCGGAATCGATCCGGCGGCGGCCCAGATCCGGGCGTCCGCCTGCTTCATCAGCTCCCGCGCGGCCTCCTCGTCGAGTTCGGCGGCGGCCTGGTCGAAGAGCTGGTCGATGTGGTCGGTGCCGACCCGGGTGTAGTTCTGCTCGACGAGGAGCGATCCGTCGGTGGCGGGCTCCGGCTTGGCGTAGATCGGGCGGCCGTCGGTGGCCGGGTAGGCGGTGGCGGGCCAGGAGTAGAGCGCCAGGTCGTACACGCCGGAAGCGACGTGGTCCTTGAAGTAGCTCTCGTCGGGGACCTTGATGATCTCCGTGCCGATGCCGATCTTCTCCAGCATCACCGCGATCTTGTCGCCGACGCTGCGCAGCGACTGGGAGCCGGGCCCGGAGGGGAGCACGAAGCGCAGGGTCAGCGCCTTGCCGTCCTTGCCGAGCTGTCCCTTGGCCGCAGCGGGCGCCGGAGCCGCGGTGCCGACGGGGGCGTACGCTCCGGCGGCTCCCCCGGGCTGCTTGTCCTGGGCGGCGACGGCGCCGTCCTCGCCGAGGGCGCCGGCCTGGCGGAGCAGGGCCGCGCCCTGGGCGGCGG
>NZ_NTGZ01000182.1 GCF_002551245.1 Streptomyces sp. rh34
CCTTCCCCCTTCCCCCTTCCCCCTACGCCGTCACCCGCAGCAGCAGCACCGAGCGGGCCGGCACCGTGATCTCCGTACCGCCGTCCAGGACCGTGCCGGGAGCCTCGGCCTGCTCCTCCCGCGAGGTGTCCAGGACCAGTGCGTAGCGGGTCGCCCACGGCGCTCCCGGCAGGGCGAAGGACGTCGGCTCCGCGCCCGCGTGCAGGACCGTCAGGAAGCTGTCGTCGGTGACCGGCTCGCCCCGCGCGTCCCGCCCCGGGATGTCCCGCCCGGAGAGGTAGAGGCCGAGCGTGGCGGCGGGGGCGTACCAGTCGCCCTCCGTCATCTCCCGGCCGTCCCGGGTGAACCACGCCAGGTCCCGGAGCCCGTCCGGGGCCTGCGCCCGGCCGGAGAAGAACGCGCGCCGCCGCAGCACCGGATGGGTCCGGCGCAGTGTCAGCACCCGGGCCGTCAGCTCGGTCAGCTCCCGCCACTCCGGCTGCTCCAGCAGCGACCAGTCCACCCAGCCGGTCTCGTTGTCCTGGCAGTAGGCGTTGTTGTTGCCGCCCTGCGTCCGGCCCATCTCGTCGCCCGCCACCAGCATCGGTACCCCGGTGGACAGCAGCAGGGTGGTCAGCAGATTGCGGAGCTGACGGCGGCGCAGCGCGTTGATCCCCGGGTCGTCGCTCTCGCCCTCCGCCCCGCAGTTCCACGCCCGGTTGTCGCTCGTCCCGTCCCGGTTGCCCTCCCCGTTCGCCTCGTTGTGCTTCTGCTCGTAGCTGACCAGGTCGCGCAGGGTGAAACCGTCGTGCGCGGTGACGAAGTTGACCGAGGCGTACGGGCGGCGGCCGCCCCAGGCGTACAGGTCGCTGGAACCGGTCAGCCGGTAGCCGAGATCCCGTACGTCGGGGAGCGCGCCGCGCCAGAAGTCGCGCACCGCGTCACGGTAGCGGTCGTTCCACTCGGTCCACAGGGGAGGGAACGCCCCGACCTGGTAGCCGCCGTTGCCGACGTCCCACGGCTCGGCGATGAGCTTGACCCGGCGCAGCACCGGGTCCTGGGCGATCACCGCGAGGAACGGGGAGAGCATGTCCACGTCGTGCATCGAGCGGGCCAGTGCCGCCGCCAGGTCGAAGCGGAAGCCGTCGACGCCCATCTCGGTGACCCAGTAGCGCAGCGAGTCGGTGATGAGCCGCAGCACCTGGGGCTGCACCACGTGCAGGGTGTTGCCGCAGCCGGTGTAGTCGGCGTAGCGGCGCGGGTCCTCCCTCAGCCGGTAGTAGCCCCGGTTGTCGATGCCGCGCAGCGACAGCATGGGGCCCAGTTCGCCCGCCTCCGCGGTGTGGTTGTAGACGACGTCGAGGATCACCTCGATCCCGGCCTCGTGCAGCGCGTGGACCATGCGCTTGAACTCGCCGACCTGCTGGCCCGCCGTCCCGGAGGCGGAGTAGTCGGCGTGCGGGGCGAAGTAGCCGATGGAGTTGTAGCCCCAGTGGTTGCGCAGCCCGCGCCGCAGCAGGTGGTCCTCGTGGGCGAACTGGTGCACCGGGAGCAGTTCGACGGCGCTCACCCCGAGCCGGGTCAGGTGCTCGATCGCGGCCGGGTGCGCGAGACCCGCGTACGTGCCGCGCAGCTCGGGCGGGATGTCCGGGTGCAGCCTGGTGAAGCCCCGCACGTGCAGCTCGTAGATGACGGAGTCCGCCCACGGGGTCTTGGGCCGCCGGTCCTCCACCCAGTCGTCGTCGTCGCGGACGACGACGCCCTTGGGTACGAAGGGCGCCGAGTCCCGGTCGTCCCGCACGGTGTCGGCCACATGCTGGTCCGGCCAGTCCCGTACGTGCCCGTAGACCTCGGGCGGCAGGGTGAAGGTCCCGTCGACCGCACGGGCGTACGGGTCCAGCAGCAGCTTCGCCGCGTTCCAGCGGGCCCCGGTCCACGGGTCCCAGCGGCCGTGCACCCGGTAGCCGTAACGCTGACCGGGCCGCACCCCGGGGACGAAGCCGTGCCAGATCTCATGGGTCAGCTCGGTCAGCGGGCAGCGGGTCTCCGTGCCCCGCTCGTCGAACAGACACAGCTCGACCGCCTCGGCCCCGCCCGCCCACAGGGCGAAATTGGTCCCCGCCACCCCGTCCGGGCCGACCCGGAAGCGGGCCCCCAGCGGCATCGGGGCCCCGGGCCAGACGGCGGGGGCCGCCGCTTCCACCCGGGCGTCCCCGGCGCGGTGGTGCTCCGAGACCTCCGTCCGGGCGCCGGCCACCGCGTCCGGATCCTGTACTGCCTCCTGCTCGGCTGCGCTGGACACCGTGTCGCCTCCCGCGGCTCGTGGGACGGGCACCTACGAGCGGCGCGCGGCGTCCCGGCCGCGGCCCTGTTCAGGTAGTCCTCCCCTCTGTTCTGCCCACCGGACGGCCCGCACTCACGTTTCCCCCGACCGGCCCCGGTCGTTGGGGGGAGCGTGAACCACACAGCGAAGAGCGCACGGGCCGGCTCGGCCGCCGTGCTGACATGGGCAGGACTGCTGACCGTGCTGGCCCTTCTGACCGGCTGCACCGACGCCCGGGACGCGGTGTTCAACGGGAAGGCGCGATCCTCCGGCGACGCGATCAGCGTCTTCCCCGAGGACGGCGCGAAGGACGTCGACGAGGAGACCCGCGTCGCGGTGAAGGTCCCCGACGGGCGGCTGGAGAGCGTGAAGGTCAGGCGGATCGAGGACGCGCGGCAGCAGACGGTGGCCGGGCGCATCACCGACGACGGGAGGTCCTGGAAGCCGGAGCCCGCCGCGGGGCGGCTCGCCCTCGCCGCGAAGTACAGCATCGACGCGGTGGCCGTGGACGGGGCGGGCCGCCGCTCCGCCCGGCACTCCACGTTCACCACGCTCGTCCCCGAGCACCGCTTCATCGGGTACTTCAAACCGGAGAACCGTTCCACCGTCGGCACCGGCATGATCGTCTCCTTCTCCTTCAACCGCCCGATCGCCGACCGGGCCGCGGTGGAGAAGGCCATCCGGGTGACGTCCGATCCGGTGGTGGAGGTCGCCGGTCACTGGTTCGGCAAGGACCGGCTCGACTTCCGCCCCAAGGCGTACTGGAAGCCCGGCACCGAGGTCACCGTCGACATCGGGCTGCGCGACGTCGAGGGCGCCCCGGGGGTCTACGGAAGCCAGGACAAGACCGTTGTCTTCACGGTCGGCCGCTCCCAGGTCTCCCGGGTCGACGCGGAGGAGAAGACCATGGAGGTGCGCCGGGACGGAGAGCTCGTGGACACGATCCCGATCACCGCGGGGGCCCCGAAGACGACTACGTACAACGGGAAGATGGTCGTCACCGAGATGCACGAGGTGACCCGGATGAACGGGGCCACGGTCGGCTTCACGGACAAGAAGGGCAAGGGCGAGTACGACATCAAGGACGTGCCGCACGCGATTCGGCTCACCGAGTCCGGCACCTTCCTGCACGGCAACTACTGGGCCGACGACTCCGTCTTCGGTGAGGAGAACGTCAGCCACGGCTGCGTCGGACTGCGCGACGCCAAGGGCGGCAGCGGCTCCACGCCCGGCGGCTGGTTCTTCGACCGGACCCTCATCGGCGACGTGGTCGAGGTGGTCAACTCCCGGGACAAGAAGGTCGCACCGGACAACGGACTCAGCGGCTGGAACCTCGGCTGGAAGAAGTGGAAGGCCGGCTCCGCCCTGCGGTGAGGCCCCGGGCCCGTGTCCCCCGCACCTCCGCACCTCCGCACCTCCGCGCCCCCCGCCCCTCCTCCCGGCCCCCGCGCCACCTGCGCGGCTCCCCGGACCACTGGTACGGAACGGTGACATTCCGGAGGGAGTTCACCCCGCTCGCGATGTGATTATCTTGCGGCGGCGCGCATGTTCGGCGCGCGGGGGTGCGGGCCACGGCGGGAGCCGGGCCCTGCGAGGGGAGACGACCACAGTGAACGGGCAGCCGATATCGGGGGCATCGGCCGGGGCGAGCGGGGAGCGGCGCGGCGGAACGGGGCTCCTGGCCCTGGTTCTGGGCGCACTGCTGTTGCTGGTGACGGCGTGCGGCGGCGGCGACGCCGGCGCGGGGGACAAGAAGGGGCCGGCGGGCAGCGCGAAGAAGGAGGACACGACCGCCTCGCAGGCGGTGGTGACCATCGCGCCCAAGGACGGCGCGGAGTCCGTGGCGACCAGCGGTGCGCTGAAGATCGGCGCCACGCAGGGCAAGCTGACCACGGTGAAGGTCTCCGACCCCAAGGGCAACGAGGTCGAGGGCGAGATCGCGGCCGACGGCGCGAGCTGGACGCCCGAACGGCACCTCGCCGCCGCCACGAAGTACGCGGTGCACGCGGTGGCGAAGGACGCGGAGGGACGTGAGTCGGCGAAGGACACCACCTTCACCACGCTCGTCCCGGCGAACACCTTCATCGGGCACTACACGCCGGAGGACGGCTCCACCGTCGGGGTCGGCATGCCGGTCTCCATCAACTTCACCCGGGGCATCACCGACCCCGACGCGGTGGAGCGGGCGATCAAGGTGACGGCCGAGCCGGCCGTCGAGATCGAGGGTCACTGGTTCGGGAACGACCGTCTCGACTTCCGCCCGGAGAAGTACTGGGCGGCGGGCACCAAGGTGACCGTCGACCTCAACCTCGACGGCGTCGAGGGCCGGCCGGGCGTCTACGGCAAGCAGGCCAAGAAGGTGTCGTTCACCATCGGCCGCAGCCAGGTCTCCACCGTCGACGCGAGCGCGAAGCGGATGAAGGTGGTCCGCGACGGCAAGCAGATCAAGGACATCCCGATCTCCGCCGGCGCACCGGCGACGACCACGTACAACGGTCAGATGGTCATCAGCGAGAAGCTGAAGGTGACCCGGATGAACGGCGACACCGTGGGCTTCGGTGGCGAGTACGACATCAAGGACGTGCCGCACGCCATGCGGCTGTCCACGTCGGGCACCTTCCTGCACGGAAACTACTGGGGCGCGTCCTCCATCTTCGGCAACTCCAACACCAGCCACGGCTGTGTCGGTCTGCGGGATGTGCGCGGCGGCTACGACAACCAGACGCCCGCGGCCTGGTTCTACAACAAGTCGCTGATCGGTGACGTGGTCATCGTGAAGAACTCGCACGACAAGACGATCCAGCCGGACAACGGCCTCAACGGCTGGAACATGGACTGGGAGGAGTGGAAGAAGTAGGACCTCTTCCCTCCCCGACCGACCCCGCGGGCCCGGTGCTGTGACCAACGGCACCGGGCCCGCGGGCGTTAGCAGTGGTTAACCTGCCTCCATGACTGTGACCCTCGAAGTACGCGACGGCGTCGGCACGATCCTCCTGGACCGGCCACCCATGAACGCCCTGGACGTGGCGGTCCAGGACCGGCTGCGGGAGCTGGCCGAGGAGGCGACCCGGCGCGAGGACGTGCGGTCGGTGATCCTCTACGGCGGCGAGAAGGTGTTCGCGGCGGGCGCGGACATCAAGGAGATGCAGGCGATGGACCACACGGCGATGGTCCTGAGGTCCAAGGGCCTCCAGGACGCCTTCACCGCCGTCGCCCGCATCCCCAAGCCGGTCGTCGCCGCCGTCACCGGCTACGCGCTCGGCGGCGGCTGTGAGCTGGCGCTCTGCGCCGACTTCCGGATCGCCGCGGACAACGCCAAGCTCGGGCAGCCGGAGATCCTCCTCGGGCTGATCCCGGGCGCGGGCGGCACCCAGCGGCTCGCCCGGCTGATCGGCCCCTCCCGGGCCAAGGACCTCATCTTCACCGGCCGCATGGTCAAGGCGGAGGAGGCGCTGACGCTGGGGCTGGTCGACCGGGTGGTCCCGGCCGCCGAGGTCTACGAGCAGGCGCACGCCTGGGCCGCCGCGCTGGCCAAGGGGCCCGCGCTGGCGCTGCGCGCGGCCAAGGAAGCGGTGGACGCCGGGCTGGAGACGGACCTCGACACCGGGCTCACCATCGAGCGGAACTGGTTCTCCGGCCTGTTCGCCACGGAGGACCGCGAGCGGGGCATGCGCAGCTTCGTCGAGGAGGGTCCGGGCAAGGCCACCTTCCGCTGACGGGTAGTCGGAACGGGTGGCCCGGTAGTCGGGTCGGACGGTTCCGCGCGGGGAGTTCATCCGTCAGAGCGGATTATCGGGACCTTAAGGCAACCTTAAGGCCCGGTAGCGTCTCCGGCCGGGCAGTCCTCCTCGGGCTGGGCATCGTCGCAGCTCAGCAGGGCCGTCCGGGGAGCTGTCCTGCCAGAGGCATATGTCAAAAGCCTTCCGTGGGACGGGTTGTTCCGGGGTGCGGATTCCCCCGGAACGGCCCCGGAGGGCGATCCGTGCGGCCATGATGGTGGGCATGGCGGGCTTGGAGGGTGTGGATCAGCCGCGACCGCGCAGCGGCGCGACCGCGGCACGCTGGACGTCGACCATGGATGACGAACAGGCGTTCAAGGCGCTGGAGTTGTTCGGAAATCCGACCGAGGGGGAGGTCCGGCTGCCGTCCCGCCCGGAGTCGGCGGCGACGGCGCGGCGCATCACCTCCTGCGTCGTCCTCCGCCAGTGGGCGCTCTCGCCCCAGACCGCCGAGTACGCGGTGCTCCTCGTCTCCGAACTCGTGGGCAACGCGGTGCGCCACACCGGGGCCCGGGTCTTCGGGTTACGGATGGTCCGCCGCCGGGGCTGGATCCGCGTCGAGGTGCGCGACCCCTCGCGCGGACTGCCGTGTCTGATGCCGGTGCGCGAGATGGACGTCAGTGGGCGGGGGCTCATGCTCGTCGACAAGCTCTCCGACCGCTGGGGTGTGGATCTGCTGCCGCGCGGCAAGACCACCTGGTTCGAGATGCGCATCTCCGACCGCTGACCGGCCACCCCGCCCTCCCCGCTCCGCCCCTGGCGCTCCGCCCTTCCCGCCCCGGATACGCAGAAGCCCCCGGTCGGCCGTGGTGCGGCGCTGCGGGGGGCTTCTGTCGGGGGCCGTGGAATGGGGGGTGTGTCCACGGCCGCTCATGACGACCTGTGCCCGGGTCAATGGGGGTCGTGGCTCCGACTATGGCAGACGGGCGACCCCGGCGCCAAAGCGACTTGTCGGGATATACATGGAACAAGCGGGCATTCGCCGGTTGAATCGTAGGTGTGCTCGGTCACTCGCCTGGCATTCAATGCATCCTTATGGCGCTGCTTGAATGATTCATTGATCATCTGGTGAATTGCCCAATCACCCTATTTCGCCCAGTCCGCCCCTACTGTGTCCCGGGAACCGGTGGAACCCGTGGAACGCGAGGTGGTCGGGCATGGACGGACACAGGGCCCCGATGGGCCGCCGGAACGCGCTGGGAGCCGGGGCCGGGGCGCTGGCCGCCGCCCTCGCCGCAGGGTGTGCCCGGACCGACGGAGCGGGCGGAGCCGGTGGGCCCGCGGCCGTCACCCGCCCACCCGGCACGGCGCCCACCACCACCGCCTCCGGCACCCCGGGCCCCACCGCCACCGTGACTCCGTCCCCCGCCGCCTCCCGGGCCGCCGCCCCCGCTCCGCGCGGCTTCCCCGGGCTGCCCTTCCGGATCGCGCACGGTCCCCGCGACCGGCCCCGCGTCGCCCTCACCTTCGACGGGCGGGGCGATCCGGACCTCGCCCGCGCCGCACTCGCCCGGTGCGAACAGGCCGGGGCACACGTCACGGTGCTCGCGGTCGGCGCCTGGCTCGCCGACCACCCCGGCCTGGCCCGCCGGATCCTCGACGGGGGCCACGAGATCGGCAACCACACCGAGCACCACCTCGACCTCGCCTCCCTGGACGAGCGCGCGGCGTACGAGGAGATCGCCGCGTGCGCCCGGCGGCTGCGCCGGCTCACCGGGTCCATCGGCACCTGGTTCCGCCCCTCGCCCACCACGTACGCCTCCCCGCTCCTCCAGCGCCTCGCCCAGCGGGCCGGCTACCCCCATGTCCTCGGCTGCGACGTGGAGTCGCTCGACCACGCGGCCACCCGCGTCGCCGCCGTCACCCGGAAGGTCGCGGGGGAGCTGCGCAACGGTTCGGTGGTGGAGCTGAGCCTCGGCCGCCCGGTCACCGTCGACGCGCTGCCGCTGCTTCTCGCCGAGATCGGCCGCCGCGGGCTGCGCGCGGTGACGGCCACCGAGCTGCTGGGCCGACCGGCCGCCGATGTCACCCGGACGGCCCGATAATCTGACCCCTGACATTCGGCATCACGAAGGGGCGGAACAGTGGCGGACATCGAGTCGGCGCGGACGGCATTCGAGCGGTTCGACAGGGACGGCGACGGGCTCATCACGGCCAACGAGTACAAGAGTGCGATGGCCCAGTTGGGCGACCCCTTCGTCACCGAGACGGTGGCGCAGGCGATCATCAACTCCCACGACGCCAACGGTGACGGCATGCTCACCTTCGACGAGTTCTGGGCCTCGCAGAACAAGGCCTGAGCCACTGAGCAAGGCCTGATCCGCCTCGGCGGCCGGTCCCGCGCCGTCGGGGTCCGGCCGCCGCCGGTTCGTGCCCTTGTCCACCGGCGAGGACCGGGCCGTGACGTTCTCCGGCCCCCTCCCGGCCCGACCGCGCTAGCGGGCCTCGCGGCGGCCTGTGCGGTACGGCTTCCAGCCGCGCAACTCGTCGTCGCGCGGGGCCAGGACCAGCTCCGGCGCCCCCGGGCCGAAGACCGTCACGGGCCGCCGCGCGTCCCAGGACGGCCACCCCGGGTCCCCGCAGGTCGCGAAGTCGACCCACGCCCGGTGCATCGCGTCCGCCAGTTCCTGCGGGGCGTCGGGGCCGGTCAGGGCCATCGTGTCGGGGTGGGCGAGCGTGTCGAAGACGAAACCCAGCTCCAGCGCGTGACAGGCGCCCAGCCGCTGTACGGGGGTGGGCCAGCCGAACTCGTACACGTACGTGGCACCCGGCGCCTGCGTCCGGGCATCGGCCAGCCGGTTGAGCGGGACCCGCAGCAGCAGGTCCGTCGCGAGCGCGCCGAGGATCTCGCCGGGGGTGGCGTCCGGGCGGTTGGCGCGGTAGGTGCGGGCCGTGGCGTTCGGCACCTTGAACTTCAGCAGGGCGAGGCGGAGCCGCGGCTCGCTGATCTTCTCGGTGAGGCCGCCGGGTACGAACCAGAGCCGGTACTCCTCGGTGTTCGCGCCCAGCAGCAGGTCGATCCCGGCGGACGCGCCCGCGTGCAGCGCCTCCACGGGGTCGTGGGGCAGCAGTTCGCCGTCCACGACCACCTGGAAGGAGCTGCGGCCGGTCAGCGGGTTCCCGCCGCTGGTGACCTCTGTCTGCGCGGTCAGCAGCGCCTCGGGGTCCACGGCGGCCAGCGCGGCGGCCGTCGCGGGCACCCCGAGCCGCTTCGCGATCAGCTCGGTCGTCCCGCGTGCGGCGGCGGGCGGCAGCGCGGCGGGCGCCCCGCTCTGGAGCACCGCACGCCGCAGCAGCTGTNAGATGTGTATAAGAGACAGCCCCGAGCCGCTTCGCGATCAGCTCGGTCGTCCCGCGTGCGGCGGCGGGCGGCAGCGCGGCGGGCGCCCCGCTCTGGAGCACCGCACGCCGCAGCAGCCCCGCCGACCGGGGCGAGGCCAGCAGGGCGGCGACGCTGACCGCCCCCGCCGACTCCCCGGCCACCGTCACCCGGTCCGGGTCACCGCCGAACGCCGCGATGTTGTCGCGCACCCACTCCAGGGCGGCCAGCTGGTCCAGGAGCCCCCGGTTGGCGGGCGCGTCCGGGAAGACCCCGAAGCCCTCGACGCCCAGGCGGTAGTTGACCGAGACGAGGACCACCCCGTCCCGGGCGAACGCGGACCCGTCGTACACCGGCACCGCCGAGGAGCCGTGTACCAGCGAACCCCCGTGGACCCACACGAGCACCGGGAGCCCGGCCGCACCCGGCTCCGGCGAGGGCGTCCACACGTTGAGGTTCAGGCAGGCGTCGCCCGGCACCGCCGGATCCGGCAGCAGCCGGTCCAGCGGCGGGGCGTAGGGCCGCTTGGGGGCCGTCGGGCCGAACGCCACGGCCTCGCGCACCCCCGTCCAGGGCGCGGGAGCCCCGGGCGCGCGGAACCTCGCCGCGCCCACCGGCGGAGCCGCGTACGGGATGCCGCGGAAGACCGCGACGCCCCGCTCCACCGCACCGCGCACGGTGCCGTGCACGGTCCTCACCAGCGGGGGAGTCCCCGCCACGATGTCGGACATGGCGCGTGCCAACCCCTCTCGCGGTGCGGTGGTCCGGGCGGCTACTTCAGGTAGACCAGCCCGTCCGTGGTCAGCGCCGGGCGGCCCTTGGTGCCGACGACCACGATCTTGACCGTGTGCTTGGCGCTGGAGGACCAGGACTTCGTCCAGATGGCCTGCCGGTACTTCGTGGCGGAGGACTTCAGGTCCACCGTGGCGGCCTTCTTCCCGTCGACGTAGACGTATGCCTGCCCCGAAGTGGCGGCCCGCGACACCACCCACGCGGCTGACCGGCCGGTGAACGTCCAGGTCAGACTGGCGCTCTTGGTGCTGCTGGAGTACGACTTGCCGCCCAGGTAGCTGCCGGAGGACTTCGTGGTCCACTTCCCGCTCTTCTTGGCGGCGGACTCCTGGAGGATCACCGGGGTGCGGGTGACCGAGGCGGCGGCCGTGTTGCCCGCGCGGTCGTACGCCGTCATCTTCCAGGTGGTCGCCTTGCCGGGCTTGGCGGTGTGCGAGGCGCTGACCGTGGTCGGGCCGTACGTCTTGGCGACGGGGGCGGTGAGCCGGACCTCCTTGAGGGAGGCGGCGTCGGTGGCCTTCCACTTCAGGGTGAGCGGGACGGCGGTGGAGTTCACCGTGCCGGTGCGCAGGGTGAGGGCCGGCTTGGTGGAGAAGACCGGCGCCGCGATGTCGGCGACCACGGTCGCGACCGGGGAGAGGGAGGTCTTCCCCGACTGGTGGGTGGCCCGGACCTGCACGGAGTGCTTCCCGGCGGCGAGGGTGGCCGGGGCCGAGGTGACATTGCCCTTGACGGCGGCCACCGGCTTTCCGTCGACGAGCAGTTCGTAACCCTTGACGAGGGAGGAGGGCGTGGTCGCCTTCCAGCCGACGGTGATCTTCGACCGGGTGTAGTACGTGGAACCGGGGGCGTTCGCACCGGTCACCGAGGTGATGGTGAGCCCGGTGACGGGGCCGGCGGCCAGGGAGCGGATGGCGGGGAGCTGTTGGTACAGGGAGAGGCCGGGGCACTCGGTGGCGAACCCGTCCCGGTGCCCGGAGATCCGGGGGAAGGCGTACTGCTGTCCGGCGACGAACTGCTTGTGGGCCAGGTTCTTGCCGTTCGCCCCGGCGGTGAGCTGGACGGAACCGGCCGGGTCGCCCTTGTACTGGCCGAGCTTCCACGCGGAGACACGGGCGACCGAGGTGGTCGCGGCGGTCGCGGCCTTGGTGTCGGTGTACATGCCGATCACGGCGATGCCGGTGGTGTCCCGGTTGAACCCGTAGGTGTGCGCTCCCATCACGGGCCGGTCCACACCGCCCTTGCGGCCCTCGAAGACCGTGCCGCACTTGTCGACGATGAAGTTGTAGCCGAGGTCCTTCCAGCCGTTCGACTTCACGTGGTACGTGTGCAGACCGCGCACGATGGCCGCGGAGTCGGCGCAGGAGTACGCGTTCGTCTGCGCCGTGTGGTGGACGAAGACGGCCTTGACCTGGTCGAGGTAGTCGGGCGACTCGCCGTTGAGCGACTCGTCCGCCTTCCAGACCGCCCGGGAGACGATCGGCGGCTGCGGAGCGGTGGACGGCGGCGCGGGCGGGAGCGTCGGCGACGGTGAGCCGGTGGGCGTCGTCGGCGACGCGGACGGCGTCGGGGTTTCGGTGCTCGGGCTCGGCGTGGGGCTCGGCGGCGCCGGGGTCTCGGTGGTCGGGGTGGGCGACGGCTCGTCCGTGGGCTCCTCGACCGGCTCCTCCGCGGGCGGGGTGACCGGCGGCTCCTGACCGGGCGTGGGTTCCTCGGAGGGGGTCTCCTCCACGGCGAACGCGGCCGGTTCGGCGGCGAGCGGGGCGGGGTCGCCGCCCGGGTCGACGGTGTCGAGCCGCAGCCCCTCGGGCAGCCCGGCCCGGACGCCGTCACCGGCCCTGACGCGGACCTCGACGCCGTTGGAGGGGCCCACCCAGCGGGGTTCGGTGGTGCCGCGGACGCCGGACCGGCCGGTCTCGGTGCGCCCGTCGATCTCGGTGTCCAAGGGCAGCCAGCCGGTCCATTCGCCGGTGGCGGCGGACCGGGTACGGGCCTCGACGCTCCCCGTCACCCGGGCGGCGGGATCGGTCCAGGTGACGCCGAGCAGACTGAACGGTTCGGTGTCGCGCCGCGCGAGCGACGCGGAGCCGCCGTCGGCCGAGGTCTTCAGCGCGGTCCTGTGCACATCGGCCTTCACCGGGGCGGACTTGGCGTCCGCCGCCCGCCCGTCGCGGTCGGCTTCGGAGGTGCCGGTCACGCCCTGGAACACCAGGACACCTGCCACGGCCGCGGTGGTGACGGCGGCCGTGGTCCACATTCTTCGTTGAGCTCTCACGTGTGATTCCCCGGGGACGACGCTGGCTGGAGGGCAGGGCATTCCGGCCGGTCAGTCGCTGACCGGGGGCACGGCGTTTCCGCCGGCCCGGCCGGTGGGGCGACCCGGGACATGCTTGCGGGCCTCAGTCTTCCATGCGACCGGACCGGACATCACCCCACCCGCCCGGTCCGGCGCCTACGTTCGGGAACGGTTCGGGACCGGTTCGGGAACGTTCGGCCGGTCACGACGGCCCGGGGATCGGCCCTCCCGGCCCGGGGGCACGGGAGAGCCGATTCCCCGGCCTCGGAGCCGCCGCGGGGGCGGTCGTGGCCGGGCGGGTCGTTCAGGCGGCGAAGTGCTGGGACAGCGAGTCCCGTTCGTCCAGCTCCACCAGATCCGGGCGGGTGTAGCGCTCGGCGCGCGCGTGGTAGTCGAAGTCGCCCCGTACGAGTCCCCGGTAGTCCTTCACACACCGCTCCAGTGCCGCCCGGGTCGGGCCGCCGATGCCCGCCGCCTCGATTTCCTCGATCAGTTCCTTTTCCGCCCGCTGCACCCGCTCGGCAATCCGGGCCAGTTGGATACCGGCCTCGTCGACCGCCTCCTGGAGGGCGCAACCCCGGTCGCGCTGAATCAGCCGTACGGCGTTGTGCTCGTAGCCGAGAGCGGCTTCCTTCTCGAAGGAGCAGATGTCGTTGCAGAGCCCGGAATGATCGGTGACCGCGTTCCGCAGGGCGATATAAGCGGGCAGGCTCCGGGCGGAATCCGGGAGGTCGATTCCGGCGGTGATCTCGTGCAGGCAGAGAAAGGGCTGCATGGCGACCGAATCCCGCCGGTGTTTGGCGAATTCGGCCCGGCTCGGCACCTGCCCGGCGGCGCGCTCGACGGCCTCGGCGTAGTACGTCCACAGCCAGGCGGCGGTGTCCCGCCGGAACTGCCGGTTCCACTGCGGCGACCGCCCGCGGCAGGTGCGGTCCCGCAGCCCGGCGAGCGCCCGCTCCATCGGCCCGTTCGGCGCGGCGCCGTCGAGGACGTCCACCAGACGGGTGATCGCCGTCTCGCACATCAGCGGATCGCGCCCGGCCGGGCCGTCGTCGAACTCGTCGTCCACCAGGAAGGCCCAGAAGAGCCATTGACAGAACAGGTCGAGATGCTCCTGCGTGGCCTGCGGGAAGATGAGGGAGATCCATAGTTCCGGGCGGGTCCGGATCATTTTCTTCCGGGCCGGTACGGATAGGTCGAGCCCTTCGGCTTCGGCCCATTCCCAGGCGGCCGCACGGGTTTCCGCCAGGCCTGGATTGCATCCAGCACTCTGGAACGGCATGTGAAACGCAGGTAACGTGATCTGGCTCATTGCTGCCCCTCGTCTGATGATTACGGGCGGACGATATGAACGACGCGTTCCGGATGATCGGGCAGGGGACGGGCCCGCCGGCAGGCGTCGGCCGAGAGCCCGGAGGCCGGGCGGCGGGACGACGTACGAGGTGGGAGGGTCATCGCTGTCCTCCTTCCTCCGCCGGGCGCCGGGGCGCCGGGGCAGGGTCGGCGAGCCGGTGGGCGGGCGCGTCACCTTGGGTGATGCCCAGTCAACCCCGGGCGAGGGCGTGGAGGGAAGCCATTTGTGACCGAAAATGTTTGATCGTCAATAACTCTCTGATCGCTACAGGGTAGTTGGTGAACTCGCGGGGCCCTCGGCGTGGCGGTGACCGGAGGGGGCCGGGCGTGTCGAGTGAAGGGCGGAGTGACGGTTTCCGGCTCGGGCGCGCCTGCTCAGGTGCGCTTGAAGAACTCGATCTCGCCGACCGCGATCGGCCGCCCCTCGCCCTGGCCGGTCGCCTCCCGCAGCACCAGCCGGACGGAGACGACGTCGCTGATGCCCAACCGTGTCTCCTGCTTGCCGGGCTTGTCGTTGAAGGTCACCGTCTTCTTGTGCACCTTGTCGTCCTTCGTGGTGACGATCAGCTCCGCCCGGGTCGGCCGCGCGCCCCGCCGGAACTCCTGCGGCTCCTTCGACACACCGGTGTGCACCACGACGCCGACCAGCCGGAACGGAGTCCCGAACGAAGAGGTCAGCGACGCGCCGAGCGCTGGGGCGCCCCAGTACTTGTTCGTCAGGCTGTCGATCGCCGCGCTCGCCGGATGACCGGGAGCCGAGGCGCTGGCGGTCACCCCGGTGGGGCTGATCTCCGCCGTGCCGCCGAGCTTGTCCCGTACGTCCTCGAAGACGTAGCGCCCCAGCGGGAAGAACAGGAAGCCCGCGACCAGCAGTCCGGCCACGACCAGGACCAGCAGCGTCCGCCGCAGCGCCCGGCCCGAGCCCCCGCGCACCCGGCGGCGGAACGGCCACACGGTGCGCCACCACGGCAGGGCGGCGGGCTGTTCCCGGGTCCGGAGCGGAGCGGCGCACCGGCGGCAGAACTGCCGCCCGGGGAGGTTCGGCGTGCCGCAGGCCGGACACGGCGGACCGTCCGGCGTCTCGTCCGCCGCCACCGGCCGCACGACGGGCCGCCGGGCCACGGGCTTGGCCGGCCGCACGGCCCCGACCGGTTCGTTCTCCTCGTCCACCTCGGACGCACTCCTGGAAGCCGGTGCGGAGAGCGGGATTCCGGGGCGTACGGGGGCGGGAGCGGGCCGCACCGGAGGCACGGGCGGCGTCGCCGGTACGGGGTTCGCCGGGGGCGCGGTGGGCTGCGGCGGCACGGGGGCGGGCGCGGGGGGCTCGGGGCGTTCCGGGGCCGCCGGTTCGGGGCGCGGCGGCTGTTCGCGCCGCTCCGGGGCGTCGGGGGCGGGGCGAGCCGGTGGGCCGGACCGCTCCGAAGGCGAAGGCGAAGGCGAAGGCGAAGGCGGAGGCGCGGGCGCTGGCGTGGGCGCTGGCGTGGGCGAAGACGAGGGCGCGGGGGTGGGCGCGGGCGCGGGGGTGGGA
>NZ_NTGZ01000183.1 GCF_002551245.1 Streptomyces sp. rh34
GCCCACGGCGCGCTCCCGGCCGCCCAGCGGGCCGCCGCGCAGCGCGCCGCCCTCGACCACGCCGCCTCCCTCGGCATCGGCAGCGTGCACGAGTGCGGGGGGCCCGAGATCTCCGACGAGGAGGACTTCACCACCCTCCTCGCCCTCGCCGCCGAGCGGCCGGGACCGCGCGTCCTCGGCCTCTGGGCCGAGGAGATCGCCGACGAGAAGGACGCCCGGCGCATCCGCGAGCTGGGCGCGATCGGCGCGGCCGGCGACCTGTTCGTCGACGGTTCCCTCGGCTCGCACACCGCCTGTCTGCACCGGCCCTACGCCGACGACCCGCACACCGGCACCGCCCACCTGGACGCCGCCCGGATCGCCGCCCATGTCACCGCCTGCACCGAGGCGGGCCTCCAGGCGGGCTTCCACGCCATCGGCGACGCCGCGGTCACCGCCGTGGTGGACGGGATCAGGGCCGCCGCCGGGACGCTCGGCCTCGACCGGATCCGGGCCGCCCGCCACCGCGTCGAACACGCCGAGATGCTCACCCCCGAGACGATCGCCGCCTTCTCGGAACTGGGCCTCACCGCCTCCGTCCAGCCCGCCTTCGACGCCGCCTGGGGCGGCCCGGAGGGGATGTACGCCGAGCGCCTCGGCGCGGAGCGGGCCGCCACCCTCAACCCGTACGCGGCGCTGCTGCGCGCCGGAGTGCCGCTGGCCTTCGGCTCCGACAGCCCGGTCACCCCGCTCGACCCCTGGGGCACCGTGCGGGCCGCCGCCCACCACCGCACCCCGGAGCACCGCGTCTCGGTCCGCGCCGGGTTCACCGCGCACACCCGCGGCGGCTGGCGCGCCGTCGGCCGCGACGACGCGGGCCTCCTGGTGCCCGGCGCCCCGGCCGACTACGCCGTCTGGCGCACCGCCGAACTCCTGGTCCAGGCCCCCGACGACCGGGTCGCCCGATGGTCCACCGACCCCCGGTCCGGCACGCCCGGCCTGCCGGACCTCACTCCCGGGGCCGACCTTCCCGTCTGCCTGCGGACCGTGGTCTTCGGACAAACGGTCTACGTGCGACCGAACGAGTGACGTCGGGACATTTCGTACCGCCGATCGATGACCCGATCGCCGGTCCGCGACCTGCGGCCCTTCGGCACTGACCAGGCAATTCCGGAAAAAGTGGCAGGTCGGGCGCCTGTTGACAGAAAGCGCCCACGGGCCGGTAGGTTCGGCCGGGTCCACCACAGGACGTCCGTCCGGTTAAACCTCCACGCAGTCGTCGAACGCCGCTGGGTCATGAGGTGGTGTGCCGCACCGGCCCACCACCGCTGACAGCCAGGTTCAGCGCCCGCGCCTCGGGGGCGAGGGAAGGTTTCAGCCGGACGGAGGGTGGGACCCGGGTGGGGCCCGGACGTTCAGTAGACAACGGCTTTCGGTCGACCCGCAGCCAGCGGGTCCCAGGTCGGCCCGAAGGGCGCCGGGCCCCGATCCGAAGTTCCGACGCCTTTTGCCGCATCTTCTTCCAGGGGGCGCCGGGTCGAGGACCCGTGTTCTGTCCGCAGTTCCACGGGTCTGTCCGCGCCGCGCCACACGCCCGCGCGACCCGCGTCGGAGCCCGGCGGCGATGCGCTGGATATGGTGTCCCCCTGTGTACGGACTCTAAGGGGCAGTAGTGAACGACGGCGGTCAGAGGCAGTTCGGCCCGCTCGGCAAGGTTCTGGTGATCATTCCGACCTACAACGAGGTCGAGAACATCGGACCGATCGTCGACCGGGTACGCACCGCCGTCCCGGATGCCGACATCCTGGTGGCCGACGACAACAGCCCCGACGGCACCGGCAAGGCGGCCGACGAGATCGCCGCGGCCGACGAACAGGTCCACGTCCTGCACCGCAAGGGCAAGGAAGGGCTCGGCGCCGCCTACCTCGCGGGCTTCGCCTGGGGCTCCGAGCACGGCTACGGCGTGCTCGTCGAGATGGACGCCGACGGCTCCCACCAGCCCGAGGAGCTGCCCCGGCTGCTCACCGCGCTCAAGGGCGCCGACCTGGTCCTCGGATCCCGCTGGGTGCCGGGCGGCCGCGTGGTCAACTGGCCCAAGAGCCGTGAGGTGATCTCGCGCGGCGGCAGCCTCTACTCCCGGCTCGCCCTCGGTCTCTCCGTCCGGGACGTCACCGGCGGCTACCGCGCCTTCCGCACCGGGACGCTCGACGGCCTGGGCCTGGGCGAGGTCGCCTCGCAGGGCTACTGCTTCCAGGTGGATCTCGCCCGCCGCGCGGTCGAGGCGGGCTACCACGTGGTCGAGGTCCCCATCACCTTCGTCGACCGGGAGATCGGCGACTCCAAGATGAGCCGGGACATCCTCGTCGAGGCGCTGTGGCGGGTCACCGGCTGGGGCATCACCTCCCGCGCGAACAAGGTCCTGGGCCGCAAGACCCTCTGACGCCCGGGAACGGCGACGCTCGGGATCGGTGAACGGGGCGCCGCCCGACCGGCTTCATGATCACCCCCTTACGCCGCTCGCACGCCCGGACAGGCACACTGGGGACATGACGACCGGCACTCCGCCCCCGACCCGTCCCCGGCGCTCGCGCGCCCGTAGATTCCTGCCGCTGGCCCCGGCCGCCTGGCTGGTCCTGGAGATCTGGCTCCTGACCCTGGTCGCCTCGGCCGCGGGCGGCCTCATCGTCCTGCTGATCCTGGTGGCCGGGGCCGCGCTCGGCGCCGTGGTCATCAAGAGCGCCGGCCGGCGCGCCTTCAAGAACCTGACGGAGACCCTCCAGCAGATGCCGGGCCAACCCGGCGCTCCCACCGCGCCTTCGGCCGCCCCCGCGGGCGGCAAGGGCTCCCGGGGCAACGGGCTGCTGATGCTGGGCGGACTGCTGCTCCTGATCCCCGGTCTGATCTCGGACGCGGTCGGGCTGGTCCTGCTGGTGCCGCCGGTGCGCACCATGATCAGCCGGTACGCGGAGCGCTCGCTGGAACGCCGCGTGCGGGCCGCGGCGCCGGGGGGCCTCTCGGATGCTTTCCAGCAGGCCAGGATGGGGCGGCCGGACGGAAAGGTCGTGCAGGGCGAGGTCATCCGCGAGGACGGTTCCCAGGCGCCCTCCGGGTCCGACGACGACCCCCAGGGGCCCCGCCCGCCCCTCACTCCCTGACAGGAGGTTCCCCGTCGGGGAGTGAACGGGGGAGCCGTCCCGTCAGGATCATCCACGAGGGCCATGGTCATGCCGTCGGGTCATGGCTCGGAGCACGCCGAAGAGCCGCGGGCCGTGACACATGTTCTGTGTCACGGCCCGCGGCTCTTGGTGCTGTGCGGTGTTACGCGGTCAGGCAGACTTCCTGCTGTCCCGCGGGTGCACGGCGATGTTCATGGCTCCGGAGCGCAGAACCGCCAGCCTCTCGGCCAGCACCTCCTCCAGCTCCTCGCGGGTGCGCCGCTCCATGAGCATGTCCCAGTGCGTGCGCGCCGGCTTGCCCTTCTTCTCTTCGGGGCCGTCCCCGTCCACCAGGAGTGCCTGGGCGCCGCACGCCTTGCACTCCCACTCCGGCGGAATCTCTGCCTCTACCGAGAACGGCATCTCAAATCGATGTCCGTTCTGGCATGCGTACTCCACCGCCTGGCGCGGGGCCAGATCGATGCCGCGGTCCGTCTCGTAGCTGGTAACCACAAGTCGCGTGCCGCGGAGAGCTCGCTCACTCATGAATCGTGCCTCCCGGGCTTGTCGCCCACAGGACAAAATGTCGCTGTCGTCGTCATCCGGTCAACGTCCGGTCGGCGGTAAAGATTCCCGTTGCCGGTCATGCGTCGCCCGTCGTGCCGCTGCTTTATCTGGGTTGAGTACCCGCCCATGCCCGGTTTGTCACCTCTGGTGGATGTTGTCACTCAACGGTTGAGTCGCTTCCACTGGCAGTAACGGTCCTCCGGGCAGGCCAAAGACGTATACTACCGCCCTTTGACTTCAACGTCTAAATCCGTTCCGGCACGGGGTTGCCCGCGGCCTTCACCGCGCGCCTCACCGGGACCCGCGCGAGCAGCACCGCGCCGAGCGCGAAGAACACGATCAGCGAGATGATCGCGTCCCGATAGCTGCCGGTCAGCTGGTACGCCAGACCGAACACCAGGGGCCCCAGCCAGCTCAGTCCGCGGTCGCTCATCTCGTACGCGGAGAAGTACTCCGCCTCCTTGCCGCGCGGCACCAGATGGGAGAACAGCGACCGCGACAGGGCCTGGCTGCCGCCCAGCACCAGGCCGATCGCCGCGGCCAGAACGAAGAAGAACGCCGGAGCGTCGGCGGGCAGCAGGTAGGCGGAGATCAGGATCAGGGTCCAGATCACCAGCGATCCCAGAATGGTGCGCTTCGCCCCGTACGTCCGGGCGAGCCGCCCCATGCCGAGCGCCCCCGCCACCGCCAGGATCTGCACCAGCAGCACGGCGACGATCAGCGTCGTCTGATCCAGTCCCAGCTCCTCGGAGCCGTACAGCGAGGATTGCGAGATCACCGTCTGGATCCCGTCGTTGTAGACGAGATAGGCGAGCAGGAAGGAGAGCGTCAGCGGGTGGCGCCGCATGTCGCGCAGGGTCGCTCTCAGTTGCTGCCATCCGGATCCGACGGCTCCCTCGCCGCTCGGCGGGATCCGGCGGTCGCGCAGCCGGCGCAGCGGTACGAGGGTGAACGCGCCCCACCACACACCGGCCGAGGCGAGGCAGATCCGCACCGCGTCGGACTCCGCGAGGCCGAAGGACTCGTGGCCGGTGTACAGGATCAGGTTGAGGACCAGGACGACGGCGCCCGAGGTGTAGCCGAAGGCCCAGCCGCGCGAGGAGACCGCGTCGCGCTCCTCCGGCCCGGCGATCTGCGGCAGATAGGCGTTGTACAGGACCATCGACACGGAGATGGACGCGTTCGCCACGATCAGGAGGAAAGCGCCCAGCAGATAGCGGTGACCGTCCAGGAAGAACATCCCCGCCGTCGCCGCGGCGCCCGTGTAGGCGGCCGCCGCCAGCAGCGGCTTCTTGCGCCCCGTACGGTCCGCCGCCGCGCCCACGATCGGCATCAGCACGACGGCCACCACGATGGACGCCGAGACGGAGTACGCGAACAGGGAGCCCGCGCGCACGGGTATGCCGAGCGGGTGCACGAACCCGTCGGGATCCGCCGCCGCCTTGGCGATCGACGTCAGATACGGACCGAGGAAGACGGTCAGCACACTGGTGGAGTAGACGGAGCACGCGAAGTCGTAGAAGTACCAGCCGTGCTGCTCGCGTCTGCGGGCGGCCGCGGCCCCGTCGTCCGGCGGCTTCCCGGACGGATCGGCTTTCCCTGTGGTCCCGGTGCTCAAGCCGCGTCCCCTCGGTCGTCCCCTGTGGACGTGGACGGACCGTGCGTCAGGACCATGCCCCCCGCTCGCTCAGCACCGTACGCAGCGTCTCGATGTGATCGGTCATGATGCCATCCACGCCGAGGTCCAGGAGCGCCGCCATCCTCTCCGGCTCGTTCACCGTCCAGACGTGCACCTGGAGCCCCAGCGCGTGCGCCGTGCGGACGAAGCGGGCGTCCACCACCGGGATGCCGCCCTGCCGCTCCGGGACCTGGGCGCAGACCGCGCCCGCGCGCAGTGCCGCCCGGATGCCGTACGAACGCAGGCGCAGCCCCAGGACGCCGCGCACCCCGTACGACGTGGCCAGGCGGGGGCCCGCCAGGCGGTGGGCGCGGGCCACCCGGGCCTCCGAGAACGAGCCGACACAGACCCGGTCCCAGGCATCGGTGCGGCGGATCAGGCCGAGCAGCGGCTCCAGCGCCGATTCGGCCTTGAGGTCCACGTTCCAGCGGGCCTCCGGGAACTCCTCCAGCAGTTCCTCCAGGAGCGGGAGCGGTTCGCTGCCCCCGACCCGGGCCCGGCGCACCTCGCTCCAGGGCAGCGCGGAGATCCGGCCCCGGGCGTCGGTGACCCGGTCCAGCGTCGCGTCGTGGAAGGCGACCAGACGGCCGTCCGCCGTGGTGTGCACATCGGTCTCGAAGTAGCGGTAGCCCGCGTCGGATGCCCGGCGGAAGGCGGTCGCGGTGTTCTCCACGCCGTCCGCCGCCCCGCCGCGATGGGCGAAGGCGATCGGCGCCGGGTGGTCCAGATAGGGATGGCTCGGATTCACTGCGGCAGTATGGCCTGCCCGGATGCCGGGTCGGCAACGGGGCCGGAACCGGCGGGCGGCGCGGTGGTGGAGGACGGCTCGTCCGAAGCGACGGTGACACCCGGGCGGGCGGGCTCGGGGAGCGCGAACAGCCGCAGGAAGAACTGGGCCAGCGGGCCGATGGCCAGCGCGTACAGCACCGTGCCCGCCCCCAGCGAGCCGCCCAGCAGGAATCCGGTCACCACGACCGCCACTTCGATCGCCGTGCGGACCAGCCGGATGGAGCGCCCGGTGACCCGGTTCAGCCCGGTCATCAGCCCGTCGCGCGGCCCCGGCCCGAACCGGGCCGCGATGTACAGCCCGGTCGCCACCCCGTTGAGCACGATGCCCAGGACCATCACGGGAACGCGGAGCCCGAGTCCGTCCAGGTCGCCGACCAGGGCGAGCGTCCCGTCCATCGCCAGCCCGACCACGAAGACGTTCGAGACCGTGCCGAGCCCCGGCCGCTGCCGCAGCGGGATCCACAACAGCAGCACCACCGCGCCGATGATGATCGACACCACGCCGATCGAAATCCCGGTCAGCTCCGCGAGGCCCTGATGGAGCACGCCCCACGGCTCCAGGCCCAGTTCGGCACGGACCAGGAGCGCGGAACTCGCCCCGTACAGCGTCAGGCCGACGTACAGCTGGACCAGCCGCCGGGTGAGATGGGTGGTGCTCCGGCCGGTGATCCTGGCCACGGTGTGCCCCCTGCTGTAGTGGTAGTGGACTGCTTCGTGCCACTCTGTGGCAGGGGATCGGTCGCCAACTATGGCCAATCCGGGGAAGGTGGACTGATTTCGATGGTGCAGTGGACATCGACGGTGGGAGCGGCTCAGCTCGCCCGGCAACTCCGGTCGCAACGGGCCCGGCCCACCGGACCGGGCGGCCGCAAGCCGCCCGCCTACCGTGCGCTCGCCGACGGCGTGCGGCTGCTCGTCCTGGAGGGCCGGGTCCCGGTCGCCGCCCGGCTTCCCGCCGAACGCGAACTGGCCCTCGCGCTGGCCGTCAGCCGTACGACCGTAGCGGCCGCCTACGAGGCGCTGCGCGCCGAGGGCTTCCTGGAGTCCCGGCGCGGCGCGGGCAGCTGGACCGCCGTCCCGGCCGGCAACCCGCTGCCCGCCCGCGGCCTCGAACCGCTGCCGCCGGAGTCGCTCGGCTCGATGATCGACCTGGGCTGCGCGGCCCTGCCCGCGCCCGAGCCCTGGCTGACCCGCGCCGTCCAGGGGGCGCTGGAGGAGCTGCCGCCGTACGCCCACACACACGGCGACTACCCGGCCGGACTGCCCGCCCTGCGGCAGATGATCGCCGACCGCTACACCGCGCTCGGCATCCCGACCATGCCCGAACAGATCATGGTCACCACCGGGGCGATGGGCGCCATCGACGCGATCTGTCACCTCTTCGCGGGCCGCGGCGAACGGATCGCGGTCGAGTCCCCCAGTTACGCCAACATCCTCCAGCTGATGCGTGAGACGGGCGCCCGCCTCGTCCCGGTCGCGATGGAGGAGGGGCTCGGCGGCTGGGACATGAACCGCTGGCGCCAGGTGCTGCGGGACGCCGCGCCCCGGCTCGCCTACGTGGTGGCCGACTTCCACAACCCCACCGGCGCGCTCGCCGACGAGCAGCAGCGCCGGGACCTGGTGGACGCGGCCCGGTCCGCCGGAACGGTCCTGGTCGTCGACGAGACCATGAACGAACTCCGCCTGGACGCCGATATCGACATGCCGCGCCGCGTGTGCGCCTTCGACCCGGCAGGCAGCACGGTCCTGACCGTCGGCTCGGCCAGCAAGGCCTTCTGGGCCGGAATGCGCATCGGCTGGGTGCGGGCGGCCCCCGACGTCATCCGCAGCCTGGTCGCCGCCCGTGCCTACGCCGACATGGGAACCCCCGTCCTGGAACAGCTCGCCATCAACTGGCTCATGGGCACGGGCGGCTGGGAACAGGCCGTCGAGGTCCGGCGGAGCCAGGCACGGGAGAACCGGGACGCCCTGGTCGCGGCGGTGCGCCGGGAGCTGCCGGACTGGGAGTTCGCCGTGCCGCGCGGCGGTCTGACGCTGTGGGTGCGCACCGGGGGCCTCTCCGGATCGCGGCTGGCCGTGGCGGGCGAACGAGTCGGCGTCCGGGTGCCGTCGGGCCCCCGCTTCGGGGTCGACGGGGCCTTCGAGGGATACGTACGGCTGCCGTTCACGGTCAGCGGGCCGGTCGCCGACGAGGCGGCCGTACGGCTGGCCGCGGCCGTGGACCTGGTGCGCTCCGGGGCGGGCGTGGGAGCCGACGCCCCGCGCAGCTTCGTGGCCTGAGGGTTGCCCGGGCCTCGCGGAGACCGCTGCGGGCGGGAGGCGGACCGGTGATGGTCCGCCTCCCGCCCGCAGCGCCATGCCGGGCTCCCCGTTCAGCTCTCCGCGCCCGCCGGCTGCGCCTCCGCCAGCGGCTCGGACGGCCTGGCCTCGGCGACCATCGGAACGGCCTCGACCGGACGGGCCGCCGCTTCCGCCGCCACGGGGACCTGCTCCGTCGCGGGCCCCTCGTCGGCGGGCTCCCGCACCGGGGCCGCCTCCGTCGGGGTGTCCCGGCCGGGCAGCAGGTCGAGCACCGCCCGGCGGTGGGCGTCGCCGGTGGCGTCGTCGTACGGGTCCGGGGTGGCGGGCACCTGGAGCCGCAGGACCGGACCCGCGCCCAGCCGGACGTAACCGCGCCCCGCGGGAACCTCGGGCGGCGGCGTGGTGTGCGGTTCGGCGCCGAGGACGGCCTCGATCTGCTCGCGGGAGGCCGGCCCGAGGACCGCGCGGGCGCGGGTGTGGGTCGTGACGGTCTCGGTGAGGGTGTCCAGCGCGTCGAACTGCTCGGCCAGTACGACGGTGACCTGGGCGGCCCGGCCGTGCCGCAGCGGGATCCGGAGCAGCTCCAGCGGGTCGGGCCTGCCGTCGGCCGCCGCGAGATGCCCCAGTACGCCGGGGCGGTCCAGCAGGATCCACAGCGGGCGCCGGATGTCGTCGGGCACGGGGTGGCCGCTCTGCCGGGCCCGGTTGGCGGCGATCAGCCGGCGCTCCGTCTCGTGCGCCGCCCACTCCAGCGTGGCCAGCGTCCCGCCGAGGCCGGACTCCACGGCGAGGACACCACCGCGCCCGGCGAGGGCGCCGTACTCACCGGCGCCGCTGCCGTCGACGACGATGACATCGCCGTCCCGGAGCGCCTGGAGGGCGATCGAGCGGACCAGGGTCGTGGTGCCGCCGCCGGGATGCCCGACGGCCAGCAGGTGCGGTTCGGTGGAGCGGCCGCCGGTCCGCCAGACCACGGGCGAGGCGTCCACCGTCATGTCGCCGTCGCGCACGGGGACGGTGCGCGAGACGGCGTCCGGGTCGGTGAAGCCGAGCACCGTCTCGCCGGGGGCGGTGACGAAGCGCTGGGCGGCGATCGTCGTGGGGAGCGGCTCCAGCACGGTCATGACGAGACGGTTGGCCTCCTCGTCCCAGTCGAAGTGGTACTCGCGGCCCCGGCCGGACTTGGTGTGGAGCAGCTGCTCGATCCGGGAGCGGGCGGCCGCCTCGCCGTCCGTGAAGTACGCGGGGTAGGAGACCCGCAGGCGAGTGAGCCGCCCGTCGGCGTCGAAGGCGTACCCGTCGAAGGCCTTCTCCCAGTCGCCGCCGTGGGAGAACAGCGGATCGGGGTCGTCGGCCGTCGAGAAGTACGGCACGAGCGCCTCGTACAGCGACCGCAGTCGCGCGGTCCCCGGCTCGCCGGGCCCGCTCCGCGCCGGGGTCCGCTCCCGCCCCTTCCACGCGGCGGCGCCCATCACCGTGACCAGGGCCAGGATCGGCCCGTAGGGGACGAGCGCCACCACCAGCACGCAGGCCGCGCCGAGGAACAGCCTGGGACCACGGCGCTCCTTGGGCGTCGCGACCCACCTCCGCCGGCCGGACACGGCCAGCAGCCGCAGCCCGCGGACCACCGTGATCAGCGGATGGAGGACATCGGTGGCACTGTCGGCGGCCGTGCGCGCGATCTCTCTGCCGCGAGTGATCGAAACGCTGCCGCTGCTCAGAATGCGGGGGAGTGGTCGCCGGGCCACGTCGGTCTCCTGAAGGGGTGGGAGCGGTTGCGGAGCGTCAGAACTTGATCCCGCCCAGCAGGCCGGCGAGGCTCGCCCCGCCCGCCGTGATGCTCGGCGCGATGGCGGTGCCGGCCAGGTAGAAGCCGAACAGGGCACAGACGATGGCGTGGGAGGCCTTGAGCCCGTCCTTCTTGAAGAACAGGAAGACGACGATGGCGAGCAGTACCACGCCCGAGATGGAAAGGATCATGAGCGGTTCTCTCCTGGTAGAAGGGGACAGTCACCATGAGTCCTTCCAGGATCACGGGAAGTATCTATATGACAAAAGGTGCAATCGAGTGAATATCCCGCGCTTTCACTTGACCGGCCCACAGAACTGGGCCCCCGGGGAGCGGCATCACCTCGTCCGTGCCGGGCAGGATCAGCCGCGGTGATCCCTTGCCGTATCCGGGCCGGGTCATGTCGGCCCGGGAGCAGTACCCTGTCGATTCACTCGTACGGTCCCGTGCCGTACTCCCCACCAGGTCAACCGCGGCGGTGACAGCCGCGGCAGCAGTCGAGGAAGGCGGCCCGTCCGATGAGCGAAACCCCTGATCCCGAGGTGGTCGAGCTGGCGACCAAGGTCTTCGACCTGGCCCGCGCCGGCGACACCGAGGCGCTCACCGCGTACGTCGAGGCCGGGGTCCCCGCCAACCTCACCAACGACCGGGGCGACACGTTGCTCATGCTCGCCGCCTACCACGGGCACGCCGGGGCGGTCGCCGCCCTCGTCGCCCGGGGGGCCGACCCGGACCGGGCCAACGACCGGGGCCAGACCCCGCTGGCCGGAGCCGTCTTCAAGGGCGAGGACGCCGTCATCGACGCGCTGCTCGCCGCCGGCGCCGACCCGGCCGCCGGAACGCCGTCCGCGCAGGACACGGCCCGGATGTTCGGCAAGTCCGACCTGCTGGAACGCTTCGGTGCCCGGTGAGACGCCGGCGGGCACGCCCCTGGGCGCGTCCGCCGTGGGCTCCGCTGACCGGTCCGTCGTAAATGTGGTCGCGGTGGCGAAATGGCTGGGTCATCATGACGTCGCGGGCCCGCTCAGGGCCACCGACGAGAGGCAGAGGAAGATGCTCTTCACCAGGCGAAAGACGGCGGTCGGCCGATCATGTCACTGCGCGGCGTAACGGTGTCCGCCGGACACCCCCGCGTGCCGAGAGGCGCGGGGCACTGCACAGTCCCGGTTGCGTCGACAGCTTGATGTGAGGCTTCTCCCATGTTCGATCCGTTCATAGCGCCGAGCGGCACCCTGCTCGGCCTGTTGCAGAGGGGCCGCGGCGACGGAACGCTCCACGCGCTCGCCGCACCGCGCCCCGAGGCCCTCGCGGCTCTCAACCACTGCGTCGTGAGCGACCCCCGTCACGACTGGCAGGTGGAGAACCGCTCCCTCTACTACGCCCGCCTCTACCTCGACCTCGACGGTGGTATCGAGGAGATCGAGCGACACCTCGCCGATCCCGACGACCACATCGATACCGACGACTCCCGGACCGGCCTGGCGCTGTCCGTCCTCGGCCACCTCGCCTCCTACGGACGCGACGACGCCCTGGCCCTGCTCCGCCGTTACGCGGCGACCGGGGCCAACTGGGCCTGGGCCCTGGACGAGCTCGCCCTGCGCGACGACGACGCCGGCCTGCGCTCCCTCGCGCTGCCCGTCCTCGCCCGCTTCCCGGCCACCGACCAGGGCTCGGCCGACCTCGCCGCCGCCGTACGGGACTCCTTCGAGCCACGCCCCTGGCGGCTGTGGGCCGACGACCCGCGCGCAGCGGTCGGCGCCCGGGTCAGGGCCGCCGGCGAACAGGGCTCGTTCGACCGGTGGCAACGCCAGATGCGCCCCGGGGGCCCCCGCCCCGGCTGGAGCGTCCAGGCCGTCTTCGACTGGGCCCAGCAGGCCCTGGAACGCGGCAGCGAACTGCATGTCCCCGCAGCCCGCTGCCTCTCCGCCGTCGCCGGACCCGATGACCTGCCCCTGATCGTCGAAGCCGCCCGCAGCGGCCCCGATGGCGCCCGCTGCGCCGCCCTGCACTACCTCGCGGAGGCGGGCGACCCCGCCGTCCTCGACTTCATCGAGGCCGCCGCCGTCAGCGCCGCCCGCACCGTCGCCGACACGTCCATCGCCGCCTTCGAGCGGATGACCTGCGACGACGCCGTGGAACGGGCCCGGCGCTGGGCCCATCGCCCGGACGCCCTCGGGGCCTCGGCCGCCGGAGTGCTCGCCTGCCGAGGCACCGCCCAGGACGCTCCCCAAGTCCTCGGCGCGCTGCGGGAGGCCGTACGCGGCGACGGGCCCGACGCCCCCCGGCTGTGGACCCTGGTCGACGGAGCGGGCCGCCTCGGCATCGCCTGCGCCGCGCCCGTGCTGCGCCACGTCTACCGCGAGACGTCCTCCTCGCACCTGCGGGGCAGGGCCGCCCGCGCCCTGGCCGCCACCGATCCGTCCTTCGCGACCGGGTTCGCGGTGGAGTGCCTCTGGGACTGCGAGGAGACCACCCGCGAGGTGGCCGCCCTGCACGCCGAGACCGGAGACATCCGCGTCGCCGAACGCCTGCGCCGCCTCGCCGCCGACCCGGCCGAGGAGGCCGAGGTCCAGACGGCGGTACGGAGCCGGATCGGGCCGGACGCGCCCGCCCTCTGACCGCGGGAACCCGGGAGGACGCGGAAGCCCGGGGGAGGGTGTGGCCAGACCCTCCTCCTGGGCTTCTCCCATGGACCTCAACGCGTGGTGGGGGCTCGTCGAACGGGCACGTGGGGCGGTCGGCGGCGCCGCGGACGACCGGGACGCCCCGACGAACGGCTGCCGGGCGCTGACGGAAGTGCTCGCGGCAGCGGCCCACCGGCGCGTCAGAGCGGGACCGACTCGCTCGACGCGGCGGTGGAGGCGGCCCCGCGCGAGCACATACGCCCGGCGGGACCGGCGGGGGCCGCGCTCCGCGCCTGCGGGGTCCCGGGCGCGGGCACAGAATGGCGCCATGACCGGACGCTGGGAGTTCTGGATCGACCGGGGCGGCACCTTCACCGACGTGGTGGGCCGCCGCCCCGACGGCCGCCTGATCACCCGCAAGCTCCTCTCCCACGACCCCGACCGCTACGACGACGCGGCCGTCGCCGGAATCCGGCTGCTCCTCGGCCTGGACGCCGGGGAACCGGTGCCCGCCGACCGGGTCGCCGCCGTCCGGATGGGCACCACCGTCGCCACCAACGCCCTGCTGGAGCGGCGGGGCGAGCCGACCGTGCTGCTGATCACCGAAGGCTTCCGGGACGCGCTGCGGATCGCGTACCAGAACAGGCCCCGCCTCTTCGACCGGCACATCGTCCTGCCCGAGTCCGTCCACGAGCGCGTGATCGAGGTCCCCGAACGCCTCGACGCCCGAGGCCGCACCGTACGCCCTCTCGAACTCGACCCCGTACGCGAACAGTTGCGCGCCGCCCACGCCGACGGCCTGCGCGGCGCCGCCGTCGTCCTCATGCACGGCTACCGCCACCCCGCCCACGAACGGGCCGTCGCCGAGGCGGCCCGTGAGGCGGGCTTCACCCAGGTCAGCAGCTCCCACGAGGTCAGCCCGCTGATCAGGCTCGTCCCCCGTGGCGACACCACGGTCGTCGACGCCTACCTCTCGCCCGTCCTGCGCCGGTACGTCGACGAGGTCGCCGCCCGCCTCGACGGGATCCGGCTGATGTTCCTCCAGTCCAACGGCGGCCTGCGCGAAGCCGCCCGGTTCCGCGGCAAGGACGCCGTCCTCTCCGGCCCGGCCGGAGGCGTCGTCGGCATGGTCCGCACGTCGCGGCAGGCGGGATACGACCGCGTCATCGGGTTCGACATGGGCGGCACCTCCACCGACGTCTCCCACTACGCCGGCGCGTTCGAGCGGGAACTGGGCACCGAGGTCGCCGGGGTCCGGATGCGCGCCCCGATGATGAGCATCCACACCGTCGCGGCCGGCGGCGGTTCCGTCCTGCACTTCGACGGCAGCCGCTACCGCGTGGGCCCCGACTCGGCCGGCGCCGACCCCGGGCCCGCCTGCTACCGCCGGGGCGGCCCCCTCACCGTCACCGACGCCAACGTGATGCTCGGCCGTGTCCAGCCCGGCCACTTCCCGGCGGTCTTCGGCGAGGGCGGCGACCTCCCGCTCGACGTCGACCTGGTGCGGAATCGGTTCGCGGCGCTCGCCGACGAGGTCGGGCGCGCCAGCGGACGACGGCCGGACGAGGCGGAAGTGGCGGCGGGCTTCCTGGAGATCGCCGTGCTCAACATGGCCAACGCCGTCAAGAAGATCTCCGTGCAGCGCGGCCACGACATCACCCGCTACGCCCTCACCGGCTTCGGCGGCGCGGGCGGCCAGCACGTCTGCGCGGTCGCCGACGCCCTGGGCATCGACACGGTCCTCGTCCCCCCGCTCGCCGGAGTGCTCTCCGCGTACGGCATCGGCCTGGCCGACTCCACCGCGATGCGCGAGCAGTCGGTGGAGGAGGAGCTCGACGCGGCCGCCCGGGAGCGCGTGGAGAGGCTCTGCGCGGAACTGGCCGACCGTACTCGCGAAGCCCTGCGCGCCGACGGAACGCCGGACTCCGCGATCACCACACAGGCCCGCGTCCTGCTGCGCTACGCCGGGACGGACGCGGCGCTGCCGGTGGACCTGGACACGGAGACCGCCATGTCCGAGACGTTCGCCGCCGCCCACCGGGCCCGGTTCGGGTTCACGATGGACAAGCCCGTCGTCGTCGAGACGGTCACGGTGGAAGCCACCGGAGCCACCGGAGATGCCGCGCCCGCCGCCGGCGCCGGTCCGCGCGACGGCCACCGCGCCGCCCCGCCGCGCCCGGCCGACACCGTGCACCCTGTCTCTTATACACATCT
>NZ_NTGZ01000184.1 GCF_002551245.1 Streptomyces sp. rh34
CGACAGAACCCCTCGACAAGGTTCATCGTCCCAGCTCAGAAGGCACTTTCGCGTTCACGCCCATGATCCGGACGGACTCCAAGTGAAAGCCCGAGGCTAAGACGCAGAATGACCTGAGCCGTCAGATCATCTGCAAAAG
This sequence comes from Streptomyces sp. rh34, assembly GCF_002551245.1. Classification (GTDB taxonomy): domain Bacteria; phylum Actinomycetota; class Actinomycetes; order Streptomycetales; family Streptomycetaceae; genus Streptomyces. The sequence goes on from NZ_NTGZ01000184.1 coordinate 140, forward strand.
GCAGTGGAAGGCGTACAAGGACACCGGCCTATTCAGTGACATGTGGACCCAGGACGCAGGGGCACCAAGAACTGACCTAAAGAGCTGCGACGAGTTCACCTTCGCTCATTCCTTCCAGAGCGGCGGAAACGCCAGTGGACCCAACCCTGTCAAGGAGAGCGGAGCAGAATGCGTGCAGACCTATCTCAGGCGCAACCCTGACGACACCATGACGCTCCATTTGCGCCCGGACGCAAAGGCCCCCACGTGGAACGAGCCCTGTGGCCGTTCTTCGATGTCGAACTGGGTCAACGGCCAATCAATGCAGCCCTTCGGCGAATTCGTCGGTGAAGAGCGCTTGATGGAGGACGACGACTACTGGCTCGACCTCGACGGATTCACCGCACCCACACCATAACCATAAAGTAAAAATGCCTCCACGGTCGACCGTGGAGGCATTTTTACTTTATGACCAAAAAAGCCTACCTTCGACTACTGAGCAAGCAGGATGGGCTTTATATGATATCTGTGCAAGCATCTCCGCCACAGAGTCGAAGTAGTGGGCCAGGGAATCAAATTCACCAACAGTCGTGCTATACCCTATAGACCATTCACCGACGCGCCCATCCCTCAGGTCTACAAACTTTCCCATCCAGCCATCATGGTCTGACAGGAATGGAATCCACTCGTTGCGCCAGAACGGACTGTCGGGTTGGCCTGGAGGATTTACACCCCCAGGTGTATAGCGATTTGCATAGAGTCTCTCTATCGCCCGAATCCCCAAAAAAAGCTTCCCTCGTCAGGGAAGCCCGCGAAACCGCAACATTGCACATCGTTGTCTACGTCTTCCTCAGGAAGATCAAGATTGTTCTGAAGCAGCCAGTCCCGCAGATCCGGATGGAGTGAAATCCTCATCCGTTCTTCGGCAGCCGCAAGCATTTCCTCTGTAGCCGCCCCAGGCAAATCAGCATGATCAGCCGGCGCGCACTCCTGAAGGAGATTCATCACGCAAGACCAGCTTTCCACTACTGTCATTCCCCTTACTCCTCTCTGCCCATACAGGGCAGCATCTGACGATCATCGCAAGGTGCGAGTAGTCCGTGTTGTGACGAGCTTACAACGGGTATTGATCCGAAACGCTTATGATTCTGGGTCATTGAGCTGGATGTGAGCGATCTGGTGGGGAACGCGCGGCATCTTTCGCCGTCGACGCAGGACGCCCTGCGGCTGCGAGCGGGCCGATGCCCGGGATGAGCTGGAGCTGGAGGCGGGCGGTTGCCTCGGGCAGGGCCATCAGCGCGGCTTCTTCGGGGCGCGGGGCGTAGGAGCAGGCGCAGAGAATCGCGGCGGCTCTGAATCGGTCGACCCCGGCCTGGTGACATTCCCAGCTGGGCACCATCCGCCACCGGGCTGCGGACGGCGGTACCCGCAGCCATTCCGGGGCGGGGCCTGGCAGTTCTTCGCCGTACCGGTCGAGGAGGCGCCGCCAGACGTAGTGGGCACTGCCGGTGGTGATCCTCTACTCCAGCACGCTGCGGACGAAGGCTTCCAGCACCAGGCCGGCGCGTGGCAGCTGGAGGCCGGCGTGCTTGCGGTGCGCGGCGGCCACCACCCCGTGCCGTGGCCGGAAGGCCTCCGGGTCGTCGTCGGCGCCGAGCAGGGCGGGGAGCTGCTCCAGGGCCCATGGGGCGCCGGGGCCCCACGCTGTGCCGGTGATGAGCCGTCCGGTCATGATGTGCCCGCACCCTGCGGGCACTGCGGCGAGGACGGGGCGACCCCGCCTGCCAGCTGGAGGCTCCGGGTGGTCGGTGATCCGCAGGGTCACCGAGCCGTCCGGGGTGCGGAATCAGTGCCCGCTCGCGCACGTAGAGCCGAAAGCCGCCGCAAAATCCGCGTTTCCCCAGGTCAGAAACGATTCTGCCTGGGGACCGTGGTGGGGCGGGTGGGACTCGAACCCAAAAGGGAGATGCGCCTCGCCTGCGGAAACGTCACAGAGGTGGACATTCACATCCTGCTGAGTCCTGCTGCATCCGCCTCGATCCCGGGCAACCGCACTGCGGTGCGGTACGTACCGCACGCCTACAGGGCGCTCCCCGCGCCCGTATGAGAGTAGATCCGCCGGGCGCGTCTGCTGCAAGCCAACCCATCGCGCGACTCATCCGTAGGGCATGCTGCCGACTCCGATACCGTCTCGCCCCCTGCGCGACCCAGTCACCCTCCGTGTCGACCGGGGACGAGGAGCCGGAAGCCTATCGGTTCCGGCTTCCCGGCGACGCAAGTAGCAGAGGGACTCAGGCGAGCTGCTGGATCTGGCCCGCTCTCAGCCGGAGAGCCGATAGCCGTTACCGCGCTGCGCCAGAACCGGTCAGCCGCCGCCTGGCGGGTCAGTGCACGAATCCGGGTGATGTCGCCGCAGGCGGTGCGTCTGAGGCGTAGCTTCTGCCAAGGGTGAGATATGGGGCGCAACGGCACCGGGGGTAGTTTGCTTAGCGACGAGGAGAACACTGCCCCGGATCTTTTCTCGGGGTGCCCGGTTCTGAGCATGATCCGCTGGCGCATGTGGCGCCGTTCATGGCCCCGGTGGCGGCGTCACAGAAAGCGGTGATCCAGGACCCCGCATCGCTGCGGGTCGCTGAGGCGATCCATGATGCGTTCGGTGACCTCTGTTCCGAGCAGGGCCTGACGCGTGCCGAGCTTGCCGCAGCCTGTTCGTCTGTTGCTTCGCCGGAGGAATTCGACGGCCGCTTTAACGTCCTTGTGGGGCTGCATCTGCTGGAGCGCGCCCGGGGCAAGGCCCACGACGGGCTGCTCATCGGCCTGCTGACGTCTGAACCGATCTGTAGCGAGGTCATGACCAGCAGATCCGCAGTCGGTCCCGGCGGCCCAGACGCTTTACCGAGCATGGTCAGCGGCACTGACAGCCGGGTTAGTGGCTGATGTTGTTCCGAACCTGAGGAGTGCTGGTCGAACGGGAGTCACCTGAACTCCCGACCCGACCGGCCCTCCCCCGCCCTCGTGACCTCCGCGTTCATTACATCGAGCGGCAGCATGACCGCGCGCACTGGGTGGACGTCACGTCGCCGAGGTGCCCGGCCGCACGGCGAGGCCCGTGCACCCACAGGCACGACGCCTGGCGTACCGCCACCACCAGTGTCCTCCCAGCAGTGCGCAGCTTGTCACCCGAGCGGTGGGAGGCGAGGACGTCCGCAATGGCCAACCGGCGGCGACTGTGAAAATCCCTGTCCGATCACCGGAGCACGGTGATAGACATCCGGCGTGGAAGAGAATCTTGAGTTCCCTGACCTGTTGCGACTGATCGATGAACGGTCGACCGCCTTCCGCGCCGTGGTCGCCGCCGCGCCCGGTCTCGACGCGCAGGTGCCGACCTGCCCCGGGTGGACGCTGTTCGATTTGGTGAAGCACCTGGGTGGGGGAGACCGTTTCTGGGCCGCCATCGTCGACGCGGGGTCTGCCGACGCTCCCCCGGCCGAGGCCGTCGCCGCGCGCGCCGCGCTGGAAGTGCCGCAGGAGCGTGAGGCCCTGCTGGCCTGGCTGGACGCGTCGACGCAGCTTCTGCTGGGCGCCCTGCGCGCGGCGGGACCGGAGCGCGGTTGCTGGACGTGGTGGCCCGCGTCGCAGTCACCGCAGACCGCCGGCGGCACCGCCCGGCACCGGGTCCAGGAGACCGCGGTGCACACCTACGACGCCCAGCTCGCCGGGGGCGCCCCGCAGCCGCTGCCGGTCGAGCTGGCACTCGACGGTGTGGAGGAGTTCCTGTTCACCGTCTGCGCAACGCCGAGTGCCTGGCCGCACAAGCCCACGGCCTTCGACTTCCATGCCGCCGAGGGCCGCTCCTGGCGCCTCACCGTCGACGGCGACGGCGCACGCACCACCCGCATCCCCGCGCCCACCGCTGCGACCGGCGAAGACTCGGACGCAGCCGGCGCCTCCGTCCACGGCACGGCCAGTCAGCTGGTCCTCTACCTGTACGACCGGATCCAGGCCGACTCCTTGCACGTTGACGGAGACGCAGGGCTGCTCGACCTGCTCCGCGCCTGGGAGCCGGAGGAGAAGTAGGACGTAGCGGGGGCTGTTGGCCGCGCCTCAAGCCGGTAAGACACGATTCTTCGCCAGGTTCGTCAGTCGCGGCTCCGGACTCAAACCCGCGAGGCGGCCTCGGGGCGTCACCAAGCCGACCGTCTACCTGGATGGCAGTGCGAATTTGTCCGTCCCAGCGATCACGAGAAGCGACGCGACTGCCGTCGTCCCGATCTCGTCGAGAAGTCAGTCGATCGGGTGACTGCGGCGGCTGCCGTGCATGAGAGCAGGGCCTCTTGGTAGCTCGAAGGGCGTCGAAGCCAACGTGCGGTCCAGGACGAAGTTCGCACCGTCGGTCACCCTCACGGGTGACGATGAGCATCATGACCCACTCGACCAGAGCGTGAGGGAGGTCGAGTGCGGCAGGCTGGGGACCCAACAGGACTCCTGTGCCGTGGGGTTGGGACGTAGAACACCTCTCCCAACGGCACGGGAGCCCTGTCCGTTGTGGGCCCCGCCTGCACACCAGCTCCGTCAGCTGATCGGTGGCCATCCTGAAAGCTCACTGGCCGGTTCTCACGCACACCGGCCCGTCTTCGCGCTCTGGTCGGTGGTTCCGGCTGATCCCCGTGAGGCAGCCCCTACGACCAGCGGCACGTCCTCAGGAAGAGCTATCGACGCGATGCCGACCGTGTCGAGCGGTACACAACGGCATCCGCAAGCCGATGCGTGAGCGGGATGTATTGAAGACCGACCTCGCGTCACCACGCCCCCCGGCTCGGCGACGCACAACGACGTCCCTGACGCCCCGACCGCCGTCGACCGCATCGCCTCCAAGCCATCGACACGGATCACACTCTCGATCCAGCCCCGTCCTCGCTCAGCATGACGCTCAGCACCGGCACAGCCTCCGCACACCCGTCATGCTCACCGTGGTGCGCCAGGGAAGACGTGGTCCCTCGACTACCACCTCGCCCGCGTCGCCGGGCCGGGTGGTACAGGAAATCTCGCTCACCCCCACGGCGGTGACCACGTACCCCACCTGAAGGACCCAGCTGTGGCGCCCGCAGCAGACATGCTGAACGCCTCAGCCCCGCTAACCGCGCCCCGCAGAACCTGGAGGTCCTTCCACCGATCACTCACCGCGAGCTTCCTTCCAGATCCTCCGGGCCCACGGAAGTCGACGCTGCCGGAGCCCCCGGCTCGCTCCCGCGCAAGCCGGGTGGGTACGACGCCTGACCGTCGGCGCTACTCGTGTTCGAATCGGCCATACGGCTGCAGACGCTCGCCGGCGCCGCCCAGCCACTCGCCTGTCCGAGGTTCGAAGGCGATCGGCACACCGCTCTCCGTCTGGGGGATGAAGGGCATCTCCACCGTGTCCCGCACGAAGGCGTGCAGGAAGTCGGTGAAGCGGCCGTCGAAGGGCACGACGTCATCCCTCCCGCCAGGGCGCCCGATGATCGTCCAGTTGTCCGGATCCTTCGCCGATGTCTTCCAGTAGAAGACGTCACTGCCGGTGGTGTACCCCCAGGGCAGCCATCCGTCGGGCTCGGGGAACAAGGGGGACGGGGTGGCGGAGCTGTCGATCTGCGCGCGCAGACGTTCGTCCGCCCGTTGCTTCGCGAGGTGGGCCGCCAGCTCCGCGTTGCTGTTCTCGACCCCCGGTACACAGACGACGAGGTACTCGTCGAAACCACCGGGACCGAACCAGTAGACGTACTCCATGTAGTCCGCGGGCAAGCGGGTTCCGACCTCCGTCTCCACGCGGTCCCAGTCCACGAGGTACTGGCGCGCGGCGGTGAGCCCGGCGGCGGAGGCGAGTTCTTCGATCGTCACGGTGTCAGTCCGTTCGCCGGGAGCCCACTGGCTGTGTTGCATAACGTCCACTGCTGGAAATAGCCGCGGTTGCCCATGGCATAGACATCGAGGGTATCCGCCATCGTGTTGCTTCCGCCGAAGCGGGGACCGGGTTGCGGCGGTCACGGCCGTTCCCGCCGAGCTGCCGCCCCACCGTGGCGGGAGACCGCGGTTCGCCGAGCCTGCCACGTCGGCCGGTGCAGGCAGGGTCTCCCGGCTGACCGGACGCAGCACGGACAGCGGGGACGTCATGCGATGCGGCGGGGCGTGGACGAAGCGCGGAGCCTCTCTCGAACAGCCGTGGGACCGCGCCACGACGCTCTCTCAGGAAACTGCCGCAAAAGGCCAGGTCAAACGCGTCCAAAGTGCGCTGGCACACTGCGACAGCGGGTCAGTACCGCACGGCGCGCGGCTAGTACCGCACGGAAAGCCGCCGCAAAATCCGCGTTTCCCCAGGTCAGAAACGATTCTGCCTGGGGACCGTGGTGGGGCGGGTGGGACTCGAACCCACGGCCGACGGATTATGAGTCCGCTGCTCTAACCGGCTGAGCTACCGCCCCGTTTCGGCGTGGCGCGTACAAGTGTGCGCACCGTCTGCCGCAGCATAGCCGGTCATACGATCTCTCGCTTCGGATGGCCGGCTTCGCCTGATCTTGAGGACGGCGCTGCGTGCTGCCCGGTTGCAGGCGGGATCAAGGGGACCCGAAAGAGTCACTCCGGGGCCCCTCGGGCGCCCCGGGAAGACATCGGACGGGCAAGCGAAAGAGGACCCCGAAGGGTCCTCTTCCGTTCCGCTCCCCCGACTGGACTCGAACCAGTAACCCTCCGGTTAACAGCCGAATGCTCTGCCAATTGAGCTACAGGGGATCGCGCTCCCCCGACTGGACTCGAACCAGTAACCTGCCGGTTAACAGCCGGCTGCTCTGCCAATTGAGCTACAGGGGATTGCTGCGTCGCTGCGAAATCGTACCTGCCTGGCGGCTGCCGGGCGGCGCGCGTTCGCTGCGACACATACATTAGCGCAAGCAGGGGGGTGCTCCGCCAATCGGTATCGCCCGGGGTGATCTCGGGTGATCGCGGGTAGGCGGGCTGCACACGTCGGACCAAGCGTAGGAAGGGTGGCAGCCATGCGGTACCGGCTCACGTTCATCGCCGGAGTGGCCCTCGGTTACGTGCTCGGCACGCGAGCCGGGCGCGAGCGTTACGAGCAGTTGAAGAAGTCGGCCCGGCAGTTCGCGGAGAACCCCGCCGTCCGCAACGCCGCCGAGAGTGCCGCGCACAACGGACGGGACTTCGCGGGCAAGGCGTACCACTCGGTCAGCGACAAGGTCGGGGACAAGGTGCCCGCCTCCGTCGCCGAACGGGTCCGCTCACTGCGGGACCGCAGCGGCCAGAACGGGTTCGAGGACGACTGGGGGACCACCAATACCTAGGCCCCGGGGCCTCGTCGCGTACGGCGGCGGTTACGGGAAAGTCGCGGGGTGCGGCAGAATCTCCCCATGGGCATAGTCGCGGGGTTGGACAGTTCTTCCGCCTTCACTCACATCGTCGTCTGTGACACGGACTCGGGCGCCGTGCTCCGGGAGGGGTACGCCGCCCATCCGGTCGAGGCCAAGGCCACCGAGGTCGATCCGCAGGCGTGGCTGCTCTCGCTCGGCGAGGCGGCCTCCGGCGGGCTGCTCGAAGGCGTGCAGGCCATCGGGGTCTCCGCCCAGCAGCACGGGCTCGTACCGCTGGACCAGCAGGGCAACCTCGTGCGTCCCGCTCTGCTCGGCAACGACCGGCGGGCGCAGGTCGCCGCGGCCGACCTCGTCGACGCGCTGGGCGGGCGAGGGGCCTGGGCGGAAGCCGTCGGGGCCGTGCCGGGGGCCGCGCAGCCGGTGGCGAAGCTGCGCTGGCTGGCGCGGACCGAGCCGGAGAACGCCCAGCGGGTGGCCGCCGTGCTCCAGCCGCACGACTGGCTCGTGTGGCAACTGCTGGGCCGGCCCGCCCGGCGGACCACGGACCGGGGCGCGGCCTCGGGCACCGGCTACTGGTCGGCCGGGTCCGCTTCCTACCGGCCCGATCTGGTCGAGCTGGCCCTCGGCCACTCCGCCGGGCTGCCCGAGGTGCTCGGCCCCGCCGACTCCGCCGGGATGACGCCCGAAGGGCTGCTGATCTCCGCGGGCACCGGCGAAACCATGGCCGCGGCGTTCGGGCTCGGGGTCGCGGTCGGCGACGCGGTGGTGTCGCTGGGGGCCTCCGGGTCCGTGATGGCGGTGCACCACGAGGCGCTCGCCGACCCGAACGGGATGATCACCTCGTTCGCCGACGCCACCGGGATGCATCTGCCGGTGGTGCACCTCTCCAATGCCGTGCGTGCGCTGCGCGGGACCGCCGAGATGCTGGGCGTGGAGGGGCTGGAAGAGCTGTCCGCCCTGGCGTTGAAGTCGACGCCGGGGGCCTCCGGACTGGTGCTGCTGCCGTATCTGGAGGGCGAGCGCACCCCGCATCTCCCGCACACCGCGGGCACCCTGAGCGGGTTGCGGCGCGAGTCGATGAAGCCGGAGCATCTGGCGCGGGCCGCGTTCGAGGGGATGCTGTGCTCGCTGGCCGACGCCCTCGACGTCCTGCGCGGGCGGGGGGTGGAGGTGCGGCGCGTCTTTCTGCTCGGCGCCGCCGCCGAGCTGCCCGCCGTGCAGGCCCTGGCTCCGGCGGTGTTCGGCACCCAGGTCGTGGTGCCGCAGCCCGCCCAGTACGCGGCGATCGGCGCGGCCCGGCAGGCGGCGTGGGCGCTCGGGGTCTCGCAGGGCTCTCTCGACCCGCGCACTCCCCCGGCCTGGCAGGGCGCGGCGGCCCAGGTGCTGGAGCCCGGCGACGAACTGGCGGTCGGCGGCGCGGTGCGTCAGCAGTACGCGGCGACCCGGGACCAGATTCACCCCGGGGCCTTCCACGGCGCGCACCCGGCGGAGTAGGGGCGGACCCGGTGCGCGTCGCATCACGGTGCGTACCCGGGGGATCCGTTCCGGCGTACGCGCACGTGCACGGCGCGCTCCCGGGGCAGGTCCTTTCCGGTGTGCGCCCGCGTACGGCGCGCGCCCGGAGTGGGTTCGTGATTCCGGAGCGCCTGCGGTCTCTGTGCGTGCTCCAGGTTTGACCTGGGTTTGGCGAAAAGGGTTCGCTCTCGGAGTACGGCGTACGCGAAACTGGGGCGGCCTCTGCCGTCCGCCGATTCCGAGAGACACGCGTGCTCATAAAACTCCTGCGGGCCCATCTGGGCCCGTACAAGAAACCCATCGTGCTGCTGGTGTTCCTCCAGCTGCTCCAGACCTGCGCCACGCTGTATCTGCCCAGCCTGAACGCCGACATCATCGACAACGGTGTCGTCTCGGGCGACACCGGTTACATCCTGGAGTTCGGCGGTCTCATGATCGCCGTCAGTGTCGTTCAGGTGCTCTGCAATGTGGGGGCCGTGTACTACGGGGCCCGGACCGCCTCCGCCCTCGGGCGGGATGTGCGGGCCGCCGTCTTCGACCGGGTGCAGTCCTTCTCGGCCCGTGAGCTCGGGCGCTTCGGGGCGCCCTCGCTGATCACCCGGAGCACCAACGACGTCCAGCAGATCCAGATGCTGGTGCTGATGGCGTTCACCCTGATGGTGTCGGCCCCGATCATGTGCGTCGGCGGCATCATCATGGCGCTCGGGCAGGACGTGCCGCTCTCCGCGGTGCTGCTGGCGGTCGTGCCGGTGCTCGGCGTCTCGGTCGGCCTCATCGTGAAGAGGATGCGGCCGCTGTTCCGCACCATGCAGGAGCGGCTGGACTCGGTGAACCGGGTGCTGCGCGAGCAGATCACCGGCAACCGGGTCATCCGCGCCTTCGTCCGGGACGGGTACGAGGAGAAGCGGTTCCGGGGTGCCAACACCGAGCTGACCGATGTGTCGGTGGCGACCGGGCGGCTGATGGCGCTGATGTTCCCGACCGTGATGACGGTGGTCAACGTGTCGTCGGTCGCGGTGGTGTGGTTCGGCGCGCACCGTATCGACAGCGGCGGGATGCAGATCGGCGCGCTGACCGCGTTCCTCGCCTACCTGATGCAGATCGTGATGGCCGTGATGATGGCCACCTTCATGTTCATGATGGTGCCGCGCGCCGAGGTGTGCGCCGAGCGCGTCGAGGAGGTGCTCGGGACCGAGTCGAGTGTCGTGCCACCCGTCGCTCCGGTGACCGAGTTGCGGCGGCACGGGTATCTGGAGGTGCGGGGCGCCGAGTTCCGCTATCCGGGCGCGGAGGAGCCCGTGCTGCGGGCCGTGGATCTGGTGGCCCGGCCCGGGGAGACGACCGCGGTCATCGGGTCGACGGGCAGCGGGAAGTCCACGCTGCTCGGGCTCGTGCCCCGGCTGTTCGATGTGACGGACGGTGAGGTGCTGGTCGACGGCGAGGACGTACGGACGCTGGATCCGGTGCTGCTGGCGAAGACGGTGAGCCTGGTGCCGCAGAAGCCGTACCTCTTCTCGGGGACGGTCGCGACGAACCTGCGGTACGGGAATCCGGACGCCACCGACGAGGAGCTGTGGCACGCGCTGGAGGTGGCGCAGGCCAAGGAGTTCGTCGAGGCGCTGGAACACGGGCTCGACGCGCCGATCGCGCAGGGCGGCACCAATGTGTCCGGCGGTCAGCGGCAGCGGCTCGCCATCGCCCGGACGCTGGTGCAGCGCCCGGAGATCTATCTGTTCGACGACTCGTTCTCCGCGCTGGACTACGCGACCGATGCCGCGCTGCGGGCGGCGCTGGGCCGGGAGACGGCCGGGGCGACCGTGGTGATCGTGGCGCAGCGGGTGTCCACCATCCGTGACGCGGATCGGATCCTGGTGCTGGACGAGGGCCGGGTCGTGGGGACCGGCACCCATCACGAGCTGATGGACGGCAATGAAACATACCGGGAGATCGTGCTCTCCCAGCTGACGGAAGCGGAGGCCGCGTAATGGCCGGTCCGGGCGGACGAATGATGGCCGGGGGCGCGCCCACCGATCGGTCGATGGATTTCAAGGGGTCGAGCAAACGGCTGCTGAAGCGGTTCGGCCGGGAGAAGTCCTCTCTGTGGCTGATGCTGGCCGCCGTGACGGTGAGCGTCGCGCTCTCGGTGGCCGGGCCGAAGATCCTCGGTATGGCGACCGACCTGATCTTCGGCGGTGTCGTCGGGCGCGGGATGCCCGAGGGCACGACGAAGGCGCAGGCGATCGAGGCACTGCGTGAGGACGGCCGCGGTTCCATGGCCGACATGCTCTCGGGGGTGGACTTCACCCCGGGCGAGGGCATCGACTTCGGCGCGGTGGGGAACGTCCTGCTGGTGGCCCTGGTGATCTACGTCGGCGCCGGGCTGCTGATGCTGGTGGCGACGCGGGTGTCGATCCGGATCATCAATCGGATCGTGTTCCAGCTGCGCGAGGACCTCCAGACGAAGCTGGCGCGGCTGCCGCTGTCGTACTTCGACCGGTCCAAGCGCGGTGAGGTGCTGAGCCGGGCGACGAACGACATCGACAACATCTCGCAGACGCTCCAGCAGACGATGGGGCAGCTCATCAACTCCCTGCTGACGATCGTCGGCGTGCTGGTCATGATGTTCTGGATCTCGCCGCTGCTGGCCCTGGTCGCGCTGGTGACGATCCCGTTGTCGGTGTTCGTGGCGACGCAGGTCGGCAAGCGGTCGCAGCCGCAGTTCGTGCAGCAGTGGCGGGTGACGGGGAAGCTCAACGCCCACATCGAGGAGATGTACACCGGGCACACCCTGGTGAAGGTCTTCGGCCGGCAGGAGGAGTCCGCGCGGGACTTCGCCGAGCAGAACGACGCGCTGTACGAGGCGGGCTTCAAGGCCCAGTTCGCCAGCGGGGTCATGCAGCCGCTGATGATGTTCGTCTCCAACCTCAACTATGTGCTGGTCGCCGTGGTCGGCGGGCTCCGGGTCGCCTCGGGCGCGCTGTCGATCGGTGACGTCCAGGCGTTCATCCAGTATTCGCGGCAGTTCTCGATGCCGCTGACGCAGGTCGCCTCGATGGCGAACCTGCTGCAGTCCGGCATCGCTTCGGCGGAGCGGGTCTTCGAACTGCTGGACGCCGAGGAGCAGGACGCGGATCCGGAAGACGGCGAGCGCCCGGAGCGTCTTGACGGCCGGGTCTCGCTGGAGAAGGTCTCCTTCCGCTACGAGCCCGAGAAGCCGCTGATCGAGGAACTGTCGCTGAGCGTGGAGCCGGGGCAGACCGTCGCGATCGTCGGTCCGACCGGGGCGGGCAAGACCACACTGGTCAACCTGCTGATGCGGTTCTACGAGGTGACCGACGGGCGGATCGCGCTCGACGGGGTCGACGTGGCGAAGATGTCCCGGGACGATCTGCGGTCCTCGATCGGCATGGTGCTCCAGGACACCTGGCTGTTCGGCGGGACGATCGCGGAGAACATCGCGTACGGCGCTTCGCGCGAGGTCACCCGGGAGGAGATCGAGGAGGCGGCCCGGGCGGCGCACGCGGACCGGTTCATCCGGACGCTGCCCGACGGGTACGACTCGGTGATCGACGACGACGGCTCCGGGGTCAGCGCGGGTGAGAAGCAGCTGATCACCATCGCGCGGGCGTTCCTGTCCGACCCGGTGATCCTGGTCCTCGACGAGGCGACCAGCTCGGTGGACACCCGGACCGAGGTGCTGATCCAGAAGGCGATGGCGCGCCTGGCCCACGGGCGTACGTCGTTCGTGATCGCGCACCGGCTCTCCACGATCCGGGACGCGGACGTGATCCTGGTGATGGAGAGCGGTTCGATCGTCGAACAGGGCACACACGAGGCGCTGTTGGCGTCCAAGGGCGCGTACGCACGGCTGTACGCCGCCCAGTTCGCGGAGGCGCTGGCCGAGGTGGACTAGGAACTGTCCGGTGGGTCAGTCGAGGTAGCCGCGGAGTTGGTCGGCGAAGGCGTGGTCCCGCAGCCTGCTGAGGGTCTTGGACTCGATCTGGCGGATGCGTTCGCGCGTCACGCCGAAGATCCGGCCTATCTCCTCCAGGGTGCGGGGCCGCCCGTCCTCCAGGCCGTACCGCAGCTGGACGACCTTGCGTTCGCGCTCGCCGAGGGTGGAGAGCACCGCCTCCAGGTGTTCGCGCAGCAGGAGGAAGGCGGCGGACTCGACGGGTGAGGGGGCGTCGCCGTCCTCGATGAGGTCGCCGAAGGAGACGTCGTCCTCCTCGCCGACGGGGGCGTGCAGGGAGACGGGCTCCTGGGCCAGGCGGAGGACTTCGGTGACCCGCTCGGGCGTCAGGTCGAGCTCGCCCGCGACGTCCTCGGCGCGGGGTTCGACGCCGTGTTCCTGGAGCATCCGGCGCTGGACCCGCACCACGCGGTTGATCAGTTCCACGACATGGACCGGGACGCGGATGGTGCGTGCCTGGTCGGCGAGCGCGCGGGACATGGCCTGCCGGATCCACCAGGTCGCGTACGTGGAGAACTTGTAGCCCCGGGCGTAGTCGAACTTCTCCACGGCCCGGATCAGTCCGAGGTTCCCCTCCTGGACCAGGTCGAGCATGGTCAGCCCGCGGCCCACGTAGCGCTTGGCGACGGAGACGACGAGGCGGAGGTTGGCCTCGATGAGGCGGCGTTTGGCCGTGCGGCCCATCACCACCAGCCGGTCCAGGTCCCCGGCGAGACGGGAGTCGAGGTCCGGGGTGCTCGCGAGGCGTTCCTCGGCGAAGAGCCCGGCCTCGACGCGGCGGGCGAGCTCGACCTCCTCGGCGGCGGTGAGCAGCGGGATGCGGCCGATCTCGCGCAGATACTGCCGGAACAGGTCGGAGGTGGGGCCGCCGGAGTCCGCCCGGTTCCGCGGCTCCGGGGGGTCGGGGAGGTGCGTCGCTTCCACCATGACCGCCTCGGGTGCGTGTCCGGGCGGGCCGGCTGTGGTCTCCGGGTGGTGCAGGGACCTGCTCTGCGCCGGGATGGCCGCGATGGGCTCGGTCGTGGTCGTCACGGTCCGGGTCTGCACGGGGGCGACCTCCAGGTGATCGCTGCCGGATGACGGGGGTGGAGGTCTGTCCGGCCCCGAGGTGCTCCCCTGCGGACCGGTGTGCTCCGATGACTCAGACATTCCCCAGTGTGGGGTACGACACACGACTGTCACGAGGGGCGTGCGGGGACTTTCTGGTTCCGGTCCGTCACCGGTTGATTACCCCGTCGGCCCGGGGAGCGGGCTCAGGGGCTGCCGGGTGGCCTCGGCAGCCTCTCAGAGCGCGGCGGCGCCGTGGGCGCGCAGGGACTGGGCGTACTGCTGGAGCACCCAGACCTCGCTCTGCGCGGCGGCCAGGTCCTGGGGGGCGACGTTGCTGCCGAGGCGGGCGAGGCTGCCCTGGACGTCGTTGATGCGGCGGTCCACGGCGCGCAGCCGGACCTGGACGAGCTGCATGCCCGCGTAGGTCTCGTCGATGCTCTTGCCGCGGAACACCTCGACGGCCAGCTCGGTGACGAGGCTGCGTACGGTGTTGTCGGGGGCGGCGTCCATGACGGCGACCAGATACTCGCGGTTGTCGGCGAGGCCCTGTTCGGCGCCGCCCGCCTCCTCGATGCAGCGGCGCACGGCGGCGTAGGGCGGGGCGGTGAACTCGTCGACGCCGTAGGCGTCGAAGGCCGGGGAGACCAGGGCGGGCTTCTGGAGGGCGAGCTTGAGCAGCTCGCGTTCGGTGCGGTGGGCGGGGCTGCGGAGGTTGAGCGCGGGGCCGGAGAAGCCGGGGGCGGGGGCGGGCTGCTGCGGGCCCCCGCCCCTCGGGCCTGTCTCTTATACACATCTCTGATGGCGCG
>NZ_NTGZ01000185.1 GCF_002551245.1 Streptomyces sp. rh34
GGCGCCGTACGGGCCGGACTCGGCCGGGGCGGGCCGCACGACGGCGCCGCCGGCCGACGGTGGTCCGTCAGGCCGGCGGCGCCGTCGCTGCTTGAGTGGGCGGGGGCGTCAGAGGTCGCCCTGGAGGTAGGAACGGGCGGCGGCCATCACGTCCTTGAAGTGCCCGTCGGCGATGGCCTGGAGGGGTGACTCGTCCTCCAGCTGGGGGTTCATCCCGATCATCCAGGCGCGCGCGGTGTGAGGGTTCTCGCCCTCCTCGATGAGCTTGAAGATCTGGTAGGCGGTGCGCAGGCGCACTTCGGCCTCGTAGCGCGGGGCGTTGAGCGCCTTGCACCACTTGCCGACCTGCTTGGCGTCCTCGATGCCGGCGACGTGCGCGGTGACGCGCTGGCTGAAGTTGTCCTGCAGGAAGCGCGCGATGTCCGCGATGGTCTGCTCCGTCGTGTCCCGGTGTGCGCGGGCCTCGGCGGTGGTCTCTCGCATGGTCTGCATGGTCTCCTCGTTTCCTCTCGCTCGCCGTGAGGCGTCAGCCGAGGATGCGTGCGCCGGAAGCGCGATGACGGGAAGGGGCCGCGTGGCGCTGCCGTTCGTCAGGCTCGGGCGTGGGGTCCGCGCCGTGCGCGTGGAAACCCTGGCCGCTTCGGGCGCTTCTTCGGGCCAAAGGAGGTGGCCGAGGTGCTGGGACATGCGGATCGCTCTGCCTCCGCGGTCGGGCGCGGCGTTCGGCAGGCGTAAGTGACCGACAGTCCGGGTCAACACGGCTTCCCCCCTCTGATATTGAGGAAAGGGTACCCGTCCACCTGCCACTTACTCCATGGTTTTCCCACCTTAAAAGAGTGCTAAATCCCTCCTCTTGTTGCCATGCACGCCTCTGAGCTGCAGGTTTCCTTCAGGGCCTCAGGATGTGGGGGCAGCGGTGCGACCGCGCGTCGCGGGGCGGGGCACCGGATCGGGGGACATGCCGCACCGCCAGTCGGCCCCACCGGACGCGGATCACCGGACGGTGAGGCCGTACTCGCGGGCCACTTCCTTCAGTTCGACGGATTCCGCGAGGATCGGGCGGCGTTCGGCCTCGACGTAGTCGGTGTCGCTGAGGACGGCCCAGCAGCGGCGTCCGCCGTATCCCGACCGGTAGGCGATGCCCTGGGCCAGCCGGTGTCCTTCGGCGTTGCGCTGGGCGACGGTCCAGGCGGCGATCTGGCGTGCGACCCGGCGGTCCCGCCCGTGGATGTGCTCTTCGCTCAGCGGTCCTTCGATGCCCCACGCCGCGAACTCGTTCCGCAGTTCCCGGCCGAGCACATCGCGGGTGGCGTCCGCGTCGACGTCGAGGAACTGGGCGTCGGGCGCCAGCTTCAGCCGGACGAGGATGTGGGTGTCGCGCCAGCTGGACGCCAGATGACCGGGCTTCATCCGGCCGGCCGCCACCGGCGCGTCGGCGAGGAGTTCACGCATCTTCGGCTGGACGCGGAAATGGGCCAGGGCCTCGGCGTAGCAGCCGGCCTGTTCGGACGCGCAGTAGAGCATGCCGTAGGTGAAGAGGCTGAAGCGGCCCGCCGACGATCCCTCGATGGTCTCGGGTTCGATCCGGTTGAACTTCAGCGGATCGCTCGATTTGCCGAGCCGCCAGACGCCCCGGTCCGGGGGCCGCGCGAGCTCGACCGGAGGAACGGCACCTGGGTCTAAGACAGCGGTCATGAGTCCTCGATAGCGATGTCTGTGATGGCGTGCCCGTGGGTCCCGGCTCGCGGCTGATCATTGTCGCGTACGTACCCCGCGCTTGTCGGCCCGTCGTGGCCCCCGGCGGGCGCACCGGCGGAGCACGTCGGCGCGCGGACGGCGCACATGAGGTCGGGACCGGTCGTTCTCAGAGACGGTCGTGGTGGACACGGAAGATCATGGTTCCCGCCTCTGCGGTCGCGAGGAGCACGGTGGACGGCTCCCCCTCCGGCTGCGGAGCCGTGCGGAGGGCGCTGACGGGGTGGCCCGTGACGATCTGCAGGAGCAGCCTGTCGGCGGCCGCGTCCCACAGGTGGATGCCGGTGGCCCCGGCGGCGGCGAAGACCACGCGCCTGCCGTGGACCCGGAAGGCGGTCACGGCGTGCAGTTCCCCGTCCCCGGGGGCGAATTCGGCGAGGTGGCCGGAGGCCGCGTCGGGGTCCCAGAGCCTGAGCGTGCCGTTCTGCCCGGCGGTGACCATCCGGAGGCCGGGCCCGCCCCGCAGGTGGGCGAAGGCCACGTCGTTGACGATGTTCTGGCCGCACCGGATCGTCGGGCCGTGCTGCGCGAGGGCGGCGACGTCCCAGACGCGGAGGTTCCCGTCACTGCCGCCGGACGCGAGGAGGACGCCGTCGTCGGTACGGGTGGAGGCCAGGCAGCGGACGCTGAACCGGTGGTCGTCGAAGACGGCCGCTTCACTGTGCCGGTCGAGGTCCCACAGCCGTACGGTTCCGTCGGCGCTCCCGCTGGCCAGCAGGCGGGAACCGTCGCCGCCGGGCAGCGCGAGGAGGGCGAGCGCGGGCGAGAAGTGCCCGCGCAGCCGCGGCGGCGGCGTGGGGGCGTCGCCGGGGCCGAGGGTGTGGAGCGCGATGCTGTTGTCGCTGAGGGCGGCGGCCAGCACCGGACGGTGGTGCCGCCGGGCCCAGGCGAGGGCGGTGACCGGCTCGTCGTCGATGACGGGCCACTTCTCGCCGGTGTCGATGTTCCGGACGAGCGTGGTGGTTCCCTCGGTCACCGCGAGGAGGTGCGCGGGTCCGGGTGACAGCGCGCTGGCGGTGACGCGGTTCCACCCGGCCCGTCCGTGCCGGAACGTGGCGCCGGCCAGCGGCCAGTTGCGGATCGTGCGATCGGATCCGGCGGTGATGAGGCGGGTTCCGGAGCGTTCGGACAGGGCGGTGAGGGCGGTGACCGCTTCGGCGTGTGCTTGCAGGGATGCGCCGACGGGCTCCAGTCCCTCGGGCCGCCAGAGGCGGACGGTGCCGTCGGCGCCCCCGGAGGCGAGGGTTTCGCGGCCCTCGACGGTGACGACGGCCAGGGAGGTGACGGCGCCGCTCGTCGTCGCCCGGACGGAGCGCGTACGGGAGTCGGGACCGGCGCTGTGCACGGAGAGATTGCCGTCGGAGTCGCCCACGGCGTAACTCCCGGGCTCCGCCAGTGCGACCAGGGTGCGGACGGGCGCGGGATGGCGGGAGCGGACCCGGGTGGTACGGCCGTCGAAACCGGCGACGGTGTCGTGGCGGGCGATGAGCAGCGGTCCGCCGTCCGGCCGTGTCGTGCCGCTCAGAAGGGCCGCCACGGGTTCCGGCGAGGGCAGCGGAACGTCGGCCCGGTGCAGGGTCGCCGTGGTGAACGCGGCGAGGTGGCCGTCGCTCCAGGCCGCGAGGAGCACCGGGGCCCCGCCCTGCGGCCGGTGGAGCGTGAGCGAGGTGACCCAGGCCCCGGTGCGTCGCGCGACCGGACCGATCGGGCGGCCGCGGGCGGCGTCGAGTATCGCGACGGCGCCGTCGGTGCTTCCGGTGGCGACGATGCCCTCGGGCAGGGTCAGCAGGTGGGAGACGGCCCCTTCGTGCAGGGTGATCGGGGGTGCGGACGCGGAGCCGTCGCGCCTCAGGACGCGCACGACGCCGTGGTCGTCGCCGGTGACCAGCAGGGCCCGGTGGGGTGCCCGGGGGCGCGGGACGGTCGACGTCAGGGAGACGACGTCGGCGTCGTTGAGGGCCCACACGTTGTCCGGACTCGCGCAGTCGCTCCACAGCGGCGTGACGGGCGAGCGGTCGAACGGCGCGTCCGGGGAGCCCGGCCGGGGCGAAGGCGTGTCCCGTGACATCGCGGCGTGGTGCGCCAGGTGCAGACTGGTCAGCCGGGACAGGGGGCTGAGATCACGGGAGTAGGGCTCCAGGGTGGCCCAGGCCTGGAGCCACTGCTGCTGAGCCGGCCGGTCCCCCTCTCCCGCCAGCAGGCGGCCGAGCCCGGAGCTCGACTCCCAGGGCAGCAGGGCGGGCGGTACGTGGGTGTCGTCCAGGACGCGCCCCTGGGCGGCGTGCTGGGCCAGGTGCCGCCGCAGATAGGGGTGGGGCGGGATGCTGGGGTCGTCGGGGACGAGTTCGGCGAGCGCGGCGGCCAGTTGGCGGTGGATCTCCGCGTGCCGGTCGTCGCCGGCCGGCCCGCTCATGCCGCACCGCCCCGGTCGAGCCAGTCGGTGTCGAGGTCGCGCAGCGCCTCGGCCAGCGTTTCGTGGGCCGGCCGGTAGACCCGTCGGTCGTCCTCGTGGTCGTGGGCCAGATAGCCGTTGAGGCGGCTCTTGAGCAGTTTCGCGATCATCTCGTCCCAGTCCGGCAGGGCCCGGCCGAGCAGCACCCGGGCCATCTGCGGCCAGATGGTGGACCAGGGGATGCCCGCTCCCCCGGCGAAGGCGGACGCGCGCAGCAGAGCGAGGGCCACTTCGGAGGGGAGTCCGTCGCCCTCGACCAGTACGAGGTCGCGCTTGAGGAGCCCTTCCGTCCCGTTGTTCAGCATCCTCTGCCACTCCGGCTGCCGGGCGACCGCGGCGGGGTCCTCGGCGGACCGGAGTTGTTCACCGGCTATGCGCGCGTCGATGAAGGAGGGCCAGACGGCGGGTGCGACCAGTGCGGCCGCCTCCGCGGCCGACTCGCGGTGCCCGCAGCCGCCCTCGCAGATGAGGGCGCGCAGATACGCGGCGATGTCCTTCTCGCTGCCCTCGTCGTCCGTACGCTGCTCCTCGGCCGTCGGGAAGACGGCCTTCAGCGCTTCGTTGTGTCCCTGCTCCTCCTCGGGCAGTTCACCGGACGGTTCGCTGAGCGGCCGGCTGGAGCGTACGCCGATCAGCAGTCGCAGGCCGCGTCCCCGGTCGGCGAACGGTTCGCCGTCGAGCCGCGGTACGGGTACCTGGTCCAGCCGCGGCGCGCAGAACTCGTTGAGCGGCGCCAGCACGTCCTCGATGATGCGCTGCCGTTCGTCCGCCTCGTCGAGGCCGTCGATGACGAGGGTGACCGCGTCGTCGCGGTCCCGGAGCGCGGCGAGGATCTGCTGGGCGGCCTCGACGACCGGGTCCTCGGTCGACCGGATCCGCCGGGGCGTCTCCCCCAGGGCTTCGAGGATGTCGTGGGCCAGCTCCGCCGCGCCCCGGTGCCGGGCGAGGACCGCCCCGGTGAGGGAACCGGCGGCGGGGACGGTGTCGGGCTCGGACAGGTCCAGTGCCGTTTTGCACAGGGGGTCGTCGCGGAACGCGGGGTCGCTCAGGACGACGGCCCGGGCGAGCACGGCGGATTTGCCGCTGCCCGCGCTGCCGGTGACGAGGAGGACCCCGCGGGTGCGGGCCGGGCTGAGGAAGGCAGCGATGCTGCGGTTGATGTCCTCGCGGCCCCGGAAGTACCAGCCGGGGTCCTGGTCCTGGGTGCGCCCCGTGGCCCGGTCGAGCCAGTGGTCGCCGGCCTGGGCGCCCGCGCGCCGGCCGCCCGCGCCGGCCGTTTCGCGCACCCGGCGGTATCCGGGGTTGGGGATGCAGGGGGTGGGGGTGAGGACGCCGCTGCCGTCGACCACCCGGTGGAGCCGGTGTCTCCTGCGATCCGCCGGGTCCAGGCCGCGTTCGAACTCCGACATCAGCTCGACGACGCTGAGGTGGGGGGTGGTGATGCCCGCGGTGGTGCGGAGCCGTTCGAGCGCGCCGCGCAGCAGGGTGGAGAACCGTCGGACCTGGACCGGCCGGTCGTGTCCGGCGGTGACGAGGACGTCGAGCCGGCAGGTGTTCCGGCGCTCGGCGCGGATGTCCTCGACCAGATCGTCGATCTCGCCGCTGATCTTCCCGGCGTAACAGGTGTTGACGATGACGAGGACGTTCCTGGCGTGGGAGTCGAGCGCCGCTGTGATGAGGTCGGTGGTGCGGACCGAGGTGTTGAGGTGGCGGCCCTTGACGGAGTCGGGCAGTTGCAGGAAGTGCGTCCGGGTGCCCGCGTAGCCGTGCCCGGTGATGAACAGGACCAGCGCCTCTCCCTCCATCTCCCGCACCCGGTTCTCCCGGAGGAAGTCCTCGACGTGCTCGCGCCGGGTCACGGTCGGGGCGGGGACATGGCGGAACCCGTCGGACGCGACCGGTGAGGACCACCACTCGGCGACGACGTCCAGTTGTTCGTCGATGCCCGCGGTGAAGCTCTCGTCGCCGTCGCCGTAGTCGCGTACGGCCAGCGTGAGCAGGGTCCGCTCCGCCCCGTTCTGCTCTGCGGCCCGATTTCGCCCCAACTCCCCCGCCGTGTCACGCATCTCTCTAGTCTTCCAGGCATGACGAAGCCGCCGCAGACGAATCCGGGCCGCAGCCCCGGCAGCACCCCCCGCTTATCTCCGGAGGTGACTCCGGCCGTCACGCACGACGCGGTCGTGATCGTCCCCGGCATCATGGGGAGCGAGCTGTACGACACCGTCACCGGCAAGGTGCTCTGGGGGCTGGCGCATCCCCAGTGGCTCGCCAAGGCCTGGCTGACCCGGGACGGTCTCGCCCCGCTGCACCTCACGCCGGAGGAACAGGCGGGTGTGTACGGGCGGATCCAGCCGCGCAGGCTCCTGCGGACCCCCGTGTGGATCCCGTTCGTGCGAGGCATCGAGCCGTATCACAAGCTGACGCGGTCGATCGAGGAGACCGTCGCCCATCCCGACGCGGTGCTGCCCTTCCCCTATGACTGGCGGCTGCCGGTCGAGGTCAACGCCCGGCTCCTCGCGGCGGAGGCGCGCAGGCATCTGGAGCGGTGGCGCGGGCACCCCGCCCACACGGCGGCCCGGCGCCGGGCGCTCGACGAGCGCGAGGGGCGTCTCGTCTTCGTCGCCCACTCCATGGGCGGGCTCGTCACGCACGCGGCGCTCACCCTGGGCTTCGACGACGACCTGGCGGCCGATACCCGGGGAGTGATGACGCTGGGGACGCCGTTCCGGGGGTCCGTGGTCGCGGCGAACATCCTCAACGCCGCGCAGGGCGCGCCGCTGCCGCTGCCGCACCGCAGGCTCGCGGCGCTGGCCGCCGCGATGCCGGGCGTCCATGACCTGTTGCCCCGGTTCGTCTGCCTGGAGGAGGGCGCCGGGGCGCGCCGGCTCGCCCCGTCGGACGTCGGCGCGCTGGGAGGGGACGAGGAACTCGCCAAGAACTCCGGTGAGTTCTTCGCCCGGCTCGCCCGGCACGAGCTGCCCCACCACCGCCCGGTCGCCGGGGTCCACCAGGACACGGTGCAGTCCCTGCGGCTGGAGAACGGGGAGGTCCTGGCGTCCGAGTTCTGCTTCCGCGCCCACCGGGACGGCGAGTTGAGGCGCGACGAGAACGGGGTGGCTCTCCGCTTCCGGGCCCGGGGGGACGGTACGGTCCACCGGGACTCGGCGTCCCCGAAGGGCGGGGCGGTGCCGATCGCGCTCCAGCACGGTGCGCTGGCGAGCGGCGGGGCGGCGCGGCACGCGGTCGTCGACTTCCTCCTGGAGGAGGACGACCTCGGTCCGGACCAGGCCGGCGAGGGCGTCGGACTGACGGTGCCGGACTACGTGACACCGGGGGCGTCCTGGTCGCTCCGGATCACCGGGACGGACGACCCGTCCGGGATCGACTGCACGGTGGCCTCGGTGGACGGCCCCGTCCGCCGCCGGGTCCGTCCGTACGCGGAGGACGCCGACGCACTGACGGCCGACGTGGAACTCCCCGGGGCCGGGCTGTACCGGATCACGGTGGAGGCCGACCGGCTGCCCTCGCCGCTGACGCAACTGGTGTTCGCCGGTCCCGGCGGCACGCGGCCACCGGGGCGCTGACCGGGCGGGCCGGCCGTCTCCGCGAACAGGCCGGACCGGGGCGTGAAGACGGTCGATGGCCGGGACGTGAGGCGGCCGGGGGCCGGGTCCCCCGGAGCCGGGCCGGGCCTCCCGGCCCGGACACGGGGCGACGGGTCCTCAGATCAGCCCGTGCCGCATCGCGTATCCCACGGCGTGGGCCCGGTTGCGCAGTTCGAGCCGGGTCGCGACCTCGTGCAGCACGTTCTTGACGGTGCGTTCGGAGTACGAGGTCTTCTGCGCGATCTCCGCGGTGTCGCAGCCCTCCGAGACCAGCCGGATCATCTCCGCCTCGCGCGCGGTGAGGGTGGAGAGCGTGAGACCCCGGGGGTCGAGGACCGTCCGCTGGAGGGAGCTGACGTGGTCGAGGAGCTTGCCGAGCAGGTCGCCGGGCAGGACGCCTTCGCCGTTGGCCATCGCCCGGACCAGGTGGACGAGCCGGTCCTGGTCGGCCTCGCCGCGCCGGAGGACGGCGGCGACCCCGCACTCGATCATGGTCTGGAGGGCGCCCGACTCGAAGAATCCCACGACCAGTCCGGTGCGGGTGGAGGTGTTGCGCTGGAGACGGTGCAGGAGCTGGACGGTGGGCTCGTCCACCATGTCCACCACGACCAGGGAGACCTGCGCCCGGTCCGCCTCGGCCTCCGGCAGCAGTTCTATCTCGGGCCGCACCCGCAGTTGGTGGATCATGCCGGTCTGCAGGATCAGGTCCTCCGCGTACACCGCCACGGAGACCCTGCCCCCGGGCGCTCCCCCGGAGTCGGCCGTGCGGCGCTGTGCCGCGGCGGGCCTGCGGTACTGCCCGCGCGTCGCCGTGCTGTTCGTCGTGTCCGTGATCGTCGTCATTGTTGCGTGCCCGTCTTCCTCAGGTGCTTCAGCCCGATATGCCTGCTGGTCCTCGTGTCGCCCCCGCCGGTCGGGGGGCATGGCGCGCGTGCCCGCGGAGAGGGCACGGGGACACCGTGCCGGGGGGCCCGCGGGGCACCACCCCTGCCCGCTTGTTGCCCTCGCGTCTCTGCTGCCGGGCGGTGCGGGCGGCCTAACGTCGCAGAGTGACCACATCTGCCGAACTCGAAAACCCCACGGTGACGGTGTCGCCCGGCGGTACCGCGACGACCACCCTGACCGTGCGCAACGACGGCGACATCGTCGAGGCCTACACACTTGAGGTGGCCGGCGACTGCGCCGCCTGGAGTACCGTCGAGCCGGCGCGTGTGTCGCTGTACCCGGGCACCTCCGAGACGGTGACCCTGACCTTCGCCCCGCCCCGCTCCCACGAGGTCCGGGCGGGCGAAACCCCCTTGGCCGTACGGGTCCTGCCCGCGGAGCGGCCCGAGTCGGTGGTGGTCCCCGAGGGCACGGTGACCGTGGAGCCCTTCCACGAGCTCCGCACGGAGCTGGAACCGCGCCGCCGCCGCGGCTGGCTGGGCGCGCGCTTCCGCACCGCGGTGCAGAACAAGGGGAACACCCCGGTCGATGTGGCCCTCGCGGGCAAGCAGGCGGGGGAGGATCTGCGGCTGGTCTTCACGCCGGACAAGAAGCGGCTGGAGCCGGGCGAGTCGGCGGAGGTCCGGCTGAAGGTCCGGGCCCGGACGCTGATCTGGTTCGGCGAGCCCGTCACCTGGCCGTTCGAGGTCCGGGCGACCGAGGGCGGCGAGGGGGAGGCCGAGGACGAGCAGCCCGGCGGGCCCGAGCCGCTGCCCGGGGAGTTCGCCCAGATGCCGGTGCTGCCCAAGTGGCTGTTGATCGTGCTGGCGGCGCTGCTGGCTCTGCTGCTCGCGTGGTTCGCCCTGGTGCGGCCCGCGGTGCAGAGCACGGCCAAGCAGGCGGGGACGAAGGCCGCGCAGGAGGAGACCGAGCGCGGCAAGGAGCAGGGATCGACCCCGCCCGGTGGTGCGGACAGCCCGGCGGGCGGTCAGGGAGAGGGAACCGGCCCGGACGGAACAGGCCCCGGTACGGGCGGCGGTTCCGGCCCGAGCGGCGGGGGCGGGGGCAACGGCAGTGGCGGGGGCGGCCAGCAGGCGTCCGAGACCATCGATGTGCAGGCCCGGGCGGGTACCACCGAGGAAAAGGCCTACAAGGTTCCGGCCGGGAAGGTGTTCGGCGTCACCGACATCGTGGTGGCGAACTTCCAGGGTGACGAAGGCGTCGTGACGATCTCCTTCGGCGAGCGCAAGATCACGACGATCGCGCTGGAAACCTTCCGCAACCAGGACTATCACTGGGTCACCCCCATTCAGGTTCCGGAGAACGCCACCGTCACCGCTTCCGTCACCTGTGCCAAGCCCGGCACTCCGGCCACCGGTACGCAGGCTTCCGGGTGCCATCAGGTTCTGAATGTCAGCGGCGTACTGAGCGATCTCGCACGATAGAAACAGCGACGCCGAGCGTTCTGCTTCGCCTGCCGACGAGACAACAGCAGAAACCCGGTCGAGAGGAAACCCGGCGGGCCGGGCGGTGGCGGATTCGCCCTCCCGGAACACCAGAGGTCTCCGCCAGTTCGGTCGTCCGCGGCAGCGACAGCATCGGAAGAATATCCGCTTCCGATGGCCGCGGGCACGAACAGCCCTGCTCAGAAACGGTCCTGACGGCGCGATGCCGGTCGACTCGTGCCCGTTCGGAGCGTCCTCGCGACCGCTTCACCCTTCCGGAGGCGACCGATTCCGCCTGCCTTCTCGGCGCATTCTGGCCGAATCGCGTCTCCTCGGAGCGCTTCCCCCCGTGACCCCGGACGGTGAGGGGCCTGCCGGGGTTTACCGGGAAAAAGAGATACCAAACACATCGGGTCACGGCACCGGCGTCCGCCCTTTCGCCCAATCCCCCGGCAGGGGCGGCGATGTCGGACTGTTCCGTAACACGTTGTTCTCGTTCTCTTCATGTCGACCGGGGAATGCGGGCCGGCTCCCGCGAATACGTCGACCGTTGCGCCCGGCCCGCCAAGGGCAGTGTTACCCGGCGTACGGGGGCCCGGAAAGGCAGCCTCGTTGCCCCGCGTCCAGGACTCTGGGACCTACTCCCCGCCCGGCCGGACGGTCAAGACTGGACAGTGATCGAGTGACCGTCCAGAAGGAGCGAGCATGCCGTCGTACCTCACCCCCGGTGTATACGTGGAGGAGGTGCAGTCCGGAGCACGGCCCATCGAAGGTGTCGGCACCGCGGTCGCAGCCTTCGTCGGCTTCGCCGGGACGGGCCCCTTCCATCAGCCGACGCTGGTGACCAACTGGGACCAGTACGTGCAGACGTTCGGCGCCTTCACCGCCGACACCTATCTGGCGCACGCCGTCTACGGCTTCTTCGCCAACGGCGGCGGCGCGGCCTACATCGTGCGCATCGGCGGACCCGCACAGGGCGCGGAGGGCACGGCGCAGGGCGCGGTCACCCAGGCGCCCGCTCCCGTCGCACTCGGCGGGTTTCTCGTGTCCGCCAAGCCCGGCACGGGTGCCGACCTCTCCGTGGAGATCGCCGACGCGGAGGGCGAGAACCCCCCGGAGGACCGCTTCCGGCTGCTGGTGCGCCAGGCCGGCAAGGCCGTGGAGACGTACGACGTCTCCCTCCGCAAGAACGTCAAGGGCTACCTGGTCACCCAGGCCCGCGACTCCAAGTTCGTCCAGGTCACCGAGCAGCCGGGCACGGCGCAGAGCCGCCCCGAGAAGCAGACCGTCGCCCTCACTCCCGCCCCCGCCGCCGCGGGCGCCCCCGGCTCCGGTGTGGCACGGCTCGACGCCTCCGAGTACGTGGGCGACGCCTCCGCGCGCACCGGGTTCTCCGGTCTCGAAGCGATCGACGAGATCACGATGGTCGCCGTCCCGGACCTGATGAGCGCCTTCCAGCGCGGCGACATCGACGCCGAGGGCGTCAAGACCGTGCAGCTGGCGGTCATCTCGCACTGCGAGCAGATGGGCGACCGGGTCGCCGTCCTGGACACCCCGCCGGGCATGAACGCCCAGCGTGTGCGCACCTGGCGCAACGAGGACGCCGGCTACGACTCGCGTTACGCGACCCTCTACTACCCGTGGGTCAAGGTCTTCGACCCGGCGAGCGGCCGCAACGCCCTGGTCCCGCCGAGCGGCCACGTGGCCGGCGTCTGGGCGCGCAGCGACGGCGAGCGCGGCGTCCACAAGGCCCCCGCCAACGAGGTCATCCGGGGCGCGGTGGACCTGGAGATCCGCCTCAGCAAGGGCGAGCAGGACCTTCTCAACCCGATCGGCGTGAACTGCGTACGCGCCTTCCCGGGCCGCGGCATCCGCATCTGGGGTGCGCGCACCCTGTCGTCCGACCCGGCCTGGCGCTACCTCAACGTGCGCCGCCTCTTCAACTACCTGGAGGAGTCCATCCTCCTGGGCACCCAGTGGGTGGTGTTCGAGCCGAACGACGACCGCCTCTGGTCGAGCATCCGGCGCAACGTCACCGCGTTCCTCACCGAGGAGTGGCGACGCGGCGCCCTGTTCGGCCGCACGGCCGAGGAGGCGTTCTACGTCCGGTGCGACCGGAGCAACAACCCGCAGGAGTCGATCGACCTCGGTCAGGTCGTCTGCGAGATCGGGGTGGCGCCGGTGAAGCCCGCGGAGTTCGTGATCTTCCGTCTCTCGCAGTTCTCGGACAGCACCAGCCTCGTCGACGAGTGACCTTCCCGGTCCTCCCCCACCCTTTCACTTTCGATCGGAACAGGTGACACAGAGTCATGGCAGAGGGCGACGCTCTTTCCACCCACGTCTTCGGCGTACAGCTCGG
Source organism: Streptomyces sp. rh34 (assembly GCF_002551245.1). Lineage (GTDB taxonomy): Bacteria > Actinomycetota > Actinomycetes > Streptomycetales > Streptomycetaceae > Streptomyces. The sequence goes on from NZ_NTGZ01000185.1 coordinate 12,541, forward strand.
CGGCTATCTCGTGGAGTCCATCCAGGAGATCAGCGGCATGACCGTCGAGGAAGAAGTCGTCGAGGTCCGTCAGGTGACCGCCGAGGGCAAGCAGATCATCCGCAAGCAGCCGGGCGCCCGCCAGGCGGGCGAGGTGACGATCACCCGCGGGCTCGACAAGAGCAGCGAGTTCACCACCTGGATCAAGGAGACCCTCAACAACGGGGCCGTCGACACCGCGCGGCAGAACCTCACGATCGAGATCAAGGACTCGACCGGTGAGACCGTCCGCCGCATCCAGCTGATGCAGGGCTGGGCCTCCAAGTGGGAGGGCCCCTCCCTCAAGGCCGGCGAGTCCAGCGCGGCGACCGAGACGGTGACCATCACCTTCGAGGAGATCGTGGTCGAATGAGGCGCCGGACCGTTACGCCGGGCGGCGGGCTGGAGGAAGTCCTCGACAACCTCGCCGCCGCGCCCGCCACGCGGGAGGAGGCTTCCGCGCCCCCTCCCGCGCGCCCCCGGGAACGGGAGACGCTGCAGACGGAGTTCGCCTTCGAGCTGCCGCGCGGGTACGTCGACGACGAGGGACACGTGCACCGCAGCGGCACCATGCGGCTCGCGACGGCCCGGGACGAGCTGCGCCCGCAGATCGACCTGCGGGTGAAGGAGAATCCGGCGTATCTGTCCGTGGTGCTGCTGAGTCAGGTGATCACCCAGCTCGGCACGGTCACCGATGTGCACGCCGGGATCGTCGAGCGGATGTACGCGACCGACGTGGCGTTCCTCCAGGACTTCTACCGGCGGATCAACAGCGAGGGCCACACGCATGCCGCGGTGACCTGCCCGCTGTGCCACGGGTCGTTCGAGGTGGACCTCTCGGGTGGGCGCCTGGGGGAATCGTGACGTACGCGCTTCCCCGGCTGCGGGAGGAGATCGCGTACGTCGCCTACCACTTCCATTGGCAGCGTGAGGACATTCTCGACCTCACCCACGGCGAGCGTCAGCAGTGGGTGCGGGAGATAGCGCGGATCAACACCCGCGTCAACGAAGGCGGGTGATCGTGTGGGGCTCGGGGACTGGCTGCGCCGGGCGGACCGGCAGCGCTCCGGCGCGCCCTCGCACGAGGGCGGCGGGCTCGCCGACGTGTCCGGCGCACCCGCTCCCGTCCCGGACCCCGGCCCTGTTTCCGGTTCCGGTTCCGGTTCCCCGACGGGCGTCGGCGGCGGGGGCGGGGACGCCGGTGGCTGGGACGGCGGCTGGCGGCGGGTGGCCCCGCCGTCGGTGACCGTCGCCCGGTCCTCGATCGGCGTGAGCGACGGGCTGCGGTTCCGGTCGCGGCTGGCCTCCTGGCAGAACCCGGCCCTCGGCGGCGAACTCGGCCACTCCGTCCTGCCGTCGGCCCCGGTCGGCCTCATCCACGGCGTCGCCCGTCCCGGCGGCGCACGGTCCGCGTCCCCCGGCGGGCCGCTGCTGCTGCGCGCGGTCCGGCCCCCGGGCGCCGACGAGCCCGCCGGGCCCACGACGGACCTGCCGTCCGCCCCGGTGAACGTGGTGACGGGCAGGGGCAGCAGGACGAACGGCGGTACGGGGGCCGGGAAGCCGGGCCCTGGATCGCCGCCGGTCCAGCGGTCGGTCGCGGCGCGTGGTTCGGCCCCGTCCACCGCGAACCGGTCGCCTTCGGGCGGATCGGGTGCGTCGAATGCGCCGGACAGGTCGGGTGCGTCGGGTGCGTCGGGAGCGTCCGGCCCGTCCCCCTCCACTGCCCCGCCCCGGTCGTCCGTGTCCTCCGGTGCGCGCACTCCCGCCGCCGTACGTCCGCAGCGGATCGCCCCGCCGCTGATCGTCGCCCGGCGTCCGGCGATGCCGCTGCGGCAGATCGCCGGGCTCGTGCCCGCCTCCCCCACCGTCTCCACCTCGTCCGCCTCTTCCGCGTCCTCCTCTTCCTCCGCTTCCTCCTCTCCTTCCTCATCGGCCGAGCCGTCCGGACCGGCTGCCGCCCCCGCCGTCCAGCGGGCCGTGTCCGAGCGGCGGAGCAGTGCGGACCGTACGGTTCCGGAGGGCGACGCCCCGTCTCCTGACCGTGTCTCCGGCCGGCCCGCCGCCGATGTGGTCCGCCCCGCCCTGGGCAAGCCTCTGCGCGAGATGCCCGCCGGAGCCAGGCCGGCCGGCCCCGACGGACCGGCGGGCGT
>NZ_NTGZ01000186.1 GCF_002551245.1 Streptomyces sp. rh34
GCCGTCGAGCTGCGTCGCGAGCTGGCGGAGGACCGCCGGTACGGGGTCGGGGCGGGCCGCCGCCGTCGCCAGCGCCTGCTGGGCGCGGGTCACCCGGCGCAGCTCGCGGTGGCGCGCCTCGGCCATCAGCCGCCACACCGCCCGCGCGATCGTGGTGAACGGAGTCTCGGGCGGCACCTCCAGCAACGGCAGGCCATGCCGGTCGCACGCCTCGATCAGGGCCCGGGGCACCGTCTCGTGCACCGGCCGGACCCCGAAACCGAGTGCCGCCGCCCCCGCCTCCACCAGCCGGCCGACGTAGTGGTCCGGGTCCGTCAGCAGCACGCCCGCGCTCAGCAGCAGTTCCCCGCCGAGCAGATACGGATACGGGTCGGCCATCTCCGAGGTGTGCACCCAGAGCAGATCGGCGTCGGCAGGCCCCGCGATCCGGCGCAGGCCCAGCTCCTCGCGTGCCAGGAGCCCGGCCAGCGGGATGGGCGGGGTCGGCGGGCCGGCCGGCGGAGTCGTCCGCGGGGCGCCCGCGGAAGGGTCAGGCATGGACGGTTCATCCATTCAGTGGGTCGCGAATGGAGGAAACGTACCCTTCAGTGTCGGCCTTCGGCCACCTACCGTCTTCCTCGCACGGGCGCCGCGCCACGTCGAAGAGCGACGGCCGACGGGGCGTGAATCCAGTCCGTCGGCGTCTGAGGCCGGAACACTGGCGCCGGGCCGGCCGACCTCGAAGGGGTCCTCCATCGCCGGACGGGCTGGGGCGGGCCGGGCGGGCCGGCAGCCCCGCACACTTGACACCGTACGAAACACGAAGGAAGGGCACACCTCATGAGCAGCACCGAATCGCCGCGCGGCCCCATCGACTCCTCCCGCGTCCCGCGCTACGCCGGGCCCGCGACGTTCGCCCGGCTGCCCCGGCTCGACGAGGTCGGCCGGACCGACGTCGCCGTGGTCGGCGTGCCCTTCGACTCCGGGGTCTCCTACCGGCCCGGCGCCCGCTTCGGCGGCAACGCGATCCGTGAGGCGTCCCGGCTGCTGCGCCCGTACAACCCGGCGCAGGACGCCTCCCCGTTCGCCCTCGCCCAGGTCGCCGACGCCGGGGACATCGCGGCGAACCCGTTCAACATCAACGAGGCCGTCGAGACCATCGAAGGGGCGGCCGACGACCTGCTGGGCACCGGCGCACGCCTGATGACGCTCGGCGGCGACCACACCATCGCCCTGCCGCTCCTGCGTTCCGTCGCCAAGAAGCACGGGCCCGTCGCCCTGCTCCACTTCGACGCGCACCTGGACACCTGGGACACCTACTTCGGCGCCGAGTACACCCACGGCACCCCGTTCCGCCGGGCCGTCGAGGAGGGCATCCTCGACACCTCCGCCCTCTCCCACGTCGGCACCCGCGGGCCGCTGTACGGCAAGCAGGACCTGACCGACGACGAGAAGATGGGCTTCGGCATCGTCACCTCCGCCGACGTCATGCGGCGCGGCGTCGACGAGATCGCCGACCAGCTGCGGCAGCGCATCGGCGACCGGCCGCTGTACATCTCCATCGACATCGACGTCCTGGACCCGGCGCACGCCCCCGGCACCGGCACCCCCGAGGCCGGCGGCCTCACCTCCCGCGAGCTGCTGGAGATCCTGCGCGGGCTCTCCTCCTGCCACCTGGTCTCCGCCGACCTGGTCGAGGTCGCCCCCGCGTACGACCACGCCGAGATCACCTCCGTGGCCGCCTCGCACGCCGCGTACGAGCTGACGACGATCATGTCCCGCCAGATCGCGGACGAGAAGGAGACGAAGGAGGCCGCGGCCAAGTGAGCCACGACCACGACGACCGGCCGCGGCTCACCGCAGCCCAGGCCGCGGCAGCCCTGACCCCGCCGCCCGGCCGCACCGGCGGCGACCTCGTCGTCGAGTCCCTGCACGGGCTCGGCGCGACCACCGTCTTCGGGCTGCCCGGCCAGCACGCGCTCGGCGTGTTCGACGCGCTGCGCCGCTCCTCCCTCTCGTACGTGGGACTCCGCGTCGAGAACAACGCGGGCTTCGCCGCCGACGCGTACGGCCGGATCACCGGTGAGGTCGCGCCCCTGCTGCTCTCCACCGGGCCCGGCGCGCTCACCTCGCTCGCCGCGCTCCAGGAGGCGGCCGCCGCCTCCGCGCCCGTCCTCGCGATCTCCAGCCAGATCCCCACGGCCGGGCTCGGCGGCGGCCGGCACGGCTTTCTCCACGAGCTGCGCGACCAGCAGGCCTCCGTCCGCGACCTCGTGAAGTCCGTCCACACCGTGCGGTCCGCCTCCCAGATCCCCTCCGCGATCGCCGCAGCCTGGGAGTCCGCGCTCACCGCCCCGCACGGGCCGGTCTGGGTGGAGATCCCGCAGGACGTGCTGCTCGCCGGGACATCCCTGCCGGTCGTCAGCGCCATGGACGCCACCCCGCGCGAGCTGTATCCCCGGCCCGAGCTGACGATCGCCGCCGCGCACCTGCTGTCCAACGCCGAACGGCCCGTGATCATCGCGGGCGGCGGAGTCGTCCGCTCCGACGCCTCCGGCAAGCTCCTCGCGCTGGCCGAGAAGATCGACGCGCCGGTCGTCACCACCTTCGGCGGCAAGGGCGCCTTCCCCTGGGAGCACCCGCTGTCGCTGCGCTCCTGGCTGGAGGACCGGCACACCACCGACTTCCTGGAGGACGCGGACGTCCTCCTCGTCGTCGGTTCGGGGCTCGGCGAACTCTCCTCGAACTACCACACCTTCCGCCCGCGCGGCCGGGTGATCCAGATCGAGGCGGACGCCGGGAAGCTGGAGTCCAACCACCCCGCCCTCGGCATCCACTCCGACGCCCGCGAGGCCCTGTCCGACCTCCTGGAGGCCGTCGAGCCCCGCGAGGACGCGGGAGCCGCCGAGCGCGTGCGTACGGTGCTGGAGAAGGTACGGGTCCGGATCGACGCCCAGGACCTCACCCTGGAGCAGCAGGTCCTCGCCGCCGTCCGCGAGGCGCTGCCCGACGCCGCGCCCAGCTTCTGGGACATGACGATCCTGGCGTACTGGGCCTGGTCCGCGTTCGACGCCCGCCGCCCCAACACCATGCACTCCGCCCAGGGCGCGGGCGGCCTCGGCTACGGCTTCCCGGCGGCCATCGGCGCGGCCGTCGCCGACCCGACGAAGCCCGTGCTCGCGGTCTCCGGTGACGGCGGCGCGATGTACTCCATCGCGGAACTGGCCACCGCCCGCCAGTACGACCTGCCGCTGACCTGGCTGATCGTCGACGACGGCGGTTACGGCATCCTGCGCGAGTACATGACGGAAGCCTTCGGCGAGGCCACCGCCACCGAGCTGTCCCGCCCGGACTTCGTCGCGCTCGCCGAGTCCTTCGGCGTCCCCGCCGTCCGTACGACACCGGAGTCCCTCGCCGGGGACCTGAGCAAGGCGCTGGCGGCCCCGGGGCCGTCCGTCGTCGTGCTCCCGGCCCTGCTGCGGATGTTCGAGCCGACGCACCTGTAAGCCGTACGTCCGTGGCGGCGGGATGAAATCCGCGGCCCCGGGCGTTGGTGCCTTCCGGTAGACCAGGTGGAACAGCTGGACCAGCGGACAGGCCGAGGAGAAGGCCGAAACGGGAGGCAACGCGTGACGGGCGCAGAGCAACAGGGGTGGGGCCGGCGGCTGACCGGGTACGCGTGGCGGTACCGGCGCAACGTCGTGCTCGCTCTCGGCTCGTCGCTCGGCGGCATGGCCGTCATGGCCCTCGTTCCGCTCATCACCAAGGTGATCATCGACGACGTGGTCACCGACCACACCCGCTCCCTCGCCGTGTGGACCGGACTGCTCATCGGCGCGGCCGTCCTCGTCTACATAGCCACCTACATCCGCAGGTACTACGGCGGCCGGCTCGCCCTGGACGTCCAGCACGACCTGCGTACGGACATGTACACGACGATCACCCGGCTCGACGGGAAACGTCAGGACGAGCTGTCCACCGGGCAGGTCGTCGGCCGCGCCACCAGCGACCTCCAGCTGATCCAGGGGCTGCTGTTCATGCTCCCGATGACCATCGGGAACGTACTGCTCTTCCTCATCTCCCTGGTCATCATGGCCTGGCTCTCGCTGCCCCTGACCCTCGTCGCCCTCGCCGTCGCCCCCGCCCTCTGGTTCATCGCCCGCCGCTCCCGCACCCGTCTCTTCCCCGCCACCTGGTACGCCCAGAGCCAGGCCGCCGCCGTCGCCGGAGTCGTCGACGGGGCCGTCTCCGGGGTCCGGGTCGTCAAGGGCTTCGGCCAGGAGGACCAGGAGACCGGCAAGCTCCGCGCGGTCGGGCGCCGGCTGTTCGCCGGGCGGCTGCGCACCATCCGCCTGAACTCCCGCTACACCCCGGCCCTCCAGGCGGTGCCCGCGCTCGGCCAGGTCGCCATGCTCGCCCTCGGTGGCTGGCTGGCCACCCGGGGCGAGATCACCCTCGGCACCTTCGTCGCCTTCTCCACCTACCTCGCCCAGCTCGTCGGCCCGGTCCGGATGCTCGCCATGGTCCTCACCGTCGGCCAGCAGGCCCGGGCCGGCGTGGAACGCGTCCTGGAGCTCATCGACACCGAGCCCTCGATGCGGGACGGCACCAAGGAACTGCCCGCCGATGCCGCGGCAGGCATCGAGTTCGACGACGTCCGCTTCGGGTACGCTCCGCCTCGCTCCGCCTCCGCTACAGACACGGACCTTGGAAGCGGAGCCTCCGAGCGCCCCGTCCTCGACGGCTTCTCGCTCACCGTCGAACCCGGAGAGACCGTCGCCGTCGTCGGCGCGTCCGGCAGCGGCAAGTCCACCATCTCGCTCCTGCTGCCCCGCTTCTACGACGTGTCCCACGGGGCCGTCCTCATCGGCGGCCACGACGTCCGCGAGCTCACCCAGGCGTCCCTGCGCTCCGCCATCGGCCTGGTCCCCGAGGACAGCTTCCTGTTCTCCGACACCATCCGCGCCAACATCGCCTACGGCCTCCCCGACGCCACCCAGGAGCAGATCGAGCAGGCCGCCCGCGCCGCCCAGGCCGACCGGTTCATCGCCGACCTGCCGAAGGGGTACGACACCACCGTCGGCGAGCACGGGCTCACCCTCTCCGGAGGCCAGCGCCAGCGCGTCGCCCTCGCCCGCGCCATCCTCACCGACCCCCGGCTCCTCCTCCTCGACGACGCGACCTCCGCCGTCGACGCCCGCGTCGAGCACGAGATCCACGAGGCGCTCAAGCAGGTGATGGCGGGCCGCACGACCCTGCTCATCGCCCACCGCCGCTCCACCCTCCAGCTCGCCGACCGCATCGCCGTCCTGGACGCCGGGAAGCTCGCCGCGATCGGCACCCACGAGGAGCTGGAGCGCACCTCCGCGCTCTACCGCCGCCTCCTCACCGACCCCGACGAGCTGGGCGGCACCTCGCCCGGCCACCGGCCACCGCGCACCGAGGCCGACCCCGACGACGACCGCGCCCTCCAGGAGGAGCTGGACGCCGAGTTCGACGCGGAGCGCGGCATCACCCCCGAGCTGTGGATCCGCAAGGAGGAGAAGGGGGACACCACCGTCGCCGGTATGCCCGCGACGCCCGAGCTGCTCGCCCAGGTCGAGGCGCTGCCGCCGGCCACGGACACCCCCGGGGTGGACGAGGCCGCCGCCGTGCGTGCGGAGGACTCCTACGGGCTGCGGCGGCTGCTGCGCGGCTTCGGCGGGGTCCTGCTGATCAGCCTCGGGCTCGTCGCCGTCGACGCCGGGATGGGCCTGCTGCTGCCGGTCCTGATCCGGCACGGCATCGACGAGGGCGTCACCCAGGTCTCCATCGGCGCGGTGTGGGCGGCCTCCGCGATCGCGCTGGTCGTCGTGCTCGTCCAATGGATCGCGCAGACCGGCGAGATCCGGATGACCGGCCGGACCGGCGAGCGGATCCTGTACTCGCTCCGCCTGAAGATCTTCGCCCAGCTCCAGCGGCTCGGCCTCGACTACTACGAGAGGGAGCTGACCGGCCGGATCATGACCCGGATGACGACGGACGTGGACGCGCTCGCCACGTTCCTCCAGACCGGGCTCGTCACCGCGTTCGTCTCCGTGGTCACCTTCTTCGGCATCATGGTCGCGCTGCTCGTCCTGGACATCCAGCTCGCCCTGGTCGTCTTCGCCACCCTGCCCGTGCTGATCATCGGCACCGTCTTCTTCCGGCGCAGCAGCGTCAAGGCGTACGAGCTGGCCCGGACACGTATCAGCGCCGTCAACGCCGACCTCCAGGAGTCCGTCTCCGGCCTCCGCATCGTCCAGGCCTTCGGCCGCGAGCACGACGGGGCCGCCCGCTTCGCCGAGCACAGCGACCACTACCGCCAGGCCCGGGTGCGCGGCCAGTGGCTGATCTCCGTCTACTTCCCGTTCGTCCAGCTGCTGGCCTCCGTCGCCGCCGCCGCCGTCATGATCGTCGGCGCGGGCCGGATCGACAACGGCACGCTGACCACCGGAGCGCTGGTCGCCTACCTCCTCTACATCGAACTGTTCTTCGCCCCCGTCCAGCAGCTCTCCCAGGTCTTCGACGGCTACCAGCAGGCGACCGTCTCCCTCGGCCGCATCCAGGAGCTGCTGCGCGAGCCCACCTCGACCGCCGACCCGGACGAGCCGCTCGACGTGTTCTCGCTGCGCGGCGAGATCGCGTTCGAGGACGTCTCCTTCGCGTACGGCTCCGACGAGGAGGCCCTGAGCGGTGTCGACCTGCGCATCCCGGCCGGCCAGACGGTGGCGTTCGTCGGGGAGACGGGGGCCGGGAAGTCGACCCTCGTCAAGCTCGTCGCCCGGTACTACGACCCCACGGGCGGCCGGGTCACCGCCGACGGAGCCGATCTGCGGACCCTCGACATGACCGCCTACCGGCACCGCCTCGGCGTCGTCCCGCAGGAGGCGTACCTCTTCGACGGCACGGTCCGCGACGCCATCGCCTACGGGCTGCCCGACGCCACCGACGCCCAGGTGGAGGCCGCCGCCCGCGCGGTCGGCGCGCACGAGATGATCGCCACGCTGGAGGACGGCTATCTCCACGAGGTCGCCGAGCGCGGCCGCAACCTCTCCGCCGGACAGCGCCAGCTCATCGCGCTGGCCCGCGCCGAACTCGTCGACCCGGACATCCTGCTCCTGGACGAGGCCACCGCCGCCCTGGACCTCGCCACCGAGGCCCTGGTCAACCAGGCCACCGACCGCCTCGTCGGCCGCCGCACCACGCTGGTGGTGGCCCACCGGCTGACCACCGCCGCCCGCGCCGACCGCGTCGTGGTCATGGACCACGGGCGCGTCGTCGAGGACGGCACGCACGACGAGCTGCTCGCCCGGGGCGGGCGGTACGCCCGGCTCTGGCGCACCTTCATCGGCGAGGGCATAGGGGAGGACGAGCCGGCGGGCGTCTGAGCGGCCACGGGGTCCACCGCGTCTGCCGGGTCCGGCGGGTCCGGCGGGTCCGGCGGGTCCGGCGGGTCCGGCGGGTCCGGCGGTGCAACCTCCCACGGCTCTGCTGCGTCGTAGCCAGGGACGCACGGGTGCGTACAGACGTCAGGTGGGGGCGAATGTGTTCGGCAGAGCCGCGGAGCCGGTGAGACCCATGAGGCCGACCGGACCGACGGGACCGGCGGAGGCAGCGGGCCCGGCTGGGCCGGCCGGCCTCGCGAGGCCGGGGGGACGGCCGTTGCTGGCCCGCCTCCTCGTCCTGTTCCTGCTGGCCGGACTCGTGCCCCTGCTCGGCGCCCCCGGCGTCGCCCGGGCCGCCTCCGGCTGCTCCGGCCGCCCGGCGAAGACCGTCGGGTTCTCCACGGGAGAAGTACGCGTCTACAAGAGCCGCGCCCATGTCTGCGCGGTGACCGTCGCGAAGAAGCCCGGCAAGCGGCGGACGATGAGCGTCACGCTCCAGGCGCGCGGCGGACGCGCCGTCACCGACAAGGGCGCGTACACGAAGATGGCCGGTCCGGTCACGGTCAACGCGCTCAACCGCTGCGTACGGGCCTCCGGCGCGATCGGCAAGAAGTCCGCCTCCACCGGATGGATTCTCTGCTGACTTCTCCCCTGACATGAACAACACGGGTCTGGCGTGGCGTGTGTTGCCCCGATAGGTTCACGGCGACTGTTGTGAATCAAGGGGAGGGTGCATGCGCAAGGCGCTCACAGGGGTTCTCTCGCTCGCTGTGCTCATAGGCACGGTCGGAGCCACGGGGGCCTCGGCCGGTGCGGCCACCGCCGCGGAGCCGGCCGCGAAGCGGAGCAGCGGCGCTGCCGGAGGCAGCGAAGCGAGCAACGAGGACATCAAGGACCGCATCCTGGCCATCCCGGGCATGAGTCTGATCGAGGAGAAGCCGTACGCGGGCTACCGCTACTTCGTCCTCAACTACACCCAGCCGGTCGACCACCGGCGCCCGTCCAAGGGCACGTTCCAGCAGCGCCTGACGCTGCTGCACAAGGACGTGAGCCGCCCGACGGTCTTCTTCACCAGCGGCTACAACGTCTCCACGAACCCCAGCCGCAGCGAGCCGACGCAGATCATCGACGGCAACCAGGTCTCGCTGGAGTACCGTTACTTCACCCCGTCCCGGCCGGCCCCGGCCGACTGGTCCAAGCTGGACATCTGGCAGGCCGCCAGCGACCAGCACCGGGTGTTCACGGCGCTGAAGAAGATCTACGACAAGAAGTGGCTGGCCACCGGCGGGTCCAAGGGCGGCATGACCGCCACGTACTTCGAGCGCTTCTACCCGAAGGACATGGACGGCGTCGTCGCCTACGTCGCGCCCAACGACGTGGTGAACAACGAGGACTCGGCGTACGACCGGTTCTTCCGCAACGTCGGCACCGAGGAGTGCCGCGACAAGCTGGCCGACGTGCAGCGCGAGGCGCTGATCCGCCGGGCCCCGCTCCAGAAGAAGTACAAGGAGCTGGCCGCGGCGCAGGGCTGGACCTTCAACACCGTCGGCTCCCTCGACCGCGCCTACGAGGCCACGGTCATGGACTACGGGTGGGCGTTCTGGCAGTACAGCCTGCTCGCCGACTGCGCGGACCTCCCGGCCGACGCCGAGGACGCCACCGACGACGTCATCTGGAACTCGGTCGACTCCATCTCCGGCTTCTCCGCCTACGTGGACCAGGGCCTGGAGAGGTACACCCCGTACTACTACCAGGCGGGCACCCAGCTCGGGTCGCCGGACATCAAGCAGCCCTGGCTCAGCAAGCTGAGCCGCTACGGCTACCAGCCCCCGCGCAACTTCGTGCCCCGCTCCATCCCGATGACGTTCGACCGGGGCGCGATGCGGGACATCGACCGCTGGGTCAAGCGCAACGCCCGGCAGATGATGTACGTCAACGGCGAGAACGACCCGTGGAGCGCGGAGCCGTTCCGCCTCGGACGCGGCGCGAAGGACAGCTACGTCTACACCGTCCCCGGCGGCAACCACGGCGCGAAGGTCTCCGGCCTCGTCGCCGAGGAGAAGGCGAAGGCCACCGCCGCGATCCTGCGCTGGGCGGGCGTCGCCCCGGCGGCCGTCGAGGCGGACCCGGCGAAGGCGAAGCCGCTGGCGAAGTTCGACACCAGGCTGGACCAGCGCAACGGCGAGATCGAGCGCGACGAGGCCACGCTGCGCCCGTAGCGGTCCCTCGCGGTTCTCCCGGCGGTTGTCCCACGTGGGCTGCGTCCTTCGGTCACTCTCCCGGCGACCGGCGGGCGCGGCCCCGTACACCCGGCGCGGCCCGCCGGAGCGGGCCACGCCAGGTGCGCGGGGCCGTCGGGCTAGCGCCTCTCGTACGAGAGTCCGTGGCCCATCGGATACAGCACCCGCGTCGGGTCGTCCGCGCGCTGCACCGGGACCGGGAGGGTGCCCTCCGGAGCGGCGCGGCCCGCGATCACCCGGGCGGCGGCGCGCAGTTCGACGTCGGTCCAGGAGTACGCGGCGAGGCTCGCGGCGACTCCGGTCCCGGTGAGGTGGGCGACGTCGTAGGGATTGCGGACGGCGACGGTGACCACCGGGACGCCGGTCGCCACGAGGGCCGTGACCAGGGTGCGCTGCGAGCTGGTCGCCGTGACGTTGTACGTCGCCACGACCACCACGTCCCTGCCCTCGGCGGCGGCGACCGCTTCGGCGATCCTCGCCTGGTTCGGAGCCGTACCGGTGGACAACGATCGTGCGGTGAAGCCCAGTTCGGCGAAGGCGTCTCTCAGTGTGCTGGTCGGCGGGCCCGTCGTCCCGGAGGGGGAGGCCGGATCGGCTCCCACCACCAGCAGGTCGCGGTGGCTGCGGCGGGAGAGCGGCAGCAGGGTGCCCGGGTCGGCGAGCAGGGTCGTCGTGCGCTCGGCGATCCGGTCGGCGGCGGCCCGGTGGGTGCGGCTGCCGACCGTGCGCTCGACGCCCCGCCGGCTGACGAACGGGTCCCTGAACAGGCCCAGCCGGCTCTTCAGCCGCAGGATCCGCAGGATCGATTCATCGACTCTCGCCTCGCTGACCTCGCCGCCCCGCACCGCCTCCAGCACGGCGTTCCAGGCGACGGAGAGGTTCGGCGGGTTCAGCAGCTGGTCCACGCCCGCCAGCAGCGCGAGGACCGGCACGCGGTCGTCGCCGTACTTCGTGCGCACCCCCTCCATGCCGAGCGAGTCGGTGACCACCACCCCGTCGTAGCCCAGCTCCTCGCGGAGGATGCCGGTGAGGATCGGCCGGGAGAGCGTGGCCGGGTCCTCGGACGGGTCGAGTGCGGGGACCACGATGTGCGCGGTCATGATCGAGTCGATACGGGCCCGGATCGCGGCGCGGAACGGCGGGGCGTCCAGCTCCTCCCACTGCGCGCGGGTGTGGTTGATGACGGGCAGCCCGGTGTGGCTGTCGGTGCTGGTGTCGCCGTGGCCGGGGAAGTGCTTGGCGGTCGACGCGATGCCCGCGCCCTGATAGCCCTTCACCTGCTCCGCGACCAGGGCGGCCACCGCGTCGGGGTCGGAGCCGAAGGAGCGTACGCCGATGACCGGGTTGGCCGGGTTGACGTTGACGTCGGCGTCCGGCGCGTAGTTCTGGTTGATGCCGAGCGCGGCCAGTTCGGCTCCCGCGATCCAGGCCGCCCGGCGGGTGTCGGAGCGTGAGCCGCCCGCGCCCAGGGCCATCGCGCCCGGCAGCAGCGTGGCGGGTTCGCCGACCCGGCAGACGATGCCGTGTTCCTGGTCGGTGGAGACGAGCAGCGGCAGCCGGGAGCGCCCGGCGAGGGCCGCGCGCTGGAGGCCGTTGGAGAGATCGGCGATCTGGTGCGGGTCGCGGGTGTTGTGCGCCCAGGTGAAGTAGATGATCCCGCCGACGTGGTACGTGGAGATCAGCTCGGCGGCGGTGCGGACCCCGATCTCCTTGAGGTTCGCGTCGATGTCGGCCTGGTCGGGGTCGGTGGCGGAATGCCCGTAGACCCGCATCACGAAGAGCTGGCCGACCTTCTCCTCCAGGCTCATCCCGGCGATGATCCGTCGCAGCCGGCGGTCGGTGGAGGCGTTCGCGTTCGTGGAGGGTTCGGATGCGGCGGAGGGGACGGCGAGCGCGCCGGTGGCCGCCGCCGCTGTGGCGGCCGCGGTGGCGGTGAGGAGGGTGCGTCTTGAGGTGCGGTGGGGCACGTGAGCTCCTTCCCGGGGTGAAAGAAACTTTCAAGTGAGTACGCTTATATGGAAACTAACTTCCGGTCAAGAGGCCGAGCCGCCCGCGTCACGACCCGCACGCGAACGGAGGGGCGCGGAAACGCTCGGGCACGCCGCCTCCCACGGACGCGAAAGGGCGCGGGGGGTGCCGCCTCGCACCGGCCCCGCGCCCTCGCACCGTCCCGCCGCTACTGCTTCGGCGCTCCGAGCCGCAGCAGGTGCTCGCGCCCCGCGCCCAGCAGCCCCGGCAGCTCCGCCGCCCCCGGGTACCAGCGCTTCTCGTACTCCCAGCACACCCACGTGTCCGGGCCGAGCAGGTCCAGGCAGGCGGCCAGCGGAAGCACCCCGGAGCCCAGCGCCACCGGAGTGAGGTCGTCCGCCGAGGCGACGTCCTTCACCTGGACGTAGCCCAGGTGCGGGGCGAGCACCGCGTGACTGGCGGCAGGCTCCTCACCGGCGAGCCAGGTGTGCAGCACGTCCCAGATCGCGCCGACCCGGGGGTGCCCGACCGTGGCGACGACCCGCGCGGCGTCGAGGCCCGCCCGGTGCGAGTCATGGGTCTCCAGCAGGATGCTCACGCCCATGTCGGCGGCGGCCGGTGCGGCCGCGCCCAGCCGCCGGGCGGCCGCCGCGTCGGCCTCCGCCTGCTCCTGGTCGCCCCCGCCGGGGAAGACCCGGACGTAGGACGCGCCCAGGTCCCGGGCGAGCCGCACCAGCTCGGACAGCTCCGCCACGACCGGTTCGTCGTCCCCCTCGGCAGCCGCGTTCACATACCCGGCGAGGGCCAGGATCTCCACCCCGCCGGCCTTGAACGCCTCGACCACATCGGCCCGTTCCAGCGACGAGAGGCCCAGGTGCACCGGCTCCTCGGGGTGGACGCGCAGCTCCACCCCCCGGTAGCCGTTCCCGGCGGCGAGCCGGACGACCTCGGAGACCGGCGTTCCCGGCACCCCGAGGGTGGAGAATGCGAGCTTCATTGTGCGTGTCCTTCCCTTGTGCCGACGCCCCGCTCCTGCCCGTCGGGCCGGTCGCTACTCCCGGACGCCGGGCCGGTGGCCGCTCCCGGACGCCGGACTCCTCAGCCGACGCCCCGCAGCAGTCGCTCCAGGCTACCCAGCAGCTTCAGCGCGTCCTCGCGCCGCGCACCCTCCAGTGCGCCCGTGCCGGACGCCGCGCGCTGCTCGGCCTCCCGCACCCGCTCCGGGGTGATCACCCGCAGGGCGGCGGCGGCCTGCCGGGCGAACATCGCGAGCAGGTCCAGCTCCCGGACGCCCGACCGGGCCTGCGGGGAGGGGTCCAGCACCTCCAGCACGCCGAGGACCCGGGAGTCGCTGATGAGCGGAGCCGCCATCAGGGCGTTCGGCACGTACGCGGTCGACTCGGCCAGCGAGCGGTCGAAGGACGGATCGGCGCTCAGGTCGTCCACCACCATCGGCTCGCCGGAGGTCGCCACCCACCCGGCGATCCCGCGGCCGGCCGGGAACCGGCGGCCCACGAGGAACTCCTCGCCCTGCCCGGACACGGCCTGGAAGACCAGCTCGTCCGCCTCCTCGTCGAGCAGGAAGACCGAACTGGCCTCGGCCCCGAAGATGGCGCGGGCCACATCGACGACCGACTGGAGCAGCTCACTGCGCGGCGCGTCGGCGACCGCGGCGGCGGTGGGGGAGAGGGAGGGGGCGGAATCAGTTCTCGGAGTCATCACGGATATCTCCTGCCGCAGTGGAAGGACGCGGCGCGTGGCGCACATTGGCCGCGGACAGATAGAGGGCGTTCTTGAGCTGGAAGGCCGTCATCCGCGGATGCGCGGACAGGACGCGGGCGCAGAGCCCGGCGACGTACGGCGTGGCGAAGCTGTTCCCCGTGGTGCGGATCGTCCGGCCGCCCAGCCACGGCACGGTCACGTTCTGGCCAGGACCGAAGAACTCCACCGGGGGATCCGGGTTGTACAGGTGCAGTTCGGGGTCGTCCTCCTGGTGGCTGCCCACCGAGATCACCGAGGCGAACCGCCAGGGGAAGCTCTCCACCGGGGTGTTGTGGGCCGAGGCGACGATCACCGTACGGGCGAAGTAGGCGCTGTCGGCCAGGCTGTGCAGCTCCTGCGCGAACCGTGTGCGGGTGGTCGACAGGCTGAGGTTGACCACGTCGAAGCGCTGCTCCACCGCCCAGCGCAGCCCGGCCATCAGGACGTCACCGGTGCCGGAGAACCGCTCCCCGAGCACCCGCACACTGTGGATCTCGCACTCCGGCGCGGTCCGGCGGACGATGCCCGCGCACGCGGTGCCGTGCCCGCAGGTGTCCCCGGTGGTCGTCGGCTCGACCGTGATCTCCCCGCTCTCCCCGTCCTTGACGACCACCCAGGAACCGGCCAGCGGGCCGATCAGCGGATGGTCCCGCTCCACGCCCGAGTCCACCACGCACACGCGCACGCCGCGCCCGGTGGCGGGCCCGGCGGGGCGTCCGCCCGGCGGTCCGGCGTCCGCCAGCACCGGTACGTCCTCGGGGCCGCGCCCGCGCAGACTCCAGGTCAGCCCCTGCCCCGGGGCCCCGCGTGCGCCGGGGGCCGTCCACGGCTGTCCCGGCCCCGGCCGTGTCCGTTCCGTTTCCGTCCGCGGCCGTTCCGGCTCCGTGGTCGTCATCGGTCAGCTCCTCTCCCTCGTCGTGGCCATGGACCGGGGCGGATGCGCGAGGAACCCGGCGACCCGGCGTGCACCCGGCAGATGCCCCTTGCCCGTGAAGTGCGCCCCGGCCGACCGGGCCGAGGCCCCGGCCTCCGGCCACCGGCCCAGGGCGGCGAGCGTGTGGGCCCGGTCCAGCTCGGCCGTCGCCTGCACCAGCGGGGAGTCCGTGAGCAGCGAGGCCCGGACCGCCCGGTCCGCGCGTTCTGCCGCCTCCTCGGGGCGGTCCCGCACCGCCAGCCGGGCCCGCAGCCCCGCCAGGTCCACCGCGTCCGCACGGCTCAGCCCCGAGGTGTCCCCGACGCCCGCCAGCCGGGCGGCCGCCCGGTCCTCCCGGCCCGCGTCCAGATCGAGGCGGGCCGCGTCCAGCGCCACCGCCGTCCGCATCCCGGCCGCCCCCGTGCGC
>NZ_NTGZ01000187.1 GCF_002551245.1 Streptomyces sp. rh34
GCTCCCGGTCGGCGTCCGAGGGCTCGGCAAGCCAGCAGCCGCCCCCGGACGCCCCTGCTGCGACCCCGCCCGCCCCGGCGCGCCGTTCCCGGTCGGCCTCGGAAGGTTCGGCAGGCCGGCGTCCGGCGTCGGAGGCGCCCGGGGACGCACCCGGGTCGCCGCCCCGGGTGCGCAGCACGGACGCCCCGTGGCACGACGCCCGGCCGGCCTTCGACGAACCGGAGGGACCGGAGGCCGAGTCCTCGCGGCCCCACCGGCGTTCGAGGAGCGAGGGTACGGGGGCAAAGCCCCCGGTTCGGGAAGGGGCGGGCAGGGAAGAAGCCCCGCGCAGCGGCCCCACTCCCGGCGAACCCTCCACTCCCGGCGAGGCCGCCGAGTCCGAAGGCGAACCCGCGCCCGCGGACGACCCCACCCCCACCCCCGACGAAGCCACCGCCGACGAAGCCACCCCCGGCGACGTCGCCCCCGACAAGCCCGCCCCCGACAAGCCCGCCCCCGACAGGCCCGCCCCAGACCGCCCCGCCGGAGGCGATTCCGAGTGAACGACGTTCTCGACGTCGCCCTCCGTCTGGCCATCGTCTTCGTCGTGTTCCTGGTCGCCCCCCTCCTCGTGGGTCAGACGGAACACAAGGTGATGGCCCACATGCAGGGCCGCCTGGGTCCCATGTACGCAGGGGGCTTCCACGGCTGGGCCCAGCTCGTCGCGGACGGCGTGAAGTTCGCGCAGAAGGAGGACGTGGTCCCGGCCGCCGCCGACCGCCGCGTCTTCCAGCTCGCCCCCGCCGTCGCCCTCCTCCCGTACCTCCTCGTCCTCGTGGTCATCCCCGTCGGCCCCGGCGACGGCGCGGTAGGCCAGGCCGTCGACGCGGGCATCTTCTTCGTCCTCGCCGTCATGGGCATCGGCGTCCTCGGCTCGCTCATGGCGGGCTGGGCCTCCGCCAACAAGTTCTCCCTCCTCGGCGGCCTCCGCACCGCCGCGCAGCTCCTGTCCTACGAGCTGCCGATGCTCCTGACCGCCGCCTCCGTGGCGATGGCGGCCGGGACGGTCTCGCTCACCGGCATCCTCGACGCGTTCGCGTGGTGGTGGCTGCCCTGGCAGATCGTCGGCGCCCTGGTCTTCTTCGTCGCCGGTCTCGCCGAGTTGCAGCGCCCGCCGTTCGACATGCCGGTGGCCGACTCCGAGATCATCTTCGGCGCGTACACCGAGTACACCGGTCTGCGCTTCGCCCTGTTCCTCCTCGCCGAGTACGCGGGCATCGTCGTCCTGTGCGCGCTGACCACCGTCCTGTTCCTCGGCGGTTGGCACGGCCCGTTCGGCGCCGACGGACTCGGCTGGCTCTGGACCGTCCTCAAGACCGCCCTCCTCGCGTTCGTCGTCATCTGGCTGCGCGTCAGCTACCCGCGCCTGCGTGAGGACCAGTTGCAGAAGCTCGCCTGGACCACCCTCGTCCCGCTCGCCCTCGCGCAGATCGCGCTCACCGGCATCGTGAAGGTGGCGATCAACTGATGCCCCCGATCCCCGGATCCGGCCTGGCCAAGGGCCTTGCCGTCACCCTGCGCACAATGACGAGGAAGACCGTCACCGCGCAGTACCCGGACACCCAGCCCGAACTCCCGCCCCGCTCCCGCGGCGTCATCGGGCTGTTCGAGGAGAACTGCACGGTCTGCATGCTCTGCGCCCGTGAGTGCCCCGACTGGTGCATCTACATCGACTCCCACAAGGAGACGTCGCCGCCCGCCGCCCCCGGCGGCCGTGAGCGCAGCCGGAACGTCCTCGACCGCTTCGCCATCGACTTCTCCCTCTGCATGTACTGCGGTATCTGCATCGAGGTGTGCCCCTTCGACGCACTGTTCTGGTCGCCCGAATTCGAGTACGCGGAGACGGACATCCACGAACTCACCCACGAGCGCGACAAGCTCCGCGAGTGGATGTGGACCGTGCCGGAGCCGCCCGCCCTCGACCCCGGGGCCGAGGAACCGAAGGAGATCGCCGCCGCCCGCAAGGCCGCTGACAAGCTTGCCGCCCAACGCGCGCAGGAACAGCGGGACCAGGCAGACGAGAAGGGAGGGACCCCCTGATGTTGCACACCACACCCTCCTTGCTCAACGCCACCGCCACCGCCACCGCCACCGCTACCTCCACTGCCGCAGGCGACCACCCCGGCTTCCTCTCCCCGTCCGGCGTCGAGATCGCGTTTCTCCTCGTCGGCCTCGCCACCCTCGGCGCCGCCGTCATCACCGTCACGACCAGGCAACTGGTGCACGCCGCGCTCTGGCTCGTCGTGGCGCTCGGCGGACTGGCCGTCGAGTACCTCCTGCTCACCGCGGAGTTCATCGCCTGGGTCCAGGTACTGATCTACGTCGGTTCCGTCGTCGTCCTCCTCCTCTTCGGCCTGATGCTCACCCGGGCCCCCATCGGCCGCTCCCCGGACGCCGATTCAGACCATCGGTGGGTCGCCCTCGGGGTGGCGGCCGCCGCGGCGGTCGCCCTCGTCTGGGTCGTGGTCGACGCCTTCCGCACCACCTGGATCGACCTCGACGGGCCGGCCCGCGGCTCCACCGAGGTCACCGGCGCCTTCCTGTTCCGGAACTGGGTGCTGCCCTTCGAGGCACTCTCCGTCCTGTTGCTCGCCGCCCTCGTCGGCGCGATCGTCCTGTCCCGCAAACACGACACGGACACCACGGTCCGCCCCGGCACCGACGGGACAGCCAACCCCAGGACCGTGAAGCAGCGCCCGTCCGCCTCGCCCGGCACCCCCGGCCCGGAGGAGCAGAGCTGATGCACCTCGCCTATCCCGCCGTGCTCGCCGCCCTCCTCTTCTGCACCGGCCTCTACGGCGTCCTCGCCCGCCGCAACGCGATCCTGGTCCTGATGTCCGTCGAGCTCATGCTCAACGCCGTCAACCTCAACCTCGTCGCCTTCGACGTCTGGCTCCGCGACACCCTCCACTCCGGCCAGGCACTCACGCTCTTCACCATCGCCATCGCCGCCGCCGAGATCGGCATCGGCCTCGCGATCGTCCTGGCCGTCTACCGCAACCGGGGCACCTCCGACATCGACCGGCTCCGCGACACCGCCGAGACCGACGACGCCGAGACGCTCCCCGACGGCGTCGACGGCGCGGAGTCGGCCCCCGGCCGGGCGGACGGGAGAACAGGGAAGACAGGGAAGACAGGGAAGACGAAGAAGGCAGAGGCCACCACGTGACCACCACGACCCTCGCCGCCCTCGTCCCCCTCCTCCCGTTCCTCGGGGCCCTCACCGGCCTCGCCGTCGGCCGTACCGCCCCCGGCTTCGTCCGCCCGCTGGCGATCCTCCCGACCCTCACCGCGGCCGTTCTCGCCGTGGTCGTCGCCGTCCGCCAGGGCGGCGGCCGGGCCGTCGACGCCGCGACCCAGCTCACGCCCACCGGCTCGGTCCCGATCGACCTGGCGCTGCACCTCGACGGCTTCGCCGTTCTGGTCGCCGTCCTCGTGACCGTCGTCGCCACCTGCGTACAGCTCTACTCCACCGCCTACCTCCGCGACGACGCCCGCTACCCCTCCTACGCGGCCCTCATCTCCCTCTTCACCTCCGCGATGCTCCTGGTCGTCTACTCCGGCGACCTGATGGTGCTCCTGGTCGGCTGGGAGATCATGGGCATCTGCTCGTACTTCCTCGTCGGCCACTACTGGGAGACGCCCGAGGCCCGGGCCGCCTCCCTCAAGGCCTTCCTGGTCACCAAGCTCGGCGACGTCCCCTTCCTGATCGGTCTGTTCGCGCTCGCCGCCGACACCGGCAGCTTCCGGATCACCAAGATCCTCGCCGCCGTCGGCAACGGTGGACTCGACCACCCCACCGCCATCGCCCTGCTGCTCCTCGCGGGCGTCGCGGGCAAGTCGGCCCAGTTCCCCCTGCACACCTGGCTGCCCGACGCGATGGCCGGCCCCACCCCCGTCTCCGCGCTCATCCACGCCGCGACGATGGTCGCCGCCGGCATCTACTTCGTGGCCCGGCTGCTGCCCGTCTTCGCGGCCTCCGGCGCGGCGCTCGTCGTCCTCGCCGTGATGGCCGCCGTCACGATGATCGGGTCCGGGCTCGCCGCCCTCGCCCAGGACGACATCAAACGCGTCCTCGCCTACTCGACCATCGGCCAGCTCGGCTACATGTCGGGCGCCCTGGCCGTCGGCGACCGGGGTGCGGCGGTCTTCCACCTGATCTCGCACGGTGCGTTCAAAGCGGTCCTCTTCCTCGCCGCGGGCGTCGTCATCCACGCCGCGGGCACCAACTCGCTCGCCGCCATGTCCCGGATGGGAGGGCTCGCCCGCCGTATCCCGGACGCCTTCTGGACGATGACCGTCGCGCTCCTAGCCCTGGCCGCCATCCCGCCGTTCGCCGGCTTCTTCTCCAAGGAAGCCGTCCTCGTCGCCGCCGAGCACACCGCCCTCGGAGACCGGAGCGTCGCCCCGGCCGCCGCAGGGTGGACGATCCTGGTCGCCGGGCTCCTCGCCGCCGTCCTGACCGCCGCCTACGCCGTACGCCTCTGGCTCCTCGCCTTCCGCGGGCGCGGCGCGGAAGCCCCCGACCACGGCAAGCAGCCCGCCGCCATGACCTCCGTCCTGTGGATCCTGGCCGTCCCCACCATCGGCTTCGGCCTCACCGTCGGCATGATCGGCGACTGGTTCGACGGGCACGGACTCACCCCGTCCCTCACCACCGCCGTCCTCTCCACCGGCGTCACGCTCGTCGGCGGCCTCGTCACCTACGGTGCGTGGCGACACACCACCGCCGTCGCCGCCCGCACCCCCATCGGCGCCGTCGCCGCCCACCCCGGTGCCGAACCCGCCCTCGTCGAAGCCGAGGCCATGACGTCCCACACCGCCGTCTACGGCACCATCGCGGACGCCCCCGACCCGGCCGACCCCGGCAGGCTCCTCCTCGGGCCCCTGCACCGCCACGCGGCCACCGGCTTCCACCTCGACGCCCTGTACACGGTGCTGTTCGTCCGGCCCGTCCAGGGAGCCGCCCGCCTCGTCCGCTTCCTGGACCGCGAGGTCGTCGACACCTACGTCAACGGAACGGGCGCTGTCACGCGCCTCCTCGGCACCGCTGTCCGCCGGGCCCAGACCGGCAACGTGCAGACCTACGCCGGCGCCCTGCTCGCCGGGTCCCTCGTCCTGGCGATCGCCGCCGTCGTCTTCGCCAACGTCAACGCGGGGTCGTGACCGTGATCGATATCAGTGCGTCCGTGATGCAGTTCCTTCTGGCGTTCCTCGTCGTCGCCCCGCTCCTCGGCGCCGTCGCGGCCCTGCTCCCCGCCCCGCCCGGGCTCAAGGGGAAGAACCCCGACCAGGCCGTGCTCCGCCACGGCGTGACCGTCACCGGTGCCGTCCTCGTCGCCGCGATCGTCCTGGCCGCCGGCTTCGACCACGACCACCCCGCCACGATGCAGGCGACCACCGACATCAGCTGGATCCCGGCGCTCGACGTCCGCATCCACCTCGGCATCGACGGCATCTCGCTCCCCCTCCTGGTCCTGACCGCGCTGCTGACCTTCCTCTGCGCGCTGTACAGCTATTTCAAGCTGCCCGCGGGCCCCTCACCGAAGGCTTTCGTCGCCCTCGTCCTCGTCCTGGAGTCCGGCACCCTCGCCACCTTCGCCGTCCTCGACCTGCTGCTCTTCTTCCTCGCCTTCGAGATGGTCCTCATCCCGATGTACTTCCTCATCGCCCGCTGGGGCGGCGGCCAACGGCAGGCGGCCGCCTGGAAGTTCATCCTCTACACCCTGCTCGGCTCGGTCGTCATGCTGTTGGGCATCCTCCTCATCGGGCTGAAGAGCGGCACCTTCGACATGGTGGCACTCGCCACTGACAACGGCCGGGGCCTCACCACATCCGTGCAGGGCATCGCCGTACTCGCGATCGGTGTCGGCCTCGCTGTGAAGACCCCGATGTGGCCCCTGCACAGCTGGCTTCCCGACGCCCACACCGCCGCCCCCACCGTCGGGTCGGTGCTCCTCGCGGGCGTCCTGCTGAAGATGGGAACGTACGGATTCGTCCGGATCCTGCTCCCCATCACCCCCGACGGCATGCGGACCTTCGCGCCCTACCTCGCGGCGTTCGCCGTCGTCGGCATCGTCTACGGCTCCCTCGCCTGCCTGGCCCTGGCCCGTACCGGCGCCAAGGGCGATCTCAAGCGGCTCATCGCCTACTCGTCCGTCGGCCACATGGGCTTCGTCCTGCTCGGCATCGCCACCATGACCCCCACCGGAGTCAACGGCGCGCTCTTCGCCAACATCGCCCACGGCCTCATCACCGGCCTGTTGTTCTTCCTCGTCGGCGCCGTCAAGGACCGCTACGGCACCGCCGACCTCGACACCCTCGCCGGAGCGACCGGGGCCGCCCTCTACGGCCGGGCGCCCCGCCTCGGCGCGCTGCTCGCCTTCGCCGCCATCGCCTCGCTCGGCCTCCCCGGACTCGCCGGATTCTGGGGCGAGATGCTCACCCTGTTCGGCGCGTACAGCCCCGCCGAAGGCCTCAGCCGCCCCGCGTTCCGCACGTTCATGGCCATCGGGGCGTTCGGCACCCTGCTCACCGCCGCGTACATGCTCATCGTCGTCCGCCGCGTCTGCATGGGCGAGCACCCGCCCCACTCCCGGCTGTCGCCCGACGGCCGGACCCAGCGAGCGGCGGACGGCCCGCAGCCGTCCGCGGCCACCGGAGCCCGGCCCGCCCCCTCCACCACCCCGCAGCTCGCCGACATCCAGACGTACGAAGCCGCCACCTGGACCCCGCTCGCCGCGCTCACCGTCCTCGCCGGTCTCTGGCCCGCCGTTCTCCTCGGCCTCACCGACCCGGCCGTGCAGAAGCTCCTCGCAGGAGGCAAGTCGTGACCGCGGACCTCAGCACCGCCCCGGGCCTGGCCGCCTCCGGCACCGGCGACGCCGCCGGAAGCCTCCTCGCCTCCGGCACCCCCAGCCTCGTCCAGTCCATCGACTGGCTCGCCATCGCACCCCCCACCCTCACCGCGCTCGCCGCCCTGATCGTCCTGGTCGCCGACCTGTTCCTGCCCGCGCACCGCAAACAGCTCCTCGGCTACGGCGCCCTCACCGCCCTCGCCGCCGCCCTGGCGCTCCTGATCCCCCTGCGCGCCGGGGACCGGGCCACCTTCTGCGTCACCACCGGCGCCCAGGCCTGCAGCTACACCGCCGACCACTTCACCCTCGTCATCCAGGCCCTCGTCCTCGGCGGCGCGTTCCTCACCGTCCTGCTCTCGCTCGACGACACCCGGAAACTGCCGGCGGGGGAGTTCTGGTTCCTGCTCCTGGCCTCCGCCTCCGGGGCCGCCCTGCTGCCCGCCTCCCGCGACCTCGCCACGCTCGTCGTCGCCCTCGAAGTCGCCTCGCTGCCCGCGTTCGCGCTCGTCGGCATCGTGCGTGGCGACCGGCGCTCCTCCGAGGCCGCGCTGAAGTTCTTCCTGTCCTCCGTCGTCGCCACCGCCGTCATGCTGCTCGGCGTCAGCTTCGTGTACGCGACCACCGGCACCCTGCACCTCACCGAGATCGCCGACCGCCTCGACGACGTACCCCCGGTCCTCGACACCCTCGCCAAGGCCGGCGTCGCCCTCACCCTCGTCGGGTTCGCCTTCAAGACCGCAGCCGCGCCCTTCCACTTCTGGGTCCCCGACACCTACGTCGGCGCGCCCCTCCCCATCGCCGCCTATCTCTCCGTCGTCGGGAAGGCCGTCGGGTTCTCGGGGCTCATTCTGGTCACCGTCATCGCGTTCCCCTCCTACGCCGACGTGTGGGGGCCCGCGATCGCCGTCCTCGCCGCCCTCACCATGACCGTCGGCAACGTCGCGGCCCTCCGCCAGAACGCCGACCGCGCCCGCAGCGCCGTCCGCCTCCTCGCCTGGTCCTCGGTCGCCCAGGCCGGCTACCTCCTGGTCCCGATCGCCGCCGCCGCGTACTCCGGCAACGACCAGATCGGCTCCACCGTGGCGTACGCCCTCATGTACGCCGTCGTGAACCTGGGGGCGTTCGCCGTCGCCGCCGTCGTCGCCCGCACCCATCCCGGCAACCGGCTCTCCGACTACCGGGGCCTGTACGCCACCCGTCCGCTCGCGGCCCTGGCCCTCGGGTTCTTCCTGCTCTGCCTGGCCGGACTGCCGCCCGGCATCATCGGGCTCTTCGCGAAGGTCACCGTCTTCTCCGCGGCCGTCGACGCGGGCCTCGGCTGGCTCGCCGTGGTCATGGCCGTCAACGTGGTGATCGCTCTCTACTACTACCTTCAGTGGACCGCGATCCTTTTCCGTACGCCCGAGGGCGCCCCGGAAACCACCGGGGCCGCCACCGGATCCACGGCCTCCGTTCCACCACGCCGATTCTCGACCCCCACCCCGCTCACCACGGCGATCGTGCTGACCGCCACCGCCGGAATCCTGCTCTCCGGGGCCCCGCAGGCCGTCCTGCGCTTCGCCTCCGTCAGCCTTTTCTGAGGCATCCCGGCCCCGGAAGATCGGTTTGCCCGCGGCCCCCGCCGCAGGGCATGGTCTTGACTGCATACGTCACGTAATCGGCGTGGACGTGTCGGGAGCAAGAGGAAAGAGAGAGCAGTGCTGAACGGGTTCAAGGACTTCATCCTGCGCGGGAACGTCATCTCGATGGCGATCGGTCTCGCTGTCGGGGCCGCTTTCACCGCCGTGGTCACGGGCTTCAGCAATGCGTTCATCACACCGCTGATCGGCCTCGCCACCCGCGGCACCGGAGACTTCAGCAAGGCCTCCTACGAGGTGGACGGCGTCGTGTTCCCCTATGGCCTCTTCATCAGCGCCGCGATCGCCTTCCTGATCACCGCCGCGGTGCTGTACTTCTGCGTCGTGGTCCCCATGGCCAAGGTGCAGAACCGCTTCACCAAGGAGGAAGAGGAGGAGGCCGTCGACATCAAGGCCGCCCTCCGCGACTGCCCGCGCTGCTTCAGCGAGATCCCCTCCGTCGCCTCCCGCTGCGGCCACTGCACCAGCGAGGTCGAGCCCGACCCCGAGGCACTCTCCCTCGCCAAGCTCCCCGCGCAGCAGCACTGACCGGACAGCAGCTGACCGGACAGCAGCACTGAACGAAACAGCAGCACTGACCGCGGCGACGCACGCATACCCGTATGACCATCGCACCACGAGGAAGCCCGCCACCCGTACGGCCCAGCGCCACTCCGTACGGGGCCGGGCGCCCGACCGGCGCGAACACGCGGCACAGCCCCGCCCTCCGGCCGCACGCACAAGGGAACTAGCTCCTCCCGCCTGGCGTTGACCAGTACAGGAGGCTCCACTGGGGAGTGGAGCACCACCATGCAAAGGGTTCCCCTGCTGCACCACTTGGAGGGCGTACCGTGCACCGCCGGCACAACGGGCTGAAGACCGCCGTACTCCTCGGGGGACTGTCCGCTCTCATCATCGTCATCGGCAGTTTCTTCGGACGTACGGGCCTCGTCGTCGCGCTCCTGGTAGCCGTCGGCACCAACGCCTACGCCTACTGGAACAGCGACAAGCTGGCGCTGCGGGCCATGCGCGCCCGACCCGTCAGCGAGTTCGAGGCGCCGCAGCTCTACCGCATCGTCCGCGAGCTCTCCACGGCGGCCCGCCAGCCCATGCCGCGCCTCTACATCTCCCCGACGCAGGCGCCCAACGCGTTCGCCACCGGCCGCAACCCGCGCCACGCCGCCGTCTGCTGTACCGAGGGCATCCTCCAGATCCTCGACGAACGCGAGCTGCGCGGCGTCCTCGGCCACGAGCTGAGCCATGTCTACAACCGGGACATCCTCATCTCGTCCGTCGCCGGAGCCCTCGCCTCCGTCGTGATGTTCCTGGTCAACTTCGCCTGGCTCATCCCGGTGGGCCGCTCCAACGACGACGAGGGGCCCGGCCTTCTCGGCATGCTTCTGATCATGATCCTGGGACCGCTCGCCGCCTCCGTCATCCAGCTCGCCGTCAGCCGCTCCCGGGAGTACGAGGCCGACGCGTCCGGGGCCCAGCTCACCGGCGACCCGCTGGCCCTCGCCAGTGCTCTGCGCAAGCTCGACGCCGGAACGAAACAGCTCCCGTTGCCGCCCGAGCCCAGGATCGAGACCGCGAGCCACATGATGATCGCGAATCCGTTCCGCCCCGGCCGGGGGACGGCGAGAATGTTCTCCACCCACCCGCCGATGGCGGAGCGGATCGCCCGACTAGAACAGATGGCAGGTCATCGCCCGTGAAAACCATCCTGAACGTCATCTGGCTGATCCTCTGCGGATTCTGGATGTTCCTCGGCTACCTGGTCGCGGGCCTTCTGCTCTGCATCACCATCATCGGCATCCCCTTCGGGCTCGCCGCCTTCAGGATCGGCGTCTACGCCCTCTGGCCGTTCGGCTACACCGTCGTCGACCGCCGGGACGCGGGCTCGCCCTCCTGCGTGGGGAACGTCCTCTGGCTGATCCTCGCCGGCTGGTGGCTCACCCTCGGCCACATCACCACCGGCATCGCGCTGTGCATCACGATCATCGGCATCCCTCTGGGCATCGCCAACTTCAAACTGATCCCCGTCTCCCTCATGCCCTTCGGCAAGGAGATCGTCCGCACGGACCAGCCCTTCGCCGCCCGGTAGCCCGCCCCGCCGCCCACCGGCCGGGGCACCCGTCCTGACCTCGACGGACACGCCCCGGGCAACCGAACGCATGCCCGCGACGTCTTGGGTTCCAAGACGAAGCAAGGGGTAGGTGCAGCCACATGGGCATCATCAGTTGGATCATTCTCGGGCTGCTCGCCGGAGTCATAGCGAAAATCCTCCTCCCGGGACGCGACCCGGGAGGCATCATCGGCACCACCCTCATCGGCATCGCCGGGGCCTTCGTCGGAGGCTGGCTCTCCAGTAAATTCCTCGACCGCCCCATCAGCAACGACTTCTACGACACCGCGACCTGGATCGCCGCCATCGCCGGTTCACTGGTCCTGCTCATCGCCTATCGGCTGCTGTTCGGCAACTCCCGCGAACGCCGCTGACCCCGGGGGCCGGCGGACACCGGGGCCCGTGAGCGGCCGGCGGCGCACCTCGCCCTACCGCGAGTCCCGTGACGTCATCCCGGTCTCCCGCAACGTCAGGTTCAACCGGCCGGCCCGCAGCCCCGCGGCCGGGTCGGCCGGTCCCGCGTACACCTTCGGTACCCCGTGGAACGCGAAACGCGACGGCCCACCGAAGACGAACAGATCCCCGGACCCCAACTCCACATCCGTGTGGGGCTGCCCGCGTCCCTCCGTGTTCCCGAAGCGGAACACGCATCTCGCTCCGATGCTCAACGACACCACAGGAGCGCTCGACCGCTCCTCCTTGTCCTGATGCATGCCCATCCGCGCGGTGTCGTCGTAGAAGTTGATCAGCGCGGTATCCGGCGCGAACGCCTCCGCCGCACCCTCGTCCCCGTACGCCTCGGACACCGCCGCCCGCCCCAGATCGCCCAGCCAGTCCGGGAACGCGGCCACCCGGGCACCGTTCACGTCGTCAGCCGTACGCGCGTACCGGTACGGCTGCCAGTGCCACCCCAGGCACACCGTCCGCACCGACATCACCCCGCCGCCCGGCAGCACCGTATGCCGCAACGGGACCGGCCCCCGCGCCCACTGACGGCACGCCGCCACCAACTCCGCCCGCCGCTCCACCGGCAGCCACTCCGGCACATGGACGGCCCCCGGCGCGACCACCCTCCGCGGCCGCCGGAAGAGGCCGTCCGAGGACGGCGGCAGTCCTGGCTCCATGGCTCAGCCCACCCCGCCCTCGATCCCCAGCAGCAGCCTCTTCCGCTCCAGCCCGCCCGCGTACCCCCGCAGCGCTCCGTCCGCCCCGATCACCCGGTGGCACGGCCGCACGACCAGCAACGGATTGCGCCCGATCGCCGTGCCCACCGCGCGCACCCCCGCACCCGAGGCCCCGACCAGCGCCGCGACCTCCCCGTACGACACCGTGCTCCCGTACGGGATCGACTCCAGCACCGCCCAGACCCGCCGCTGGAACTCCGTGCCCGCACCCTCCGCCAGCGGCACGTCGAACCGTGTCGAGCGCCCCGCGAAGTACGCCTCCAACTGCCGGGCGACCTCCGCGAACGCCGCGGGGGCGTGCCGCCAGCCGTCCTGGACGACCGCGCCGCCCTTCTGGCCGGGCATCGACAACGAGCGCAGCCGGACCCCGGCCGTCGCGGGCACACCGGCTGTGCCCGGCTCGTCCGCCACCACCTCGCCGACCAGCAGCAACTCGCCCAGCGGGCTCTCCACCCACGCGTACACCGTCGTCGTCATGCCTTCTCACTTCCCCGGTCGGTACGGCCAGTCTGCGCCCGCCCGCCGTGCCCCCACCGGCGGTATTCGGACATCGCGCCCGCGCCCCGGGGCCTGGCACACGAAGAGGCACGCCGTCGAGGTCGGCCCCGGCGGTGTGCCCCCGTTGTGCTCAGCTCAGCTCAGTTCGGCTCAGTTCGGATCAGTTCAGTTCGGCTCGGTTCGGCTCAAGCGATCCGGCAACGCCCGTACGGATCGAGACAGTTCATCACCGGTAGTTGACGAACTGCACCGCGAAGTCGAAGTCCTGCCCCTTGAGCAGCGCCTGCACGGCCTGCAGATCATCCCGGCTCTTCGAGCTGACCCGCAGCTCGTCACCCTGGACCTGCGCCTTGACGCCCTTCGGACCCTCGTCGCGGATGATCTTCGCCACCTTCTTGGCGTTGTCCTGGGAGATGCCTTCCTCGATCGTGGCGAAGATCTTGTACTCCTTGCCGGAGAGCTGCGGCTCACCGGCGTCCAGCGACTTCAGCGAGATGCCGCGCTTGATCAGCTTGGACTGGAAGATGTCGAGGATGGCCTTGACGCGCTCCTCGCCGTTCGCCTCCATCAGAATCTTCTCGCCCGACCACGAGATCGAGGCGCCCGTGCCCTTGAAGTCGTAACGCTGGGAGATCTCCTTGGCGGCCTGGTTGAGGGCGTTGTCGACCTCCTGCCGCTCGACCTTCGAGACGATGTCGAAACTGGAGTCGGCCATGACGTGTGGCTCCTTGCGTCGAATGCTGGGGATACAGCGCAAGCCTAGCCACCGCCGCCCCCCGTGGCCGCTGATCAATCAGGTGGCGGAGCACCCCTGGCCATCAGGTATTGTTTACGTCGTCGCCAAGGAGCTCACCACGAGATCCAACGCGTCGTTCGAGGCGGTGTGCCCGAGTGGCCAAAGGGAGCAGACTGTAAATCTGCCGGCTCAGCCTACCCAGGTTCGAACCCTGGCGCCGCCACGCGAACGAAGCCCCCGACCGGTTCTTCCGGTCGGGGGCTTCGTCGTTGTCCGGGCGCGGAGTTCCGCCGGGGAGTCCGCTGCGGATCAGTTGCCCGCGACGTCCTTCACGGCCACCGTGACCGGCACGTTCCCGGAGATCGCCTCCAGGGTCAGGCCCGCCGTGGCCGGGGTGTCCAGCAGCTCCAGCAGCGTGGCCGCCACGTCGTCGCGGGGGATCGGGCCGCGGCCCGTCGAGGCGGCCAGGAGGACCTGCCCGGTGCCCGCGTCGTTGGTCAGCATGCCGGGGCGCAGGATCGTCCAGTCCAGTGCGGTGCGGGAGCGTACGTCGGCGTCGGCGGCGCCCTTGGCCCTCAGATACACGTCGAAGACCTCGTCGCCGGGGTGGTCGGGGTCGGCGCCCATCGAGGAGACGACGAGGTAGCGGCGGACGCCCGCCGCCTCGGCCGCGTCGGCGAACAGCACGGCCGCGTCGCGGTCGACGGTGTCCTTGCGGGCGACGCCGCTGTTGGGCCCCGCGCCCGCGGCGAAGACGGCCGCGTCCGCGCCGCGCAGCACCTCCGCGGTCTGCTCCACGGTGGCCGTTTCGAGGTCCAGCACGGCGGGTCGGGCACCGGCTTCGGTCAGGTCCTGACTCTGTTGGGGGTTGCGGATGATCCCTACGGCTTCATCCCCGCGTGCGGCGAGCAGCCGCTCCAGCCGTAGTGCGATCTGTCCGTGTCCACCTGCGATGACAATGCGCATATCACCGACCGTACGCCCAGGGGCCTGGTCGCGCTCAGTTCCTCGGCCCGGCGCCGGAGTCGGGCCGCCCCTGGCGCGGGAGTCCGCCGAGCCTCGCGTCGGCGTCGGCGTCGGAGTCGCAGTACTCGCGCACGGCGCTGGTGCGGGCGACGATCCGGCCGCCGTGGATGACGATGCGGCTGTAGCCGAGGGAGAGCGCCGCGGAGAGCCGTTCACCGCGTACGGCGAGGAGCTCGGCGGGGAAGCCCGCCTCGACGCGCACGCAGGGAAGGCCGAGTGCCGCGCGGGCGGCCGTGGAGACCAACGCGTACGCCTGTTCGGCGCGTAGCCCTGCCTGCGAGGCGAGGAGGTAGGCGGCTTCGAGCGGATCGCCGCGACCGACCGGGTTGGCCGTGTCCCGCACCGCACCGCTGCCCGCCGCGACGCGCACGCCGGCGGAGCGCAGCAGGCGTACGGGGGCGGTGGTACGCCGCTCGGCGCCGGCGCAGCCGCCCTGGGGCAGGCAGACCACCGTGATCCCCGCGGCGGCGAGCTGGTCGGCGGCACGGGTCGCGGCCTCCAGCGGCAGGTGGGCCAGGCCTGTCTCTTATACACATCTCTGATGGCGCGA
>NZ_NTGZ01000188.1 GCF_002551245.1 Streptomyces sp. rh34
GCTCCGGCGGCGAAGCCCGCCGCCGCCTCGGTCGCCGCCGCGCACACCGCGCCGGCCACCGCCCCCGCCGCGTCGAAGGACGCCCCGAAGACGTACGCCGTCGTCTCCGGCGACTACCTGGCGAAGATCGCGGCCGAGCACCAGCTCAAGGGCGGGTGGGAGAAGCTGTACCAGGACAACCGCTCCACCGTCGGCGAGGACCCCGGCCTGATCCACCCGGGCATGAAGCTGACCCTCGGCGCCAAGGGCTCCGCCCCGGCCGAGAAGTCCGCGGCTCCCGAGGCCGCCCCGAAGAAGGCCGAACCGGCACCGAAGGCCGCCCCGAAGAAGGCCCCGAAGGCGGACACCGCCTCCGCCGACGACTCCGGCAGCTCGGCGCGGACCGGCTCCTCCGAGGCCACCGGCTCCGGCTGGTCCGCCCCGCTGGCCAATGCCAACGTCACCACCCAGTACCGGGCTTCCGGCGCCAGCTGGTCCAGCGGCTACCACACCGGCTCGGACTTCCAGGCCGCCTCCGGCACCCCCGTACTCGCCATCGGCCCGGGCACCGTCGTCTCGGCCGGCAACAGCGGCTCGTACGGCAACGAGGTCGTCATCCAGCACGAGGACGGCATGTACTCCCAGTACGCCCACCAGTCCTCGCTCAACGTCTCCGTCGGCCAGACCGTCACCGGCGGCCAGCAGATCGGCCTCTCCGGTTCCACCGGGAACTCCACCGGCCCGCACCTGCACTTCGAGGTCCGCACCGGCCCGAGCTACGGCTCGGACGTCGACCCGATCGCGTACCTGCGTCTGCACGGCGTCTCCGTCTGACCGAGCGCGGTACACAGTGATCGAGGGGCGGTGCGCGGTGGCGCACCGCCCCTCCACTTATTCCGGCTTTACCAAATACTGACCGGGTGGTCTATCTCACCACCAGTCAACCCCGTATTACGGTCGCGTAGGTCACATCGCACGATGCAGGATAAGTCCTTGTGGCAGACGATTCGAGAAACAACCAGCAGCACATCATCGGGTCGTACGCGGCGATTGGCGACAGTTTCACCGAGGGCGTCGGCGACCCCGGCCCCGACGGGACCTATCTCGGCTGGGCGGACCGCTTCGCGGTGCTTCTCGCCGACCGGCTCCCGGCCCCCGACGAGGCGGCCGGCCCCGAGGACTCCCCGCACGGGGACTTCCGCTACGCCAATCTCGCCGTACGAGGACGTCTCCTCGACCAGATCGTCGAGGAGCAGGTCCCGCGCGCCAAGGAACTGGCCCCCGACCTGGTCAGCTTCTGCGCGGGCGGCAACGACATCATCCGGCCCGGCACCGACCCCGACGACCTCGCCGAGCGCTTCGAGCGCGCGGTCGCCGACCTGAGCAACGCCGTCGGCACGGTCATGGTCACCACCGGCTTCGACACCCGGGGCGTTCCGGTGCTGCGTCACATGCGCGGCAAGATCGCCACGTACAACGTCCATCTGCGGGCCATCGCCGACCGCTACCACTGCCCCGTGCTGGACCTGTGGTCGCTGCGTTCCGTCCAGGACCGGCGCGCGTGGGACAACGACCGGCTGCACCTGTCGCCCGAGGGACACACCCGCGTCGCGCTGCGCGCCGCGCAGGTCCTCGGCCACGACGTGCCCGCCGACCCCGACCAGCCCTGGCCGCCGCAGGCCCAGCGCAGCCCCTTCGACGCACGGCGCGACAACATCCAGTGGGCCCGCGAATACCTCGTGCCCTGGATCGGCCGACGGCTGCGCGGAGAGTCCTCCGGCGACCACGTCGAGGCGAAGCGCCCGGACCTGCTGCCGCTCTAGGGTCTGTCGTCCTTTCGAGACGGTCAGGGCTCCAGCAGCGGAAGTGAACGCCGGGGCGGGCTCGGCACCACGAGCCCGCCCGGCGGCGTGCCCGCGCCCGGGGGGTGGCCCGCCGGTATCCGCTCCAGGACACCGCCCGCGAACACGTCGTACAGCGGCAGCGACTCCAGATGCACATAACCGATGTGGCAGTCGCACACCGCGAGCGGACAGGCGCGCGGGACGAGCGCCCGGCGGTAGCTGCCGTCGTAGAGATTGCCCAGCTCCGCCTTGACGAAGTGACAGCGCCGCACCGTGCCGTCGCCGTCCACCGAGATCACCGACTCGCCCGTCCGACAGGGCAGCCCCGCCGAACGGTGCGGATCACGGCTGTAGGGGAACAGCGGATCCAGCTCCGTCCACCGCGCCGCCTCCTCGTCGGTGTAGGTGTGCCCCTCGGCGGCGTTCACCCAGAGATAGACCTCATCCGGCAGCGCCGCCCGCAGCCGCCGCGCCTCCTCCAGATGGGCGTCGAAGCCCACCACCCCCACGCTGTAGCGGATCCCGAGCCCCGACAGCTCCCGGCACCGGCCGAGGAACCGCTCGTACGGTGTCTGCCCCGGGTGGTAGGTGCACCAGAGCGCGATCCGCTCCGGATCCGCTTCCGCCAGCCATCCGGTGCGGCAACTCAGGTTCGTCTGGATCGCCACCCGCCCGATGTGCGGCAGCCGCGACAGCTCGGTCAGCGCCCGCCGGTACCAGGAGCGCACCAGGCCCTCGCCCCACGGGGTGAACAGCACGGACAGCCGGTCGTCGGTCCGCGCCGCGGCCCAGCCGGAGAACCGCTCCAGCGCCTCCCGGTCCGCCGTCAGCTGCGCGCGACTGTCCCGCCGCTTGGCGAACGGGCAGTACGGACAGTCGTAGTCGCAGGAGGCCAGCGGGCCCCGGTAGAGGATCGTCAGGTCCACGGCCCGGTCACTTCCGCTCGTACGCGGCCATCGCGGCCCGCACCCCGGGGGAGAACAGCGCCGGACCCAGCGCGTCGGAGTGGGCGAGACCTCGCGGGGAGAGCCGCAGCAACCCCTCGGGCGCCGATGGGTCCAGCCAGCCCCGGGCCGCGAACCCCGCCAGTTCGGCCGGGAAGTCCGCGTCCGGATCCGTGCCGAACCGGGCCCGGTAGTCCGCGACCGGCAGCCCCGCCGCCTGGAGCAGCGACTGCAGCAGATGCCTCCGTCGCGCCTCGTCGGCGTCGACGTACCGGCCGACCTCGGCCCGGGAGAAGTCCTCGGTGGCGGTGAAGCGGTCGATGATCGACCGGATCTCCCGCATGTCCACCGCGTAGTCGAAGGAGTAGTGCAGGGCCGCCGTGTACGAACGGGCCCCGCAGCCCAGGCCGATCATGCCGTCGGTCTGGCAGGCGTAGTCCTCGGGACCCTCCTGCTCCCGAGGGGCGCCGGCCCGCCGGAACATCCGCATCGACACCTGCTCGTAGCCGTGCGCCCGCAGATGGTCCCGCCCCACCGCGTACAGCCGCAGCCGCTGCTCGTCCCAGGCGGTCTGCTCCAGCGCCTCCGCCTCGGCGCCGGCCGCCGAACCCAGCCGGTGCAGACCCGTGAGCGGGCGGACGTACAGCGGATACAGATACAGCTCCTCCGGCCGCCAGGCCAGCGCCGCGTCCAGCGAGGCGAGCCAGCTGCGCTCGGTCTGCCCGTCGATGCCGTAGATCAGGTCGATGTTCAGCACCGGGATCGCCGCCTCGCGGATCCGGCCGAGCGCCGCCTCCACATCGGCGCGGCGCTGCGGGCGCACGGCCGCCCGCGCCTCCTCGCCCACGAAACTCTGCACACCGATGCTGATCCTCGTCGTGCCCCGGTCGGCCAGCACCGACAGCCGGTCCGCCGTCGCCGTCGAGGGGGACGTCTCCACCGACAGCGGCACCGAGCGCAGTTCGGCGCCCATCCGCTTCTCCGCTATGTCGCAGAGCCGCTCCAGCTCCCCGGCGGTCAGGAACGTCGGCGTGCCCCCGCCGAACGCCGCCGCGGCGAACCGCACCGGCCCCTCGCCGCCCAGCGCGTCCCGCACGGACACGGCCTGCTTCTCCAGCGCGTCCAGATAGCGCGTCGTCAGCTCCTCGGGCGCGCCGATCCGGGTGAACAGGTTGCAGAAGCCGCAGCGGACCTCGCAGAACGGTATGTGGAGATAGAGGGAGAGCGCGTCCTTGGGCTCCGCCGCCCACAGCGACCGCAGCGACGGGCGGTCCTCCAGCGGCCGGTAGGCCGTCTTGTGCGGATAGGCGTAGACGTAACTCTCGTACGGCCGGACGGCGGGAAGCCCGGCGGCGGCCGCTTCGGCGGTGGTGGTGGTCATCGGGCGGCCCCCGGGTCGAGCGGTGCGCGAGGTGCGAGTGGTTCGACAGCGTCGAGTGGTTCGAGGAGGAAGTGGGCGTACGGGACGGTCCAGACGGCCGGGTGGCCGAGCCGGTGACCGGTGTAGCCGTCGTCGCCGTAGGCGGTGCCGTGGTCGGAGCAGACGATGGCGAAGCACCGGCGGCGGCTGCTCGCCGCGGCGAAGAGGCGGCCGATGTGCCGGTCCACGTACTCCAGGGCCGCCGCGTGCGTGGCCCGGGAGTCGCCCGCCTCACGGGT
Source organism: Streptomyces sp. rh34 (assembly GCF_002551245.1). Lineage (GTDB taxonomy): Bacteria > Actinomycetota > Actinomycetes > Streptomycetales > Streptomycetaceae > Streptomyces. The sequence goes on from NZ_NTGZ01000188.1 coordinate 4,427, forward strand.
CGCCCCGGGCAGATGGAACCAGTTCGGCTGATGCAGGGCGGACACGTTGACGAAGAGGAACAGCCGCTGCTCCCGGGGGAGCGCCGCGACGACCTCCTCCGCCCTGGCCACCTGCTGCTCGAACGAGGTGGGCGAGGCGACGCCGAAGCCGGGCTCCCAGTGGCTCTCCTGGAACATCCCGGGCAGCACCGAACCGAGCGGCCCCTGACGGTTGAAGAACCCGACCCCGCCGACGCACACCGTGCGGTAGCCCTCGGCGGCCAGCCCCGACACCAGATCCGGGGTGTCGAACACGAACGTGCCCTCCGCCGTCGTCTCACTGCCCGCGAACCGCGCCGCGAACAGCCGGGGATGCGGCCCCGGGGAAGCGGGCGTCGGCAGGAACCCGGCGAACATCGCCTGGTGCGAGGCGTAGGTGAAGCTGCCCGGGGCGTGCCGCTCCTCCCAGACGCCGCCGGGCAGATGCCGGGCGAGGTTCGGGATGCGCCCGGCGGCCGCCAGCTCGACGGCGACGTCGTGGCGCAGCGTGTCCAGGGTGACCAGCAGCAGATCGTGGCTGCCCACGACCTCGCTCATGTCGGGCCGGCCGGACCCGCCGGGCGGCCGGGACGTGTCGGGGTCAGGAAGGGGTGACGGCACGGTGGTTCCTTGCTCGGTCCAGTACGGCGGCGACCTGCGCCGCATAGGTGTTCAGGCCCTCGGCGCCGCTGCCCGGCAGACCGGTCAGTCCGGGCAGCAGATCGCCGAAGGCGTTGACCTCCCCGACGGCGAAGCGCCGCCAGCCGGCCGTGGGCAGGAGGTCGACGCCCACACAGGGCGTCCCGGGGAAGCAGGCCGCCGCCCGCTCGCACATCGTCAGCGCCTCGCGCCAGCAGCCGCCGGCCGCCGCCACGGCGGCCCGGGCCTCGTCGAGGTCGCCGCGCGCGCCGCCGAGATGCAGATTGGTCATGGGGCTCGTGCTCGTCCGCACCACGGCGTGCGTCGCCCGGCCGCCGACCACCACGATCCGCAGATCCGCGGCCCGCCCCCGCTGGGACGCCTTCGGCAGCCAGCGCTCCATGTGCAGCCCGTCCGGGGCCAGCGCGTCCACGACCGCGCCGACCTCCGCCTCCGAGGTGTAGCGCCGCACCCGAAGCGAGTTGAACAGCCGCCCCGACGCGTCCCGCTCCACCGAGGTGCTCGCCCGGACCCGGCCGGGCCCCGCCGTCTCCACCGCCAGCACCCCGGAGGCCGAGGAGCCGTGTGCGAGCTTCACGAACGCCCGGGGCATCCGGTGTTCGCGCAGCGACTCCCGTACGTCGGACCAGCCGCGCACCGGGGCCGCCCCCGGGCCCGACGTCGGCGAGGCGGGCACGGGGACCCCCGCGCGGTCGAGCAGCCCGTGGCACAGCCGCTTGTCGAAGAGCACGGCGATGTCACCGGGGGAGCCCAGCAGCTCGGCGCCCGCAGCGGAGGCCGCGCCGGCCACCGCCTTCACGGCCGCGGTGAAGCGCGCGTACCAGCGGGCCGAACCCTCCACCCGGGTCGGGTCGTCGACCCCGCGGAGCAGCCGCTCCACTTCGGCGTCCTCACCGGGCGAATCGATCCGGACGCTCTCGCCCGCCGCGAAGACCGCCTCGCCACGCAGCACCTGGAGCCAGGGCACCACCCGGGCCGCCGGCAGCCCGGCGGAGCGCACGGCCTCCTCGAAGAAGGCGACCCGGCGGTTGTCCGGATTGCCGACGACCGCGAAGCGCGGCACCGGGCCGTCCCCGCCGCTACTCACTGACCGCGACATAGCGTTCCGGTTCGTCGTCTTCGTCGTCCGGGTCCGCGTAGTCCTCCTCGGCCTCGCCCGCCTCGACGACGGCCGGGGCGCACGCGGCCCTGACGCGGTCCAGCACCGGCTCGGTGAGGTAATGGTGGCGCAGGTCCAGAGTGGACAGATGGCTCAGGGGCTGCCCGTTGAGCAGGGCCTCGCCGCCCGTGTCGCTCAGGGTGCCCATCGAGAGCGCCAGGGTCTCCAACTGGGCGACGACGGGCGCGGAACCCACCGCGGCGGCGATCTCGTCCTGGATCTCGCTGTTCTGCAGCCCCAGGTGGCGCAGCCGGGGGAACACGCCGCCCGACAGGACCGGCCCGATGTCGTCGAGGGTGGCGTCCCCGCCGTACCACGAGCTGCCGAACCACAGGTCCAGCCGCTCCAGCGCGGGCAGTTCGCTCGCGGCGACCGCCCGCACCAGCCCGCCGGGCAGGCCGCCGGACTCGAAGCGCAGCGACTTCAGTGCCGTATGGCGCAGCGGGCGCAGCCCCAGCCCCTCCCGGCCGCAGCCACGCACGGCGAACTCCTCCAGCAGCGGCAGCGCTTCGAGCACCGGGGTGATGTCGCACATCCGCAGCCAGGAAACCTCGCACTCCTCGCCCACCACATCGGCGAGGAAGAGTCCGCGCAGGGCCGGGAAGCGGTCCGCGTGGGCGACGATCAGCTCCATCACCGGGGCGAACGGCGTGTACTCGCCGTTCCACCACGGGCCGATGACGAGCGCCCGGACCCGGGCCGTGTCCACCGTGTCCAGGAACTCCTGCCACCAGTCGGCGAAGTCCCTGTCCTCCCCGTAGTCGCACTCCAACCGCCAGGCCACGCTGTCGGCGGCGGGCAGGAACCCGGTCGACGGCGCCGGGGTGTGGACCGGCAGCCCGTGGAAGCGGTCGACGTGCTGGATGCCGATGTACGTCATGGCGCCCTACTCCGAGACGGCGGTGTAGCGGCCCTCGGCGCCCCGGTCGTCCCAGGGCTCGCACGGCTCGGAGAGATCGACCCGCACCCCGTGCGGCTCCAGGGCCGAACGCACCCGCTCCGCCATCGCGTCGGTGAGGAAGTGGTGGTGGAGATCGAGGAGTTCCAGGTGGGTCAGCGGCTGCCCTTCGAGGAGGGCGGCCGCCCCTTCGTCGCCCAGCGTCCCGTTCGACAGGTCGAGAGCCCGCAGCTGGGCGACGACCGGAGCCGAGGCGATGGCCGCGGCGATCTCGTTCTGGATCTCGCTGTTGCGCACGCCCAGGTGCGTCAGCCGGGGGAAACGGGTGCCGGAGAGCAGCGGAGCGAGGTCGGCGACGTCGGTGTTCCCCTCGTAGGCGGAGACTCCGAGCCAGAGGTCCAGCCGCTCCAGCGCGGGCAGTTCGCTGTCCAGCACCCCCCGCACCACCTCGACGGGCAGCCCGCCCGCCTGGACGGTCAGCGACCGCAGCCGCTCGTGCTTCGTCGGCGGGAACACCAGGTCGGAGCCGCCGCGCACGCCGAGCTCCGTCAGGGCGGGGAAGGCGGTCAGCAGCGCCGTCACGTCCGACTGCTCGATCCAGGTGATCTCGGCCTGCTCCGCCTCCAGGTCACCGACGAACACCGACTCCAGCGAGGTCAGCCGGTCGGCGGCGGCGATCACCAGGTTGATCGGCATGGAGGAGTTCTCGTCGTACGCCTCGCCCCACTGGCCGATGATCAGAGCCCGGACACCGGCCGGATCGACCTTGTCCAGGAAGTCGGCGAACTCCTCCTCCCAGGGCCGGTCGTCGTCGTACGGGTCGACGGAGACACGCCAGGCCACGGCGTCCGCGGCGGGCCGGGAGCCCTCGTCGGTCGTGTGCTGGAAGTCGACGGCCGGAAGGCCGCCGAACTCTTGCAGATGCTGCGCACCGTACATGGCCCTGAGCTCCTGATCCTGGGGACGGCTGATGTCCGCAAGGTTTATCAAGCCGCACTGACAGCGCTGCGACCGGGACCCCGTCCACGGCCGCCGCGTCGGTCCGTTGTCAGACCCTGCCCGTAGCGTTTTTCCCATGGCCGGCACAGCGGGTGCCGCGACCGAGGGGAGACTTCTGTGTACCGGCAGGGCGATGTACTGATCATGGAGCTGGCGGAGTCGGCGGTGCCCGCCCCCTTCCTGGAGGCCCCGGGCGAACTGCGCGACGGGCGGGGGAGGCTGGTGCTCGCGCTGGGAGAGGTCACCGGACACGCCCACGCGGTGCAGGGCCCCGGCCGGCTGATCCGGGAAGCGGGCCGGTTCGGCCCGATGCTGCTCCATCTCCCCGAGGGCGGGCGGGTGGTGCACGAGGAGCACGCGGCGATCCCGCTCCCCAAGGGCTGGTTCCGCGTCGTGCGGCAGCGGGAGTACGCACCCGGCGCGATCCGCGTCGTGGCGGACTGACCGCTCCGCGATGCCGGAGCGAGCACGGCTTTCCAGAACGAGCACAGCCATCCAGAACGAGCACAGCAGGGGACGGGGACAACCGATGCAGAACGTGAATTCCTGGCGGAGCGTGGCGGCGGCGACCGGCCGGGCGGACCGGGCGGCGGCCGAGGCCGGGGTGCGGCGCGCCTATCGCACCGCCGGCCTGGCCGAGCCCGACCGGATCATCTGGGCCGCATCGCCCCGGGCCGCCGTCGAAACGGTGGAGAAGCTGGCCGACGCCGGACGGTCGGTGCGCGAGGAGGTCCGCACCCGCCCGTGGGCCGAGGAACGCCGCCGGATGTACGACGAGCTGGGCCCGGCGGGCTGGTCGGCGCTCTGGTCCGCCACCGGAGCCCAGCTGTGGGAGACCACGGGCGCACTCGCCGAGCGCATACGGACCGGTGTCGTCGCCGACCTGGCCCCCCGGCCCGAAGACGAGACGGCCGTGCGGCTGGTGCTCCTGGACGCCGTGCTCGGCCAGCACGACGCCGCCTGGCTCGCCGCCTTCGACGGGCGGGGCGACCGGCTGGCGGGCCTCGCGGAGGTCGCCCGCAACGCCGGCTGGTGGTGGCCCTACGAGCACGCCGTGGTCATCAGTGAGCGGCCCGACGTCCTCCACCGCGACGAGGCGGGCCGCCTCGACCACGGCGAGGGACCGGCCCTCGCCTACGGGGACGGATTCGCCCTCCACGCCTGGCGTGGCATGCCCGTTCCCGCCGCGTTCCTGGCCGAGCTGTCCTCCCTGACGCCCGAGCGGATCCGCGCCGAGGAGAACGCGGAGCTGCGCCGCGTGATGCTGGAGTTCTACGGCTACGACCGGTATCTCACCGAGTCGGGCGCCGAACCCGTCCACCGCGACGAGACGGGCATCCTCTGGCGCATCGCCCTTGCCGGAGACGAGGACGTGGTGATGGTCGAGGTGGTCAACTCCACCCCCGAGCCGGACGGCACGTACCGCACCTACTGGCTGCGCGTGCCGCCCGCCACCCGGACCGCTCAGGACGGCGTTGCCTGGACGTTCGGCCTGGATGGGGCGGCCTACGCACCGGTGCGCCAGACCTGACCCGAGGAGCCGGGGGCAGCGGGCCGGGCCGAGGACCCAGGCCGAGGGGTCGGGGGGCGGGCCGGGCGGGTGACCCGGCGGGGCTGGTGCGCCGGGTGTTCGGGCCTGGCCCGGACTTGCCGTCAGCCGGTCGCGGAAGGGTCCGTTCCGTGGGGATCGGCGGCCGACGGACGGGTCAGTTCCGCCAGGTCGATGCCCAGCTCACGGGCGAGCGCCTCATCGGTCCACCGCAGCATCGTGGTCCGGGAGAGCGGACCCGCGTACGAGGTCGTCTGCACCGCCATCCCGTCCAGCAGGGCGGTCAGCCGCCAGGCCGTCGACCGGGGATCCTCGCACCGGAACTCTCCGGCCGCGGCGCCCTCCTCGATGACCCGGGCCAGTTCCGCCTTCCACCGCTGGTCCAGGTCGCCCGCGACCTCCCGGAGAGCGGGATCGCGCAGGGACGCCGCCCAGCCCTCGATCCACAGCCGCCAGCCCTTGGCCTGCCCCGTCGGCGCGTACCACCGCACGGCCGTCCGCAGCCGTCGTACAGCGCTGGTGCGACCGGCCAGCAGCTTGCGGAGATGGGCGAGGTCGGCCTCGGCCGCGTACGCGAAAGCCGCCGCGACCAGATTCTCCTTGGTCGAGAAGTGGTAGAGCACGAGCGCGTTGCTCACGCCCAGCACCGAGGCCACATCGGCGATCCGCACGGACGAGACCCCGCGGGCCTCGATCTGCCCGACCGCCGCGCGCAGCAGCTCCTCACGCCGCTCCGCCACGTTCAACCGGACCCTGGTCACCGGCTCACCCTAACCAGTGCGCCAGGTCAGCGACGGTGGGACGGCGTCCGACGGAGGTGACGGGGGACGGGGGACACGGCGCACCGGAATCCTCCGCACCGCCAGGACGTTGCCTTCTGCATGACGCGAATCGAACCGGCACAGGAAGCACTGCTCCGTCTCTTCGGTGAGCACGACGGCGGAGTCCTGGTCACTCTGAAGCAGGACGGACGCCCCCAGCTGTCCAACGTCAATCACGCCTTCTATCCGGAGGAGCAGGTGGTCCGCGTCTCGATCACCGAGGGCCGGGCCAAGACCCGTAACCTGCGGCGCGACCCCCGGGCGAGCTACCACGTCACCAGTGACGACCGCTGGGCCTGGACCGTCGCCGACGGGACCGCCGAACTGACCCCGCCCGCCCTGGCACCGGACGACGCCACGGTGGAGGCGCTGATCACGCTCTACCGGGACGTCAGGGGAGAGCACCCCGACTGGGACGACTACCGGCGGGCCATGGTCCGGGACCGCAGGGTGCTGCTCACCCTGCGCATCGACCACGTCTACGGGCAACCACGTGGCTGACGACACCGCCGGCCGGGCCGGTTGCCCCGTTCAGCATCTTCTGCTCGCCCTGTCGTACGGGCCGATCATAATGAGACGACACCGACTCCCTCAGGAGATGTTGTGACCGGCGCTGACTACTTGCTTCCACTCCGCACGAAACTGCGCTCGATGCGCACCGAGTCCTTCGGAGCCGATCCGGCCGGAGCACGGATGGAGCGCATCCGCCGCTCGCCCCATTTCGTCGACGGAGCGTTCCAGAACCCGGTGGGGGCCCGGACCAGGCCCTCCGGGTCCACCGTCGAATTCGCCAAGATCTACTTCCACAAGGAGCAGCGGGCCCGCAGGATGCCTACGGGCACCGTGCCCGTCCACGGCACGACCCTCGCCGATCTGGCCGTGCCTCCTGCCACCGGTCTCCGGCTGACCTGGATGGGCCATTCCAGCGTGCTGGCGGAGATCGACGGCCGACGGATCCTGTTCGACCCGGTCTGGGGCGAGCGCTGTTCCCCGTTCCCGTTCGCCGGGCCGAAGCGCCTGCACCCCACCCCGCTGTCGCTGGCCGCGCTCGGGCCCGTCGACGTGGTCGTGATCTCCCACGACCACTACGACCACCTCGACCTGCCGACGATCCGCGCCCTGGCCGGCACCGACACGGTCTTCGCCGTGCCGCTCGGGGTCGGAGCCCATCTGGAGCGCTGGGGCGTACCCGCGAGCCGGATGCACGAGCTCGACTGGAACGAGACCGCGACCGTCGCCGGAATCAGCCTCACCGCCACCCCCGCACGCCACTTCTGCGGTCGCGGGCTGCGCAACCAGCAGCACACCCTGTGGGCCTCGTGGGCCGTCACGGGGCCCGAGCACCGCATCTACCACAGCGGGGACACCGGCTACTTCCCCGGCTTCCGGGACATCGGCGCCGAGCACGGGCCCTTCGACGCCACCATGATCCAGATCGGCGCGTACTCGGAGTACTGGCCGGACATCCATATGACCCCCGCCGAAGGCATGCGCGCCCACCTGGACCTCCAGGGCGGCCGCCCCCACGGTGTGCTGCTGCCGATCCACTGGGGCACCTTCAATCTGGCGCCGCACGCCTGGGCGGAGCCGGGCGAATGGACGAAGGACGCCGGCGAGGAGGCCGGGCAGGCGGTGGCGTTCCCTCGGCCGGGTGAACCGTTCGAGCCGGCCGGAGCCCTCCCCGTGGAGCCGTGGTGGCGACCGCTGTCCACCTCGCTCGCCCGCCCGTGGCGCCGCACCGAAGAGCAGGCCGGCCCCGCACCGGCGGCGCGGGGCGACCTCGACCTCGCCGGCGAGCGCTGACCGGATACGCCGCGGAGCGGCCCGCCCGCACCGGTCACCGCTGACGGCCGCCGCCGGGTCGTCCGGCGGTGGCCGGGCGCCGGTCAGGTGAGCCGGGCGTCCGCGTAGACGGCGATGGCGTCCCGCTGATACGAGGCCAGGCCCGGGGCGATGGCCTCGTACGCGGCGCACCACTGCTCGTTGTCCACACAGGAGCGCCCGATCGCACGGAACTCCTCGGCGGACACGGGGTGCAGTGTCGCGAGTGCCCGGTACTGCGCTTGGATCTCGGTCTGTACGGGCCCGGCATCGGCCGGGGTGCCCGCGGCCATGTGCTCGGCCAGCAGGATCATCAGCGCCGTGCGCTCGCGTTGTCCGGTCTCGACCTCTGCCGGGGTCATGGCGGCGGCCCGTCGGCCGGCCTCCTCGGCGAGCCCGGGAAAGTCGCGCAGGTTCTCCTCGTACCGGGAGGGCTGAACGCCCTCGAACAGGTTCTCCGGCCGGTTGATGGCGGTCATGGCGATACCGTCCTTCCTGGACTGTTCCAGCTCGGCGATCGTGCGGGAGACGGTCGCGGCCAGCGCGTCGAGCCGGTCCCGCTCGGCGAGCAGCCGCAGATGGTGTCCGCGCAGGGCCTCCACGGTGTCGACCCGGTCGGCGAGGACCCTGCCGATCTCCGGCAGCCCGACGTCCAGTGCCCGCAGTACGAGGATCTGCTGCAGCAGCAGGAGCTGGTGCTCCTCGTAGTAGCGGTGGCCGTTGGAGCCGATCCGGGCCGGCGGCAGCAGACCGATCTCGTCGTAGTGCCGCAGGGTCCGGGCGGTCACCCCCGACATCCGGGCGACCTCCGCGATCGGCCAGTCCATCGTCACTCCCTCACGAAGCGCCTTGCCGGGCCGGTTCTTCCGGCCCTGGTCATGACCGTAGAAGCTGCCGCAGCGGCAGCCGCAAGCCCGAATCCGCGCTGGTCGCGCACCGGCGCATGGCGGCCGGTTTCAGCACCGGCCCTCCGCGACGGTGATGGAGAGGCTGACCGTGATGTTCTCCAGCGCCGACTCGGGCTCCGGCGGCGACACGCTCAGACAGAACGTGGCGTCGACGTCCTTCGCCGTGACCTCGAACAGGTCGACGGACGGGTCCGCGTCCTCGTCGTAGGGATCGTTCGCGTCGTCGACGTACACCGCGCCACCGGTCGAGGGGCCTTCGCCGCTCTCCTCCAGCGCGTCGCGGATCAGACGGTCGTAACCGCCGGTCCAGGTGCTGAAGGTGTGCCGCTCCGACTCCAGGTCCCGGACGGCCGAGTGCACGGCCTCGCGCAACTCGCCCTCGCTCCACGAAGAACTCGCGAAGAGGTAGTACATGCCCCCGGCGGCGAACAGCAGGGATCCGATGATGAGGGCGACACCGATCGGATGGTTCGGGTTGTAGACGTATCGACTTGTCCCCCAGTTCGAGCGGACGAATATCGGCTCGTCGTCATGGTCCTTGCTCATGTACGGGAGCGTAGGGCCTCCCGTTCGGATCATGCCGGGCTCCTCACCGACGAACTACGGTCCTCCGGACGGGCCGTAGCGTTCTCGGCATGCACCCGACACCGTCCGCGACGCAACGATCGGCGGCCGGTGAGCGTCTCCTCGGGTGTGATGGATCTTCCTGAGACCACGAACACCGTCGACACCCAGGGCGAGCACGAGGACGAGCGAGTGCGGTCCGGCCCGCTGTGGCGCCATGCGCTGTGGGCGGCGCTCGTCACCGCCGCCGGAGTGACGCTGGGGTGGCTCGGCGCGCTGTTCCGCATCGGCCCGGAGGAGTACGGCCTGCCGCCCGCCGCCCCGGGGGCGCTCTGGCCCTATCTGCTCGCCTGGGCCGTGATCGGCCTGGTGCTGGGCGCCATCCTGCGGTTGGTGGCGGCCAAGGTGCCGGTCTACTCCCCGTCGGAGGTCCTCCTCGGCACCGTCATGATCGGTACCCGGCTGTCCTTGGGCTGGCGGCCGGAGCCCCTCGAAGTCGCGGGCCTGGCCGCGGTCGCGCTGCTCCTGGTGGCCGTCTGGTGCGCCGTCGCCCTGCGTGGGGCAGCCGTCGTGCGGCGGTCCCAGGGCGCCTCCCGCACCGCCTAGCCCCGCCGCCTGGCCCCCATGC
>NZ_NTGZ01000189.1 GCF_002551245.1 Streptomyces sp. rh34
AGATGTGTATAAGAGACAGGCGGGGGCCCGGCCCGTGAACCGGGCGCGGCCGGCAGGGGCGGGGATCACGGCCGCCCGCCGGTCACGGCCACGCCGGTGGCCCGTTCCGCTGTCCCGCGAGAACATCACGTCGGCTCCCCCACGCGGCCGGTGAACGTGTGGGTGATCCCGGTCTGCCAGCCGGGCAGCGGGAGGACCCGTACGTCGGTGAATCCGGCCCGCCGCAGGCGACCGGCGAAGGCGGGGGCCGTGTCGAACGCGATGACACTGCGCCTCAGATGGCGGTACAGCTCGGTGTCCCCGGCGAGGCGGCCGGCGGGCTGGACGATCGCGGCGCAGACCGCGTTCCACACGCAACGGTGAACGCGGGATCCGCCGAGCGTGTACTCGTGGACGGCGAGACGGCCGCCCGGTGCGAGCAGACCGCGCACCACGTCGAGAGTCTTGTCGGGGTCGGTCAGGTTGCGGAAGAGGTACCCGGCGAACACCGCGTCGAAGGGACCGTTCTCCAGCCGTCCGGCCAGCTCCTCGACCGGGCGGTGCACGAAGTCGACGCCCCGCGGCCAGCTCTTGGCCGCCGCGCGGTCCAGCATGCCCGCCGACGCGTCGACTCCGGTGATCCGGGCGTGCGGGGCGGCGGCGAGAAGCGCGGCCGTGGAAGCACCCGTGCCGCATCCCAGGTCGAGCACGCGCAGCCCGCGTCCGCCCTCCGGCAGGCCCAGGCGGCGTGCGGAGCGGCGCAGGTGGGCGTGGTAGCCGGGGTTGGCCGCGACGAGGCGGTCGTAGGCGGCCGAGCCGTGGTCGAAGGCCGCGGACAGTGCGTCACCGCGCAACAAGGTCATGAAGTGCTCTCTTCGTGGTCGGCCGGTGGGGAAGGGGGCGGAGCCTCGGGGAGTTCACGCCGTGGTCGGAAAGGGAGTTCGAGGAGGGTCCGCAGCATGGGGAGCACCGGGGTCCGCGAGCCGATGAGCAGGTCCTCGTGCAGCCGCGAACCGCCGTCCATGAAGTTCAGCAGCCGATCGCCGGGCACACCGCGGAAGAGACGGCCGAAGAAGTCCGCGCCGTCCACCCGGCCGCTGTCCAGAGCCCGCAGCATCACCGCGTCCATCGCACGCGCCCGCCGCCCGTACGGCGGAGGCACGCGCAGCGGTCGTCCGCCGCGCAGCCGCGCGGCGATGGACCGGCTCTGTCGCTGCACGGCGGCGAAGGTGTAACCGGTCGAGGCACGGGTCGCGCCTCCGGCGGTGCCGATGCGATATACCGAACGCGCCCGCTTGCGCGGAAAGCGACCGTCCGTCATGGGGATGACCCCGTGCTCCTGTGCCGTGACGTGGAACGGCCCGAGCCTCAACACCTCGTGGGTGTAGTGGCGCAGGGCACGCCGGTAGCCGTCGGCGTCCAACGGGGCGGGCGAGAACTCGGTGTACTCGACCAGCGCGGTGTGCGGGTCCAGTGGCAGGACATAGCCGAAGGAGAGCCCGCGAGCGGGCTGCGGCGTGCGGAAGTCCATCAGGTCCGCGGTCGCCGGATCGAACACGGGACGCTCGGTGCGGACGAACCAGCCGGTGAAATGCTGGAGCAGTGTGGTGCGTGCGGGCGGCAGGCGGCGGGGCGGACGGGAGTCGAAGACGAGACGGCCCCGTACGAGGATCCGTTCACCCAGGGCGCCCCGCGCGAGGACCTCGCCGCCGCCGGACGGAACACCGCGCACCTCGCTCACCGTCGCCTCCATCCGGCACAGGGCCGGCGCACGGGACAACCGCTGCTCGACCAGTGCTTCGAAGGCGTCCGAGCGCAACATCTTGTAACGCAGCGCCGAGAGCCTGGCCACCGTGCGGGCCCCGTCCACCGCCCGGACCCGCAGCCGGGGCCAGGAGGCGGCCAGGATCGGATCGTAGGGACCGCCCGGCGGCTCCCAGAAGCACCAGGTCCGCGGGGGCGGCCTCAGAGGTCCCGGCGGGGCGTCGACGAGGGCCACCGACAGCGGTACGGGGCTGTCCGGCGCGCAGAGGTGGTGGGCCAGACTCAGCCCGGCCGCGCCGGCCCCCACGATGACGACATCGAAGTCGGCAGGCACGGCTTTCCTCCCGGTCGGACAGGTACGAGCCCCCGCGGTGGGTCGGAAGCCGATGCCTTCCCACCACAACCCCGCGCGGGACGCGTGCCAGGCGACCGTATCCCGCTGTGCCCGCTGCCACCCGGTCTGACCTGCCGCTCGTACCTGAGTGGCGGTAAGGCGAACCCGCCGCCCCGAGCTGCCGCCCCCGGGCTGCCCCTCCCCTCGCCCCGACAGGACCCATTCTTGACCTGCACATGATAGATACGCCGTGTTCACACGTGGGGCACGGTGCGTGTGGGAGGCTCCCGCCTGACCACCTACCGCACGGCCGCCGCGCGAGCATCCCCCAGGGGCCTCGCCGCGACGCCCGCGTTCCGGAGAGGACACCCCCACATGTCCCGTCGTCACTCGTTCTACGCGCGTCCACTGCTCGCTGCGGTCGCAGCCGTCACCGTGCTCGCCGGCACCGCCGCCGCGGCCCCGTCGGACGGCTCGCCCGGCCGTTACACCGCCACTTCGGCGGCCCTCGACGACACCTACTACCAGGACGCGCTCGGCAAGACCGGCGCCGAGCTCAAATCCGCCCTGAACACGATCATCAGCGACCAGACCAAGCTCTCCTACAGCCAGGTGTGGGACGCCCTCAAGGCCACCGACGAGGATCCCGCCAACTCCTCCAACGTCGTCCTGCTGTACACCGGGCGCTCCCAGTCCAAGAACGACAACGGCGGCAACTCGGGTGACTGGAACCGGGAGCACGTCTGGGCCAAGTCGCACGGCGACTTCGGCACGGCGACGGGTCCGGGCACCGACGTCCACCATCTGCGGCCCACCGACGTCCAGGTCAACTCCACTCGCGGGAACAAGGACTTCGACAACGGCGGGAGCGAACTGGGCAACGCGCCCGGCAACTTCACCGACGGCGACTCCTTCGAGCCGCGCGACGAGGTCAAGGGCGACGTCGCCCGCATGATCCTCTACATGGCGGTGCGCTACGAGGGCCACGACTCCTTCGCCGACCTCGAACCCAACGACCAGGTGAACAACGGGTCCACGCCGAAGATGGGCAGGCTGTCCGTCCTGAAGCAGTGGAGCCAGGAAGACCCGCCGGACACCTTCGAGAAGCGCCGCAACGACGTCATATTCGACCGGTTCCAGCACAACCGGAACCCGTTCATAGACCACCCGGAGTGGGTCGGCGCCATCTGGTAGTCCCGGCCCACCCGACGGTACCGGCTCAGCCCTCCCCGGCCAGGGCCTGCGCGCAGCCTTCGACGGCGCCTTCACGGGTGGCGTAGCGCGGCAGGTCCTGGCCGGTCCGTTCCCGCACGAGGTCGGGCGGGCCCAGCAGATCGTTCGGATCCACAACCGCCGCGCGCCGCCCGTCGGCGGCGAGCCGGGCGAGTCCGGTGTGCAGCATCGCCAGGGCCACGGAGTCGACGGACGTGACGTCGTGCAGGTCGAGCACCACCGAACCCCCGTCCGGCCCGGACTCGTCCAGGGCGTACAGCACACGCTCCGCGGCCGTGAAGTCGATGGACCCCTGGGCGACGACGACGCCGACCTGTTCGTGGAGGACCCGTTCGCGCCCGGTCGAGGGCGCCGACGGCAGGTCGTCCGCGGTGGTGACGAGGGTGACGGTGGAGCCGGGGAGCGCGGGGTTGAGCATGAGGTGGAGCCCGTAGCGATCCGACATCGCCTCCAGAGCGGCGTGGCCGCGTACCGATCCGCCGGTGGCGTCCAGCGGCGGGCTGTACGTCGCCACTCCGAAGCGGGCGGGACCCACCGCGATGAGGCCGCCGGACACCCCGCTCTTGGCGGGGAGGCCGACGCGCAGCAGCCATTCGCCGGAGCCGTCGTACATGCCGCAGGTCGCCATGACGGCGAGGACCCGGGCGGCGACCTCGGCGGAGACGACCCTCTCGCGGGTCACCGGGTTCACGCCGCCGTAGGCGAGGGTCGCGGCCATCGTGGCGAGGTCGACGGCGGTGACGCGGATCGCGCACTGGCGGAAGTAGCGGTCGACCGCCAGGACCGGGTCGACGGGCATGGTGCCGGTGGAACGGATCAGGTACGCCAGCGCCCGGTTGCGGTCCCCGGTCACCGACTCCGAGCTGAACACCTCTTCGTCGACGTCCAGTTCGCGCCCGGCGAAACAGCCGAGGCAGTGCAGGATCCGGTCGAAGGCGGGTTCGTCCGGGGTGTCGGGGATCAGGGCGGTGGTGACGATCGCGCCGGCGTTGACCATGGCGTTGGCGGGCCTGCCCGTACCGGGTTCGAGACTGATGGCGTTGAACGCCTCACCGCTCGGCTCGGCGCCGACCCAGCGGCTCACCTCGTCGAGGCCGAGCAGGGAGAGCGCGAGGGCGTAGACGAACGGTTTGGAGACCGACTGGAGAGTGAAGGGGACCTCGGCCTCACCCGCGACATAGCGGTGTCCGTCCATGCTCACCAGCGCGAGGCCGAAGGCGTCCGGATCGGCGAGGGCCAGTTGGGGAATGTAGTCGGCCGGCTTCCCCTCCCGTACGTCGACGAACCGGTCGCGCAGGTTCTGGAGGGAGTCGGTCACCGCGTCGGCGGCGCTCATGACCCGGTGCCTTCGCCGCTGGTGTCGGGGAGGTTCGCTCGCACGGACGGTCCGTCCAATCTGGTGAGGGGACGTGAGAGGTGACGGGCTGTGCGCGGGTCACGCCGTCTCGTCGCCGAAGATGTCGCGGAGCTTCGCCTCGCGCTCGGTGTCGAGGTTGCTGTGGAGGAGCTCGGCGCCGTCGCCGGGCAGTTGTGCGCCGATCCGCTCGGGCACCTCGTTCATCGTCAGCAGGAACAGCGCCGAGGTGCCGGGCGTCACCTTCTCCTTGACCTCGGCGATGAAGTCGTCATCGATGCCGACGTCCGCGAGCTTCCCGCCGAGCGCCCCGGCGGCCGCCCCGATGGCCGCGCCCAGGAGCGGCATGAGGAAGATCAGTCCGAAGAGCATGCCCCAGAAGGTCCCGCTGAGGGCCCCGGCGCCGACGAGGTTCAGCAGCTGCTTCGTGCGCGGCTTGGCCCGGTCGGCGGGCCAGCTGACCACCGCCGCGTCGAGAATCCTGATCAGCCCTTCCTTCTGAAGGGATTTCAGCGCCTCCTCGACACCCTCCGCGCCTTCAGCTGTCCGGAACTTCCACACCGTGAGCGTGGACATCGCGCGACCTCCCGCAGTCCGAGGGCAACAACTCGCTCATATTAGGATCAAAAGGTATGAATTGACTCGTCGAAGCATCCGCTTCATACGGGAGCGGGTTCGAGCCCTGGGAGGGAACGATGGATACGGACGCCCTGACCGCCGACCTGTTGCGGGAGCTGCGGGCGACCCGGCCCTATCCGGCCCTGTCCCTGACCATGCCGACCCACCGCAAGGCCCCGGACAACGCCCAGGACCCGGTCCGCCTGCGGAACCTGGTGGCCGACGCCGGACACCGTCTCGACGCCGATCCGCAGGTCAGCCGCGAGGTCCGGGCCGCCCTCATGCACCAGCTGGAGCGGGCGGCGGGCGAGGTGGACCCGCGCGGGGCGATGGACTCCCTGGTGCTCCTCGCCACCACCGACGAGTACTGGATCTGGCAGCTTCCGCGCACCGCACCCGAACGGGTGGTGCTCAGCGACACCTACCTCACGCGCAACCTCGTCGCCGCCAAGGCCCAGACCCGGCCCTTCCGGGCGTTGACGATCGCCGCCGACCACGCCACGCTGTGGATCGGCACGGGCGACGGCATCCGTCCGGAGAGGGTGGGCGGCTTCCCGCTGACCGCGCCCGAGGAACCGCCGAACCCGCAGCGCGAGGAGCGGATCGGGGACACCCCTAGCACCTTCACCGACGAGGAGACGCGGAACTTCTTCCGCGACGTCGACGAGAAGCTGCGCACGGTGCTCGCCGACGACCCGCGCCCGCTGTATCTGATGGGCCTCGCCCCGGCCCTCGCCCTGCTGGACGGGGTCGGCGAGAGCTCCGGGGCCGCCGTCGGCCGGGTCACCAAGGGCGCGCCGGCCGACCTGTCGCCCGCCGAGGTCCTGAGAGAACTGCGGCCCGCCCTCGACGAGGGTGCTCGCCGGGCGGCCTCGGAGGTCGCGACCCGGCTCGACAACGCCCGCAGCGGCCACTCCTTCGCCGGTGGGCTCGACGAGGTCTGGGCCGCCGTCCGTGAGGGCCGGGCGGGTCTGGTCGCGGTGGAGGAGCACTTCCAGGCGGCCGTTCAGGTGACCGACGAGCACCTGGAGCCGGTGCCCGAGGGGAGCGCGCGGAGCGCGGACGGCACGGTCCGCGAGGACATCGTCGACGAACTGGCCGAAGCGGCGCTGGACAGCGGCGCGGATGTGGTCTTCGTCGAGGACGGTTCGCTCGCGGACCACGGCCGGATCGCGGCGGCGCTGCGCTACTGACCGAAGCCGCTGACGGGGCCCGCCGCCGTCAGCCCAGGCGGCGGACCGGCTGCCCGTCGAGGAAGGCCCTGATGTTCTCCACGGCCTGGCCGTAGTACATCTCGTAGTTGGCGCGCGACACATAGCCCAGGTGCGGGGTGGCCAGCAGACGCGGGGCCGTGCGGGCCCGGTGGCCGGCCGGGAGCGGCTCGGTGTCGAACACATCGGTCGCGGCCCCGGCGATGACGCCGGTGTCCAGGGCGGCGAGCAGGGCGTCCGTGTCGACGACGGCCGCCCTGGAGGTGTTGATCAGGTACGCGGTCGGGCGCATCAGGGCGAGTTCGGCCGCTCCGATCAGCCCCCGGGTCCGCTCGCCGAGTGCCAGGTGGACGGAGACGAAGTCGCTGGAGGCCAGCAGTTCTTCCTTGGAGGCGGCGAGCGTGGCGCCGACCTCGTCGGCACGTTCCGCCGTGAGGTTCTGGCTCCAGGCCAGGACGTCCATGCCGAAGGCCCGGCCCACCCGCGCCACCCGGCCGCCGATCTTCCCGAGCCCCAGCAGACCGAGCCGCCGCCCGTGCAGATCGGCCCCGAGGGTGGACTGCCAGGGCCCGCCCGTGCGCAGGGCCTGTGCCTCGGGGACGATCCCGCGCGCCAGGCCCAGGAGCAGCGCCCAGGTCAGCTCGACGGGCGGGGTGGAGGAGCTGGCGGTGCCGCAGACGACCACGCCGTGCCGCTTCGCGGCCTCGAAGTCGATGACGGAGTTGCGCATGCCGGAGGCGACGAGCAGCCGCAGCCGGGGCAGCCGGGCCAGCAGCTCCGCCGGGAAGGGCACCCGTTCGCGCAGGGTGACCACGATATCGAAGTCGGCGAGGGCGGCGGCCGCTTCGTTCTCGGTGGCGAGGTGCTCGGTGAACGTCACGATCTCGACGTCGGCGGCCACGGGTGACCAGTCGACGACGGTGGTGGCGACGGACTGGTAGTCCTCGATCACGGCACAGCGCGGCTTCATGGCGGCCTCTCCGGTGGGTTTCGGGTCGGCGCCCATGATCGCTCATCGGCCGGTCCGGAGGGGCGGCGGCCGGTGAAAGCCCCTGTCAGTCGCCCCACTTCCAGTCCACGACCTCCGGCAGGTCCGTGCCGTGCTCGCGGATCCAGGCGTGGTGGCGGGTGCGGACGTCCGCCATCCCCTGGCGTACGGCGACGGCGCGGACGCCGAGGCCGGGTACCCGGTCGATGACGTCCATGACCAGCCGGTAGCGGTCGAGGTCGTTGCGGACGACCATGTCGAACGGCGTGGTCGTGGTGCCTTCCTCCTTGTAGCCGCGCACATGGAGGTGGGCGTGTCCGTTGCGGCGGTAGGCGAGCCGGTGGATCAGCCACGGATAGCCGTGGTAGGCGAAGATGACCGGCCGGTCGCGGGTGAAGAGGGCGTCGTACTCGGCGTCCGGCATGCCGTGCGGGTGCTCCGCGTTCGGCATCATGCGGGCGATGTCGACGACGTTGACCACGCGCACGGCCAGCTCCGGCAGGTGGCGGCGGATCAGGTCGGCGGCGGCCAGCGTCTCCTGGGTGGGCACGTCCCCGGCGCAGGCGAGGACCACGTCCGGTTCCCGGCCGCCGTCCTCGGTCCCGGCCCACTCCCAAGCGCCGGCGCCGCGCGCGCAGTGGGCGCGGGCCTCCTCCAGGGTGAGCCAGTCGAAGGTCGGCTGCTTCCCGGCGACGATCACGTTGACGTGGTCCCGGCTGCGCAGCGCGTGGTCGGCGACGGAGAGCAGGGTGTTGGCGTCCGGCGGGAGATAGACGCGCACGACCTCGGGGCTCTTGTTGAGGATGTGGTCGACGAAGCCGGGGTCCTGGTGCGAGAAGCCGTTGTGGTCCTGGCGCCAGACGTGCGAGGTGAGGAGGTAGTTGAGCGAGGCGATGGGCCGCCGCCAGGGCAGCCGGCGTGAGGTGCGCAGCCATTTGATGTGCTGGTTGACCATGGAGTCGACGATGTGGGCGAACGCCTCGTAACTGGAGAAGAGCCCGTGCCGCCCGGTGAGGAGATAGCCCTCCAGCCAGCCCTGGCAGAGGTGCTCGGAGAGCACCTCTGCCACCCGGCCGTCGTGGGCGAGGTGTTCGTCGGTGGGCAGGGTGCCGGCCTGCCAGGCCTTGCCGGTGGCCCGGTAGAGGGCGTCCAGCCGGTTGGAGGCGGTCTCGTCGGGGCCGACGACGCGGAAGTCCCTGCGGCCGTCGGTGGCGGCCATGACGCTCTCCAGGAGGCCGCCGAGCACCTTGGTCGGTTCGTGGAGGCCGGTGCCGGGCTTGTCGACCCGTACGGCGTGGTCCGCCAGATCGGGCAGCGGGAGGTCGCGCAGGAGCAGCCCGCCGTTGGCGTACGGGGTGGAGCCGAGCCGGGCTGTTCCCTCGGGCACGCAGGCGAGGACCTGTTCGGTGGGGCGGCCGTCGGCGTCGAAGAGTTCGGCGGGCCGGTAGGAGCGCAGCCAGGCTTCCAGCTGCCGCAGGTGCCCGGGGTCGTCGCGGACGCCGGAGAGCGGGACCTGGTGGGAGCGCCAGGTGTTCTCGACGGGCAGTCCGTCGACCTCTCGGGGGCCTGTCCAGCCCTTGGGGGTGCGCAGCACGATCATGGGCCAGCGGGGGCGCTCGGTCGCGCCGCCCTCGCGGGCGGCCCGCTGGTGGGCGCCGATGCGGTCCAGGGCGGTGTCCAGGGCGGCGGCCAGCGCCCGGTGGACGGCGGCCGGGTCGTCGCCGGTGACGTACAGGGGGTCGTGCCCGTAGCCGCGCAGCAGCCGGCCCAGCTCGTCCTCGGGGATGCGGGCGAGGACCGTCGGGTTGGCGATCTTGTAGCCGTTGAGGTGGAGGATGGGCAGCACGGCCCCGTCGTGGACCGGGTCGAGGAATTTGTTGGCGTGCCAGGAGGCGGCGAGCGGCCCCGTCTCGGCCTCGCCGTCGCCGATCACGCAGGCCACCGTCAGGTCCGGGTGGTCGAAGGCGGCTCCGTAGGCGTGGGCGAGGGCGTAGCCGAGTTCGCCGCCCTCGTGGAGGGAGCCGGGCGTCTCGGGGGCGACGTGGCTGGGGACCCCGCCGGGGAACGAGAACTGCTTGAAGAGCAGCCCCATGCCCTCGGCGTCCCGGCCGACGTCCGGGTAGGTCTCGGAGTAACTGCCTTCGAGCCAGGAGTTGGCGAGGACGGCCGGTCCCCCGTGGCCGGGCCCCCACACGCACAGGGCGCTCAGGTTCCGGGACTTGATCACCCGGTTGAGGTGGGTGTGGACGAGGTTGAGCCCCGGAGAGGTGCCCCAGTGGCCGAGCAGCCGCGGCTTGATGTCCCCGGGGACGAGCGGCCGGGCCAGCAGGGGGTTGGCCATCAGGTAGATCTGGCCGACGGCGAGGTAGTTGGCCGCGCGCCAGTGCGCGTCGAGCGCGGCGAGTTCGTCGTCGGAGAGGGCGGAGGGCGCGGAGGGCGTACGGGGGTCGCTCACGTAGCAGGTCTCCTCGTCGGGTGACGCACACGGGCGGGGATGTCAGGACGCCTCGGGTCCGTACCAGAGCGTGGTGGCGTTGCAGAACTCGCGGATGCCGTGTCCGGCGAGCTCACGGCCGTAGCCGGAGCGCTTGATCCCGCCGAAGGGCAGGGCCGGGTGCGAGGCGGTCATCCCGTTGAAGAAGACCCCGCCGGCCTCCAGGTCGCGGGCGCAGCGTTCCTGCTCGCCGGGGTCGCGGGTCCAGACGTTGGAGCTGAGGCCGAAGGGGGTGTCGTTGGCCAGATGGATCGCCTCGTCGAGGTCGGCGACCCGGTAGAGGGTGGCGACCGGGCCGAAGGTCTCCTCGCGGTGGATCCGCATGGCGGTGGTGATGGAGGCGAGCACGGTGGGCTCGTAGAACCAGCCGTTCTCCAGGCCGCCGCCGAGCTTGTCGGGACGGCGTCCGCCGCACAGGACCCCGGCTCCCCGTTCGACGGCGTCGTCGACGAGTTCCTCCAGGTCGGTGCGGCCCTGTTCGGTGGAGAGCGGTCCGATGTCGGTGCCCTCCTCCAGTGGGTCGCCGACGGTCAGGGCGCGCATGCCCGCCGTGAACCGCTCGGCGAACGCGTCGTACACGTCGGCGTGCACGATGAAGCGCTTGGCGGCGATGCAGGACTGGCCGTTGTTCTGGACGCGGGCGGTGACGGCGGTGGCGGCGGCCTTCTCCACGTCCGCCGATGGCAGGACGAGGTACGGGTCGCTGCCTCCGAGTTCCAGCACGGTCTTCTTCACCTCGTCCCCGGCGGTGGCGGCGACGGCGCGCCCGGCCGGTTCGCTGCCGGTGAGGGTGGCGGCGGCGACGCGCGGGTCGCGCAGGACCGCCTCGACGGCGCCCGAGCCGATCAGGAGCGTACGGAAGCAGCCGGCGGGGAAGCCCGCGCGGTGGAAGAGGTCCTCCAGGTAGAGGGCGGTCTGCGGGACGTTCGAGGCGTGCTTGAGCAGTCCGACGTTGCCCGCCATCAGCGCGGGGGCGGCGAAGCGCACCACCTGCCAGAGCGGGAAGTTCCAGGGCATCACGGCGAGGACCACGCCGAGCGGACGGTAGCGGACCCGCGCACGGGAGGCGCCGGAGTCCTTCACGTCGCCGGGATCCGGGTGTTCGTCGGCGAGCAGGCCCTCTGCGTGGGCGGCGTACCAGCGCATCGCCTTCGCGCACTTGGCCGCCTCCGCGCGGGCCGCCGTGACGGGCTTGCCCATCTCGACGGTCATCGTGCGGGCGATGGTGTCGCGGTCCTCGTCGAGGAGGTCGGCGGCCCGGTTCAGCCAGGCGGCCCGCTGCTCGAAGGGTGTGGTGCGGTACTGGCGGAAGGTCTCCGCGGCGGCGGCGATCCTGCGTTCGGTCTCCTCCTCGCCGTGGGCGTCGAAAGACCTGATCAGTTCGCCGTTCGCGGGATTGACCGTCGCGATGGGCATGGCAGTGGCCTCCTTGCATCGGTACTCCGACCGTGCCGCGCCGCACCGGTCCGCGCAACGCGGCCCTCCCCTCCCCCGCACGTACCCGGCCGACGCGGATCATGCGTGCCGGGGGCGGCACGCTCCGCGTCGGCCGGGTGAGCGGGCCGCCTTTCGGGGCGGTTACACGAGCGCCGCCCGGGGGAGGGTGCGGGCGGTGCGGACGCCGGGCAGCGGGGCGTACGGGAGCAGGCCCGCGGTCCGCGGCGCCTCGGCGTAGCGGGTGAACCAGACCACTTTGCCGTCGGTGGTCCGGCAGGTGCCCCAGCTGTCGCTCAGGGCCATGACCCGGCTCAGCCCGCCGCCGGCCGGCAGCAGCCGGGGCATCCGGGCACTGTCGTCCGCGACGGACACGGTCACGTGCCGCCCGGTCCAGCGGAGTTCGACGACGCAGGCGTGGCCGTCGCCGACATGCCGGTGGACGTTGGTCAGGAGCTCGTCCAGGGCCCGGCACACCGGGCGGACGTGCAGGTCGAGACTCCAGTGACGAAGGTGTGCGGCCACGATCCGCCGCACCTGGGAAACGCGCTCTGCCGACACCTGCAGTTCGACCGAGTAGTGCCGGTCGAGTGGAACGGTCATCGTCGAGGCTCCTCACCACGAGGCCCACGTGTTTCACCCCGTCGTACTTCACCCCGTCGTACGAACGACCCCCGAACACGAAGCGTGAGCACTGATCACTTCTGGGTCACTCATCAGGGTGCGCCGAGTGGGCCGGACGCGCAACAGGTGGGCCGTCCGGGCCGGTGGGGGGAGGTGTCCGGCCGCGGCACGGTCAGAGCAGGTAGGGCAGCAAGGTGTCCGGGGTGAGGGGCAGTTCGCGCAGCCGGGCGCCGGTGGCGTGACGGACCGCGTTCCCGATGGCGGCGGCGGTGCCGACGATCCCGATCTCGCCGATGCCCTTGCTGCCCATCGGGTTGAGGTGGCGGTCGTCCTCCTCGATCCAGTGCGCCTGGATGTCGGCCGTGTCGGCGCAGACGGGCACATGGTAGGAGGCGAGGTCCTTGGCGGTGAAGTCGCCGAAGTCCGGGTCGATGCCGCAGCCCTCGGTGAGGGCCATGCCGATGCCCATCACCATGGCGCCGGTGAACTGGGAGCGCGCGGTGCGCGCGTTGAGGATCCGCCCGGCGGCGTACACGCCGAGCAGCCGGCGTACGCGCACCTCGCCCGTGACGGCGTCGACGGCCGTCTCGGCGAAGTGCGCGCCGAAGGCGTGCCGGGCGTACGGGGACTCCTCCCCGGTCTCCTGTTCGGTGTCGGCGGTGGTGGTGATCCCGTCGGCGGGCAGGGGGCCCTGGTGCTCCGCGAGGCGGGCGGCGAGGCCGGCCGCCGCCTTGTGCACGGCCCAGCCCCAGGAGGCGGTGCCGGAGGAGCCGCCGGCCAGCGGGGCGGCGGGCAGAGCGGTGGAGCCGATGTCGACGCGTACGGCCTCCGGGGCGACGCCGAGCGCGTCGGCGGCGATCTGGGCCAGGACGGTGCGGGCCCCGGTGCCGATGTCGGTGGCGTTGACCTCGACGCGCAGGGCGCCGTCCCGCGCGGCGTGGGCGCTCGCGGAGGACCGGGAGACCAGGACGGGGTACGTCGCCGAGGCCACGCCCGTACCGATGAGCCAGCGGCCATCCTGGTGGGCGGCGGGCCGGGGGTCGCGGTCGTGCCAGCCGAACCGGGCCGCGCCGTCGCGCAGACAGGCGGCCAGGCCGCGGCTGCTGAAGGGGCGGCCGCTGTCGGGTTCGGTCTCCGGCTCGTTGCGCAGCCGCAGCTCCACGGGGTCCAGGCCGAGCGCGGAGGCCAGCTCGTCCATGGCGGACTCCAGGGCGTACATCCCCGAGGCCTCCCCCGGGGCGCGCATCCAGGACGGGGTGGGGACGTCGAGGGCGGTCACCCGGTGCGCGGTCCGGCTGTGCGGCGAGGCGTACATGACGCGGGCGGGCACGGCGGCCTGCTCGACGAACTCCTTCACGGTGGAGGTCTGGGTGACGACCTCGTGGCTGACGGCGGTGAGCACCCCGTCCAGCTCCGCGCCGAGCCGGACCCGCTGGATCGTGGGGGCGCGGTGGCCGACGACCTCCGCCAGCTGGGCCCGGGGGAAGGCGAGTTTGACCGGACGGCCGGTGTGCCGGGCCGCCATCGCGGCCAGGACCCCCTGCGGGCGGGTGGTGCCCTTCGAGCCGAAGCCGCCGCCGACGTGCTCGGAGACCACGGTGATCCGGTCCTGGTCCAGGCCGAACGCCTGGGCCAGGCTCTGGCGGACCTTGGTGGAGCCCTGGCTGGAGTCGTGGACGGTGAGGTGTCCGTCCTCCCACACGGCGGTGGCGGCGTGCGGCTCCATGGGGTGGTTGTGCAGCGCGACCATCCGATACGTGGCGTCGACCTGGACGGGCGAGGCGGCCAGGGCGCGTTCCACGTCGCCCCGCACCCGGACGGCGGGTTGCTCGCCGTTGGCTTCCTCGGGCGTGTAGAGGCCGGGGTGGTCGTCGGTGAGGGTCACGTCGTGCTCGTCGCGTGCGTACTCGACGCGGAGTTCCCCGGCCCCTGTCCGGGCGGCCTCCAGGGACTCCGCGACCACGAGGGCGATCGGCCAGCCGTGGTGCGGGACCCGGTCGTCCTGGAGCACGGCGAGAATCGGGTCGTCGGGCTCCTGGAGTGCGGGCGCGTTGTCATGGGTGAGGACGCAGTGGACGCCGGGTACGGCGAGGGCGTCGACGGCCCGTACGGCGGTGACGCGTCCGGCCGCGACGGTGGCCGGGACGGTCCAGGCGTACAGGCAGCCGTCGGGCGCGCGGTCGGCCGCGTAACGGGCGGTGCCGGTGACCTTGTCCCGGGCCTCTCTGCGGACGACGGGCGCACCGGGGAACTGCGGGGCTCGGGTGGTCATGGCGGTGGGTCCTCGGGGGTCGGTGGTGCGGGGGGGGCGGG